>JAYTIV010000166.1:0-49230 GCA_043731625.1 Flavobacterium sp. | reverse complement strand
GTTGCCAATTATTGAAACTTCCTGCAACATAAATATAATCTTTTCCTGGTGCCGTTAATACTAATGTTGCTTTACTAGCATCATTAGGATTGTAATTTATACCGTCTTCTAATCCAGAAGGCATCACTTCAGTTATTACACTTGGGTCAACAATAACCGAAAACTTTTTTGTTTGTACAGAAGAACCTTGAGTAATTTCTAATTGGTAATTTTGGTTTTGTGTAATATTTGTATGTGGAAAAGAATAAAAAGAAGTATTGTTTGAAGTATCAATACTTACTCCATTTGCTTTTAAGTTATAGTTTGCAGCACCATTTGTATTTGTAGCTTGTACACTTCTACTACCACCAGATGCTAAAAATGTGACACTGTTTTCTGTTGGTGAAATCATTGAAGTTTGAAAAAATCCTACATTAAAAATAAAATCAGCACATGCTGTTGGTTTTTTTAAGGTTTGAGTTCCAGCAGCATTCCTGAAAACCATTCCTAATTTAGTGGCATTGGCTTGTTGCGTAGCATTTAATCCAAAATAAGTACTTGGTGTTAAAGTTATACTCCAAGTTCCGTTGCCATTGTTTGTCATTAAACCAACACTGTCATCTGTACCCCAATTTCCTACTACAGCATAACCAAATGCATTTGTAGAATCTCCAATTCCGGCATGCATATATACTTTTGCAGGAGCAGTTCCCATAGTATTGCAAGTCGCACTTGCAAAAGAAACCGTAATTGTAATTGGATCGGTAACATTAAAAGTTGCTGGACTAATTGTTACTTGCGAAAAAATTACTGATGTTAAAAAGCAAAAAAATAAACTTAGTAAAATATTTTTTTTCATAGCGTTTTTTGTAAAAAAAGGACTGTTTGATTACAGCCTTATTTGAAAATCTTAGGATTAATTAAGGTAATAAAGTCAATTTATAAGTATAATTTCTTGGTTTACTTACATCTAGTATGATTTCATATGTACTTCTGGTATTATCTGCCGCAACTCCTGGTAAAGTTATGTCTCCAGAACCACTAATGTTATTTTCATTCAAAACAAAAGGAACATCTGTTTTACCCAAAATAGAAACAGAAGATGTTGACGTTCCAGGTGCATATGGAGGATATTGGATATTAAGTGGTGGTGTTGGATTTGGAGTTATTATGTTTCCTGTCCATAAATTAGATTTAAATTTAAATTTATTTCCATTTCTTAACTCTACAGTTAATTTCCAAGTTTTTGAAGCTGAATCGTATGTCATTGGTACCTGATTCCCATCTAATGCAGGTCTTGTTGCCTTACCAAAAATACCAAAAGTGGTAAAGTTTTTTACAGAGTAGGTTTGATTACCAGTTGTTAAATCTGCTTTTACTAAATAATGACCTGAAGTTGCAATAACAATACTGGTAGCAGTATTGCCAACTTCTAAAACACCAGAATTACCGCCATAAATTGTTGGTGAATCATAACTACCACAAGCATCAGGTTGATAAAATTTATAATTACCTGGTTCTAAATACATATATCCTTGATAATCATTAATTATATCAAAACTTGAACTAACAATTGTTGGTGTAGAATCTGTTCTTATTTCACCATCTTTAACAAAAGCTATAATAGGTTGTCTTGTTGAATACCCTGTTACAGCAACTGTTATTGGATTTGAATATTGGTATAAAGCATTTTCAGCTATCCCTAATTTAGATTTTACTCTAATATCAATATTCATTTCACTACACTTAAAAGTTGCAAGTTTATTCATATTATCATTAAACTCTTTTACCGAAAAAGTACAAATTCTACTTTCAGGGCTAACTTCTAAACCTAAACCATTATATTCAATGGGATTTTCAAAATTAGGATCTGCATCATGATCAGAAATTATGATTGAATATGTTGATACAGATGTTACTCCATTATCTGTTTTGTCCCAATTCAATTTTGCAAAAACTGTAGTATTTATATCTTGAGTAAGTATTGTTGGAGTTACTATTGTTTGATCTTTTCTTAAAAGCACTCCGTTTTTAGACACTACTGGATCCTTATCGTTTTCACATGAACCAAAAATGATTAGTGAAAACACAAAAATGGTAATCTTAAATATAGTATTCATTTTTTTATTTTTTATATTAATACCCAGGATTTTGAGTAAGATTAGAATTTGCTTGTATTGCTTTTAAAGGAATAGGAAATAAATTATAATGAGAAGGAATTGATGTCCCATCTTTAACATTTCCTTTCCAAGGCCATAAATATGACCCACCAGTAAATTTGTTGAAACGAATTAAATCTGTTCTTCTGTGACCTTCAAAATTAAGTTCCCTAGCTCTTTCATCAAGTATAAAATCAAGATTTAATTGTGCTAAAGTAATTGGGTCAGCATTTGACCTTGTTCTTACAGCATTTACATAGGTTAATCCTTGATTAATATCTCCAGATGTAGCGCCTCTTAAGACACATTCAGCATAGATCAAATAAGCATCAGCTAATCTAAATAATGGAAAATCTGTACTTGAAAACGCAGTTATATTTGTAGTCCCTTGATAACTTGTATTTCTAAACTTTGTACTAGGGTAACCATCAAGCCATTGCTTATAATCAACCATTTCATAATTATGCCTTTTAGTTGGATCTGAATCTAAATGATTTGACCAAAACAAATGTGCTCTATCATCATTTGATGCGTCTAAAGCATCGGCATTATTACCAAACAAACCATACCATGCTTTTGTAGCTCTGTGTCCACCCCAACCTGCAGATGCTCCATAACTATTTAAAGCCATTGTTGCGTCACTTAAACTTCCGTTTACCAAATAGGTTGTGTTGCCATAACTTTGACTAACATTTGCATCTGCTATTAAAGGATATATTATTTCGTTTTTTGCAGTTGAAACATCATTATCTGCTTGAAATAAGCTTTGGAAATTTGGGGCTAAACTATAACCGCCTTCATCTATAACTTTTTTAATATAAATCAAAGCATCATTATATCTAGCTGTTCCTGTATATACTTCTGCATTCAAATATAATTTAGATAATAACATTTGTGCACAAGCTCTATTCGCTCTTCCATATGCATTTGAAACTGGTAATATATTTTCTACTTCTAGAAGTTCTGATTCAACAAAATTAAACATTTCGGTTCTTGAAGATTGTTGTTTCAAAACACTACTTCCTAAATCATCTTCTGTTACTAATACTCCTTTCCCAAAACAATCTATCATGTAATAATAGGCTAAAGAACGTAAAAATCGCATTTCTGCTGCATATTGTTCTTTATTAGGGATATCAACATTATTCATAACTTTTATTATATTATTACACTGAGGTACAGTATAGTATACTCTGTTGTATAAATATCTAAAAAATTTATTATCATCATCCCAATTTGATGTGGTTGTTAACTGATCTAACCCATTGTCACCCCATCTATTTTTCATTCCATCTGCAGTAAAATCTTGCAAATTTATTATCCCTCTAAGAAAAGGAGATTCTCCAGCATCATCTCCTGGCGTATCAGTACTTCCCGGTCCAGATGCTCCTGACAATGCAAATGATCCATAAATTTTAGATATCAAACCTTCAATTGCATTTGGATCTTGTGCTAATAACTGTTCTAATGTTAAATCAGATTTTGGTTCTGTATTTAAATCATTAGTACAAGCTGTTAATAAAAGGATGAACAAACTACATCCAATAATATTAATTTTAAAATTTTTCATAATTTATTTATTTTTTAAAAATCAAGACTTAAACCGAAAGTAAAAGTTTTTGGTCTTGGATATAATTTTTTATCGATACCGTTAAAATTTTCTGGATCTTGTCCAGAATACTTAGTAACTATAAATGCATTATTTACAGATGCATATAATCTTAGCGATGATGCTTTAATAAATTTAGAAAACTTGTACCCTAAAGAGATATTATCACATCTTAAAAAAGAAGCATCTTCTAATAAATAATCCGAAAAGGTTGCATTTCCGTTAAAATCATTAAACAAAGGACTAGCAGCTCCTTCATAGAAATTCAAAACATTATTCAAATTATTAGACTGTAAAGGCGCTCCACTTTGGATATAACCATTTGTCAATTTTTTGAAATTATATACTTGACCTCCTATTTGACCTCTAAAATTTGCTGATAAATCCCAACTTTTATAATTAAATGTTGTACTAAATCCATAAGTCCAATTTGGTCTTAGTGCAACATAATATTTATCATCACTAGTAATTTTACCATCATTATTTAAATCCTTATATGCCCCAACAATTGGCAAACCATTGACATCATATATTTGTTCATATACAGAAGCCGAATAAGGTTGTTGCCCAAGTGGGTTGAATGCTAAATAAACTCCTGTTTGATTTAAACCTGAACCATTTTCTTGAACCAAGGAACGACCACCTAAATCTGAAACTTCACTATAATTATAGGCTAAATTACTGCTAAAATTTAAATTAACGTTTTCACTTTTAATAGCTTTAACATTTAACGTAATTTCTGCTCCTTTACTGTCTATTGAACCTACATTTTTTATAAATTCTGTTCCTCCAGTGCTTTGTCCTGGTGCTGCAGCTACTACTGAAAGTAAATCATCTGTAATTCTTTTATATACATCTAAACTTCCTGACAAGATACTTTCTTTAAAAAACTCAAAGTCTAAACCAAGGTTTAAAGTACTTGTTTTTTCCCAAGTTATATCCTCATCAAACGGCAATGCGGTATAGGTGTTACTTACTCCTGATAAATATTGACTATTTACATTCCCAATCAAGAAAAGTGGTCTAGAGGGAAAATAACCAACTCCTTGCGTATTTGCTATATTGGCTTGTCCTGTTTTTCCCCATCCAATTCTTAATTTTAAATCTTGAATGCTTTTTGAATTTTTTAAAAAACCTTCTTCTTTTAATTTCCAAGCAACCCCAAATGCAGGAAAATAACCCCATCTTTTATCTTCCTTGAATATTGATGATGCATCTGCCCTAAATGTAGCTGTAAACAAGTATTTATTTAAAATATCAAAATTTGTTCTTGCAAAAAAAGCTTGTAAATTTATAGGTAAATAATATCTATTATAAGGATTATAGGCTTTTTCAATGAATACTTCTCTTATTCCTGTTTTTTCATTATATTGAAATATAGTTTTATTCCCATCAGTTACAAAATCTTGATATGAATATCCACCTTGTATGTCAAATTTATTAACAAATCCCTCTAGCTTTTTATTATAAACTAAATAAGCATCCATAGTTTTATTTGTAGATGTTTGGCTTTCTATATAGTTAACTCCAGGATTAAAAAAATAATTTTTTGTTGGATCATTTTTTATTGAGGTATCAACTGTATTAAACTTATAAGTTGCTAATGCATTTTCAGAATAATTTTCTCTAATTTTAGATTGAGAAGCATCTAAACCTAAATTTAATACTGCTCTTAAATCTTTTAGAAAAGGAATTTTATAATCAAACTCAATATTACCCAAAAATCGTAAAACTCTCTCTGGTCTTGTTCTTTGTTCTAATAATGCTAATGGATTTGTAGATCCATTAAATTTATCTTGATTATCAGCACTTAAAAAAGTATCTTGGTAATAACCCATAAATTTGTTGTTATATGATGATCCATATACTGGCTTTGTTGGATCCATATTAATTGCACTTCCTATTGCACCATCTTCATCTATAGCATTTTTATCAGAATATGTTCCTTTAGCATTCAAATCTATTTTCAAATCATCTTTCAATAATTTTGGTGTCATTTTTATAGAATAACTAAATCTTTTATAATCACTAGTTTTCACAATACCTTGTGTATTATTAAAACCTAAAGACGCTCTAAAAGGTATTATTTTATATAAATTAGCTCTAGCACTAAAATTATTGTCAGACGAAACAGCAGTTCTATAAATTTGATCTTGCCAATTTGTATTGCTTAATATTCTACCTTCTATTTCTGGTGTAGCAAGATTATCCTCAGTTGAAGAGTTTACAGGTGTTGTATTTGGATCGTCAATTCCAAGTTGATATGTTCTGTCCGGATGATATTGTTGGATAAATCTTGTAAATTCTTCAGCATTCATAACATTCAATTTTTTACTAACTTTTCCAATAGATATCGAAGAAGAGTATGTAAACTGAGGTTTTCCTGATGTACCCTTTTTGGTAGTAATTAAAATAACCCCATTTGAAGCTCTAACACCATATATTGCAGTAGCGGAAGCATCCTTTAGTATAGAAAAACTTTCAACATCATTAGGATTTATTAGTGTAAACGGATTACTTACACCAGCAGGATTTAAATCTCCAATTGGTACTCCATCTATAATAATCAAAGGATTGTTTGAGGCGTTTAATGAAGCTCCACCTCTAATTCTTATATTTGGCGCAGCGTCTGGCTGTCCTCCTTCAGTAGTGATTCTTACACCTGATGCCTTACCAGCCAACAACTGATCTACAGAAACAATTGCTCCTTTATTAAAATCTTTTGCACTTATTACAGTTACAGATCCAGTTGCATCTTTTTTCTTAACAGATCCATAACCAACTTGCACTACTACTTCTTGCAATTGGTTTGCAGATTCTTCCATAATTACTGAAACCGTTTTCTGAGAATCAAATGTTATTGTGGTATTTTTATAACCAATAAAAGAAAATACAATTTTATCTCCTTTTTTAAGGTTAAGTATTTTAAATTTTCCATCAAAATCGGTTTGTGTGCCACTTTTTGCACCTTGAACAACAACATTAACACCTGGTAAAGGTTGTTTTGTAGTGCTGTCTGCAACAATTCCTTCTAAAGCACTCTGTGCCAATGCACTAAAAGGAAGCAATAAGAATAAAAATAACAACTTTTTGTAAATTGTTTTCATACATTTTGTTTAAGTTAAAACTAGTTTTTTTGAGCTTGTATTTTACTTCGAAGGTTAAATTTATGTAAATAATCGGATATAGCTATTTTTCAAAAGTTAATTGTCTTGCGAAAACGTTTTCGTGTTGAAAACTTTCGCAAAAAAACATATTTATGGGGCTAAAATTTCAATTAATAAAAATAAAAAGTATCTTTATTCTGAAAACAGTATTTAGCCATTTCAACCATGAAAAGAAAAGTTACTTTAAAACATATTGCCAAAGAATTAGATGTTTCTATTTCAACGGTTTCCAAGTCATTAAGAGACAGTTCAGAAATAAGTGAAGATACTAGACAAAAAGTACAAGCTTTTGCCAAATTGTACAATTACAAACCCAATTTAATTGCACTAAGTTTAAAAAACAAAAAAACGAAAACAATTGGAATTATTATCCCAGAAATTGTACATCATTTTTTTGCAACGGTTATTAGTGGTATTGAAAATGTAGCTAATGAAAATGGTTATAATGTCATTGTTTGTCTTTCTGACGAGTCGTTTGATAAAGAAGTAATTAACATGGAAATGCTTGCCAATGGCAGTATTGATGGTTTTATCATGTCTTTATCTAAAGAAACACAACAAAAAAAAGATTTTCATCATATATCAGAAGTTATCAATCAAGGTATGCCTGTTGTAATGTTTGATAGAGTTAGCAACGAAATTCTTTGTGACAAAGTCATTATTGATGATAAACTTGCCGCATTTCAAGCGGTTCAATCCCTTATAAACAATGGGTTTAAAAAAATAGCTTTAATATCAACTGTTGACTATGTAAGTGTTGGAAAATTACGAACAGAAGGTTATTTGCAAGCTTTATCAAATAACGATATTGAAATTAATGAAAAATTAATTTTAAAAATTGAAGATGTCAAAAGTTCTGCAGATGAAATAGAAAACCTCATCAAAAACAATGATCTTGAAGCCATTTTTGCTGTCAATGAATTGTTTGCTGTAACTGCCATAAAAGCAGTAATTAAACAAGGATTAAAAGTCCCTGAAGATATTTCGGTTATTGGGTTTACAGACGGAATAATTTCGAAATATTCCTCGCCAAGCATTACAACAGTAAGTCAAAACGGCATCAAAATGGGTGGAAAAGCCGCCAAAATGCTTATTGACAGATTAGAAAGTGAAGATGAAGACGAAGAACATTATAAAACAGAAGTTATAGAAACACATCTCGTAGTTAGAGAATCTACTCCAACGTTGTAGTACTATTTATCATTTGATTATCAATACTTTTTGATAAATAGATTTTGATTTTTTAAATGTTAAATTTTTAAAATCTGTAATTGAAAAGAAAAAAATTATATATTTACCACCAATATCAGAACTTGTACTTTACTTCGAAAATATAGTAAGTTTTGATAAGCATCGCGCTTATCGTATTCAATTTTTTAAATTACGATAATGGAAAAGCGTAAATTAAGTTTCTGGCAAATCTGGAACATGAGTTTTGGATTTCTAGGAATACAAATGGGTTTTGCATTGCAAAATTCCAATGTTAGCCGTATCTTTCAAACTCTTGGTGCCAATGTAGATGACATCCCAATACTTTGGGTTGCAGCACCAATGACTGGGCTCATTATTCAACCAATTATTGGTTATTTTTCAGATAGAACTTGGAATAAATTAGGAAGAAGAAAACCTTACTTTCTTGCAGGTGCAATTCTAGCTTCTTCAGCATTATTTGTAATGCCCAACTCACCATTTCTATGGTTTGCCGCAGGAATGTTATGGATTATGGATGCTTCTATAAACGTAACGATGGAGCCTTTTCGCGCTTTTGTTGGAGATAATCTCTCCGAAAAACAACGCACAATGGGTTTTGCCATGCAAAGCTTTTTTATTGGTATTGGTTCTTATATTGCATCAAAATTACCATTATTATTGACTCATTTTGGAGTTCAAAATACTGCACCGTTAGGAATTATTCCTGATTCTGTAAAATATTCTTTTTACATAGGTGGAGTTGCTTTTATCGTAACTGTTTTATGGACGATACTTACTTCTAAAGAATATTCGCCTTCCGAAATGGAAGCTTTTGATAAAAATAAAGATAATGAATTTCAAAAAATTACTCATTCACCAGAATGGTTTCAATCTAACGGAAAATCTCATTTTAATAAAGGTTTGTTGTTTTTTGCAATAGGGCTTTTGTTCACTTTTGTCATTTTTCATTACGAACTAAAAAAAGATTTATATGTTCTTTCTTTAGGTTTAATTAGTTTAGGTGGATTAGCATTAATCATTTCGGGTGTGATGCAAAAAGCAAATAATACTGAAAACGGTTTTGTAACCATTATGAATGACTTTCAGTTTATGCCAAAAATCATGAAACAATTGGCTTGGGTACAATTTTTTTCTTGGTTTGCTCTATTCTCCATGTGGATCTATACTACGCTTGCCGTAACGCAACATATTTATGGCACAACTGACACAACATCTGACGCCTATAATACTGGCGCAAATCAAGTTGGCGAAATGTTTGCTAATTACAATTTAATTGCCGCTATTGGTGCTTTCTTGTTGCCATTGTTAGCAAAAATTACAAGTAGAAAATTTACACATTTCATTGCTCTTACCTGTGGTGGTTTGGGTTTAATTTCTATTTATTTCATTAAAGAACCTACAACTTTCAATATCGAATGGCTTCCAATGATAGGAGTAGGAATTGCTTGGGCAAGTATATTATCTGTTCCTTATGCCATGCTTTCTGGTGCATTACCATCGAATAAAATGGGATATTATATGGGCGTTTTTAACTTCTTTATAGTAATTCCACAATTGGTTGCGGCTTCTATCTTAGGGTTTTTAGTATCTAAATTTTTTAATTCAGAACCTATTTATGCACTCTTAATTGGTGGCGCTTCAATGATATTGGCAGGAATTATTGCATTAACTATAAATGATGAATCAAAAATAAATATAAATGAGTAAAAAAGCATTCATATTCGACCTTGATGGTGTTATTGTTGATACAGCAAAATATCATTTCTTGGCTTGGCAAAAGTTGGCTCAAGAACTCGGAATCGAATTTACACCAGAGCATAATGAAGAATTAAAAGGAGTAAGTCGAGTAAGATCATTAGACATCATCTTAAATCTTGGCAAAATAACCGCTTCTCAAGAAGATAAAAATAAATGGCTCATTCAAAAAAACGAGGAGTATTTATCTTATTTAGTAGATATGGATGAAAGCGAAATTTTATCAGGAGTTCTTCCTGTTTTGCATTATTTAAAAGACCATAGCCAGTTAATTGCATTGGGTTCGGCAAGTAAAAATGCTCGACCAATTCTAGAAAAAACTGGAATATTACCACTTTTTGACGCCATTGTTGACGGAAATGATGTTGCCAATGCAAAACCAGATCCTGAAGTATTTATAAGAGCTGCAAAATTATTGAATGTATCAAATGAAAATGCTATTGTTTTTGAAGATTCTGTTGCTGGAGTTCAAGCAGCAAATATTGCAAAAATGACAAGTGTTGGTATTGGAGATGCAAATATTTTACACGAAGCAAAATATATCTTTAAAGATTTTACTTTCATAGATGTATCCTTTATTGAAGCATTGATTAAAAATTAAATTCATTAATAAAATAGAAAATTTGAATTAGGACACTTTCAAATTATTCTATTCAAAAATTAAAATAAAATGAACCAAGATTATATACAACCAGACAATTGGTCCATCATAGAAGAAGGATTTGATGCCGAAATGGTAAAATCGTCAGAAAGTTTATTTAGTATCGGAAATGGTGCTATGGGACAACGCGCCAATTTTGAAGAAAATTACTCAGGCGAAACTTTTCAAGGAAGTTATATTGCCGGAATTTATTATCCAGACAAAACAAAAGTGGGTTGGTGGAAAAATGGTTATCCGGAATATTTTGCAAAAGTATTAAACGCTCCAAACTGGATAGGAATTGATATTGAAATCAATGGAGAAATTTTGGATTTGGCAAAATGCAAAATTATTTCTAATTACAGAAGAGAATTAAATATGAAAGAAGGTGTATACTACCGAACTTTCAATGCAACTTTGCAAAATGGTACTGAGATTTCTGTCTCTGTTTGTCGTTTTCTTTCTTTAGATCTTGATGAGTTGGGAGTAATAGATTATAAAATAATTCCTTTAAATAGGGATGCAAAAATAGTATACAAACCTTATATAGATGCTGGTGTTCATAATGAAGATGCCAATTGGGAAGAAAAATTCTGGGAACCCTTATCTGTTTCAAAAAATAAAAACAATGCTTTTGTAACGGCTAGAACTTTCAAAACACATTTTACAGCTACTACTTTTATGCAAAATTCTATTTTGCTTGAAGGAAATAATTTGAATATTTCGCCATCTAATACAGCTACAACTTCTGATAAAATTCAGTTTTCTTATGAAGTTGAAGTTGCAATTGGGCAAACTTCATCGATACAAAAATTGGGTGGTTACACCGTTTCTTTAAACCACGAAAATACTCAAACTGCAGCCGAAAATTTAATTGCAAAAGCATTACAAATAGGATATTCTCAATTATTAGAAGATCAAATTCTAGCTTGGGCAAAAATCTGGGAAATGAGTGATATTACCATTGATGGAGATGTAAAAGCACAACAAGGTATCCGATTCAATATTTTTCAATTAAATCAAACCTATTTAGGAAAAGATTCTCGTTTGAATATAGGACCAAAAGGATTTACTGGCGAAAAATATGGTGGCTCAACTTATTGGGATACCGAAGCTTATTGTATTCCATTTTATATGGCGACAAAAGACCAACAAGTAGCTAGAAACTTATTGACTTATCGATACAATCAATTAGATAAAGCTATTGAAAATGCTGGTAAGTTAGGATTCAAAAATGGCGCAGCTTTATATCCAATGGTTACGATGAATGGAGAAGAATGCCACAACGAATGGGAAATTACTTTTGAAGAAATTCACAGAAATGGCGCCATTGCTTTTGCGATTTTTAATTACTTCCGTTTTACTGGTGATTATTCTTATATTCCAGAAAAAGGTTTAGAAGTTCTTATCGGAATTGCACGTTTTTGGCACCAAAGAGCAACCTATTCTACTTACAGAAATCAGTTTGTGATTCTTGGAGTAACTGGTCCAAATGAATATGAAAACAACGTAAACAACAATTTCTACACCAATTATTTGGCTAAATGGTGTATTGATTATACTATTGAACAAATCAATAAAGTTGAAAAAGAATACAGTTCTGATTATGCTCGAATTATGAGCAAAGTCAATTTAGACAATTCTGAAATTGCACATTGGAAAGCCGTTGCCGACAATATGTATTTCCCTTTTTCAAAAGAGCATGATGTTTATTTGCAACAAGATGGATTTTTGGATAAAGAATTAATAAAAGTACACGATTTAGATAAAAGTCAACGTCCTATAAACCAAAAATGGTCTTGGGATAGAATTTTACGTTCTCCTTACATCAAACAAGCGGATACATTACAAGGTTTTTACTTTTTTGAAGATCATTTTACCAAAGAACAATTAGAAAAACATTTCGATTTTTATGAGCCTTTTACAGTTCATGAAAGTTCGCTTTCGCCTTGTGTGCATTCAATTCAAGCAGCAACATTGGGCAGAATGGAACAAGCCTATACATTCTATTTGAGAACTTCTCGATTAGACTTAGATGATTACAATAAAGAAGTTGAAGAAGGTTGTCACATTACTTCTATGGCTGGAACTTGGATGAGTATTGTGGAAGGTTTTGGCGGAATGCGTGTGAAAAACGATACTTTACATTTTGAACCAAGAATTCCAAAAGAATGGAAAGGTTATTCATTTAAAATAAACTTTAGAAATCAGATTTTAAAAGTTGAAGTTCTACAAAATGAGACTAAATTTTCATTAGAAGGGAATACTGAAATTACAGTCATTGTTAATGGCAATGAAATATTGGTTGAGCCTAATAATTTGGTAACTGTTTAGATAAAGCATAAATTTTCAATCTGAACCATTAAGGAATTAAATTTCATTAAGTTTTTATTGATTTCTTAATTCCTTAACTTATAAATAGTCCATTGATGAAAATTACATTGACCAAAAAAGAGGTAACACAGTTATCATATGAAATTGTTGGTTTTGCAATCAAAGTACATAAAGAACTTGGCCCAGGTTTACTGGAAAGTATTTATGAGGAATGTTTAAAATATGAATTAGAAAGAAATGGTTATGATGTAAAACAACAACTTACAGTAAAGATTGATTACTACGATTTAGAAACAGAAACTGACTTAAAACTAGATTTGTTAGTTAACGATTGTGTTATTGTAGAATTAAAAACAGTTGAAAATATTTTACCAATTCATGAAGCTCAACTATTATCTTACATGAAATTATTAAGAAGACCTCAAGGATTAATAATTAATTTTAAGACAACTAATATTACAAAGTCTGCCAAACCTTTTGTAAATGAATATTATAAAATACTTGATGATGAATAACCTTAATGAAACTTAATATCTTAATGGTTTAAAATATGAAAAAAATTATTCTCCTTTTATTAATTTCAACAGTAAGTTTTGCTCAAATAGAAAAAATGGAACCTCCTTTTTGGTGGGCTGATATGAATTTGTCGAGTGTTCAAATAATGTTTTATGGCAAAAATATTTCGCAATACGATGTAACAATTTCCAATTCAATTGTTGTAGAAAATATCAAAAAAACAGAAAATCCCAACTACGTTTTTGTTACAATAGATACTAAAAATAGTATTGCTCAAGATTTTGTTTTTTCCTTTTCAAAAAATAAAAAAATAGCTTTTACCCAAAAATACTCTTTAAAAGCAAGAAGAGAAAATTCTAAATTTAGAAAAAGCTATGATGCTTCTGATGTTATTTATTTGATCATGCCAGACCGATTTGCAAATGGCAATCCCAATAACGATAGTACTTTTGAAACTACCGAAAAATCAGATAGAACAATTCCTGGCGGAAGACACGGTGGTGATATTGAAGGTATAATTAAAAACTTAGACTATCTTAAAAATCTTGGCGTTACTGCACTTTGGCCAACACCACTTTGTGAAGACAACGACAAAAATTATTCGTATCACGGTTACGGTCAATCTGATGTTTACAAAATTGATTCTCGTTACGGAACCAATGATGATTATGCCAAATTATCGTCAGAATTGCACTCTCGAGGAATGAAAAACATTATGGATTATGTAACCAATCATTGGGGTTGGCAACATTGGATGTATAAAGATTTACCTTCATATGATTGGATTCATCAATTTCCTGGTTTTTCACAATCTAATTATAGAATGACAACACAATTTGACACAAATGCATCTCAAATTGATGCCAAAAACTGTATGGATGGTTGGTTTGTGCCTTCAATGCCCGATTTAAATCAATCAAATCCATTGGTTTTAAATTATTTAAAACAAAATGCCATTTGGTGGATAGAATTTGCTGATTTAGATGGTTTTCGAGTAGATACCTATTCTTATAACGACAAAGAAGGAATCTCAAAATGGACCAAAGCAATTATAGATGAATATCCATATTTTAATATTGTAGGCGAAGTTTGGATGCATAATCAAGCCCAAATGGCTTATTGGCAAAAAGATAGTAAAATAGGTGCTATTGAAAGTTTTAATTCTCATTTACCAAGCGTAATGGATTTTACCTTACACGATGCCATTAGTCAAGTTTTTAATGAAGATAAATTTTCTTGGGACAAAGGAATGGTGAAAGTATATGACAATTTTACAAACGATTTTCTATATCCAAATCCGAATAGTTTAATGACTTTTATAGAAAATCACGATACGCAAAGATTTAATGAAATTTATAAAAACGATTTCAAAAAATACAAAATGGCGATGACGTTGATTACTACCGTAAGAGGAATTCCACAAATATATTATGGTTCTGAATTAGGTATGGCTGGAAACAAAGACAAATTGGGTGATGCTGATATTCGAAAAGATTTTCCTGGCGGTTGGAAAAGTGATACCAATAATGCTTTTGTATCTTCTGGCAGAACTGTCGATCAAGAAAAATTTCACGATTTTACCACAAAATTATTGAATTGGAGAAAATCTAAAGAAGTCATACACACCGGAAAAATGATGCATTACATTCCAGAAAACAATGTTTATGTATATTTTAGATACAATGACAAAGAAAGTGTGATGGTTGTGATTAACAACAATATCGAAAAACAAACCATAAAATTAAATCGATTTAAAGAAAGCATCAAAAACAATCTAACTGGAACTGAAGTACTTTCTGGAAAACAAATCAACCTAAAAGAAGATATAGAAATCGAAGGTAAATCTGTATTGGTATTAGAATTGAAGTAAAAAATATCTCGCAAAGAAGCAAAGAAAAATTGATTTAAAAAAATAAAACCATTAAGGTATTAAGTTGCATTAAGTCCAACAACCTTAATTTACTTAATAACTTAATGGTTTAAAAAAAAATAACTTTGCACATATTCATCTTTGCGAGAAAAAATAAAAAAATAAAAAGCTTAACATCTTTGCGAGAAAAACAAAAACAATGAAAAAACTAATTATATTTTTATTTCTAACAACATTTTCATTTGCACAAAATGCAAACCGAAAATACCTTTCGCACACTTGGAAAAACAACACATTAGAATTAAAAACTAATGATGGATTTTATCTCATTAAACCTTATTCTGATAAAATTATTGAAACCTCATTTATTCCAAATGGTGAAATTTTCAATCCAACATCACAAGCTGTAATACTTTCTCCACAAAAAAAAGGCGCGAAATTTTCTTCTTCTAAAAACTTACTTTCAATAAAATCGAATACGTTGGAAGTTCAAATTCAAAAATCACCTTTAATGATTTCTTATTTTTCAAATGGAAAAGAAATCATTTCAGAAAAATTGGGTTATTTCAAAAAAGACAGCACAGATATTATTCAGTTCAATCTTTCCAAAGATGAAATTCTTTATGGTGGCGGAGCAAGAGCATTAAGAATGAACCGTCGTGGTAATCGTTTGCAATTGTACAATCGTGCTCATTATGGTTATGAAACCCACGCAGAATTAATGAATTTTTGTATTCCTTTAATAATGTCATCCAAAATGTATGCTGTTCATTTTGATAATGCTGCCATTGGTTATCTAGATTTAGATTCAAAAAAAGACAATACTTTAGCTTATGAAACCATTTCTGGAAGAAAAACATATCAAGTGATTGTTGGTGATTGTTGGACCGATTTAATTTCAAATTATACCACTCTTACAGGAAAACAACCTTTACCTCCACGTTGGGCATTAGGCAATTTTTCGTCTCGTTTTGGGTATCATTCTCAAGATGAAGTTGAAAAAACCATTCGGAAATTTGAAGAAAATCAAATTCCTGTTGATGCTATAATTCTAGATTTATATTGGTTTGGAAAAAGCATCAAAGGCACAATGGGAAATCTCGATTGGGACAAGGACAATTTTCCTAATCCTGACAAAATGATCGCAGATTTGAATGCAAAAGGTGTAAAAACCGTTCTAATTACTGAACCTTTTATTCTTACCACTTCTTCAAAATGGCAAGAAACTGTTGATAAAAAAGTCTTAGCTACATTTAAAGATGGGAAACCTGCTATATGGGATTTTTATTTTGGCAACACCGGAATAGTTGATGTTTTCAAACCCGAAGGTGCTGCTTGGTTTTGGAATGTATACAAACGATTAATCAATCAAGGAGTTAGCGGACTTTGGGGTGATTTAGGTGAACCCGAAGTTTTTCCATCAAAAGCTATTACTGCAGGCGGAAAAGCAGACGAAATTCATAATGTTTACGGACACAATTGGGCAAAAATACTTGCTGAAGGTTATAAGGAAGATTTTGCTGCTACTCGACCATTTATTTTAATGCGTTCTGGTTATGCTGGCTCGCAACGATTTGGTATGATTCCTTGGAGTGGCGACGTTTCTAGAAGTTGGGGTGGTTTTCAAAGTCAAATGGAAATTGCGCTTCAAATGGGAATGCAAGGTTTGGGTTATATGCACTCTGACTTAGGCGGATTTGCTGGTGATTATTTTGATAATGAATTGTATTTGCGTTGGTTGCAATATGGTGTTTTCAATCCCATTTTTCGTCCTCATGCACACGAAGATGTTGCGGCGGAACCCGTTTATAAAGATATTGTCACCAAAGCCAAAGCCAAAAAAATAGTAGAATTGCGTTATCAATTAATGCCATACAACTATACTTTATCATTTGAAAATAATCAAAAAGGAACACCATTAATGCGTCCATTATTTTTTGAAGAACCTAATAATTTAGCCGTACAAAAAGTATGTGAAACTTATTTTTGGGGAAATGATTTTTTGGTTACACCTATTACAAAATCAGCAGTTACTTCTACTTCTATTTATTTTCCAAAAAGCAACAATTGGTTTGATTTTTATTCAGACAAAAAACACTTGGCTGGAACTACCGAAACGGTTGAAGTTGTTGAGGATTATATTCCGGTTTTTGTTCGTGGTGGTGCTTTTATTCCAATGATTAAAACGATTCAAAACACAACAAAATATTCGTTAGAGAAATTTGATTTGCATTTTTATTTTGATGAAACTCTAACCAATTCTTCTGGAGAACTTTATAATGACAATGGCCTAATGGCTAATGCTTATGAAAAAGGAGAATACGAAATTTTGAATTTCAATAGTACTACTTCTAATAAAGTTTTAACGCTAAAATTGAATGCGGAAATAGGAAAAAATTATGCTTCAACATCCAAAGAAGTTTCCTTAATTGTTCATACTATTCAACCCAAAAGAATATTTGTAAATGGAAAAGAACAGATTTATAAAACATTCAATAATCCAATGGAAATTCCAATAAATTGGGAAAAAGGAACTCATCCAGAAATTAAAATAGAATATTAAATTATGAGTAATAAATTAAAAACTTTCGTTTTAGTAGCATTATTAATTTGTGGAAATTCATTTGCACAGAAAAAGAAAAAAGCAAGTCCAAAAACTCCATTTGTTTGGGAAAATGCCAATGTTTATTTTCTATTAACCGATCGTTTCAATAATGGAGACAAAACCAATGACCATACTTTCAATAGAAATAAAACTACTGGAAAATTGCGTGGTTTTGAAGGTGGTGATATTCGTGGAATTATTCAAAAACTAGATGACGGATATTTTACCAATCTTGGTATAACGGTTATTTGGATGACTCCAATTGTAGAACAAATTCACGATGGTGTTGATGAAGGAACAGGTTTTTCGTATGCCTTTCACGGATATTGGACAAGAGATTGGAGCGCATTAGATCCTAATTTTGGTACCAAAAAAGATTTAGCAGAATTGGTTACCAAAGCGCACGCCAAAGGAATCAGAATTATGCTGGATGCTGTTATCAATCACACCGGACCAGTTACTCCCGAAGATTCAGTGTATCCAAGTGATTGGGTGAGAACATCTCCAAAATGTCAATACAGCAATTATGAAAACACAACCGCCTGCACCTTGGTTGAAAATCTTCCTGATGTAAAAACAGAAAGCAATGCCAATGTTGCTTTGCCTCCTTTTTTGGTCGAAAAATGGAAAAAAGAAGGTCGTTATAACCAAGAAGTTGCCGAATTAGATGCTTTTTTTAAAAAAACAGGTTATCCGAGAGCACCAAAATATTATATTATGAAATGGCTTTCTGATTACATCTCAGATTATGGAATTGATGGTTATAGAGTTGATACCGCAAAACATACCACTGAAGATGTTTGGAAAGATTTCAGAAAAGTTTGTGATATTGCTTTTGCAGATTTCAAAAAAAGAAATCCTAAAAAAGTATTAGATAATAATCCTTTTTTTACGGTTGGTGAAGTATACGGATACAATATTGGAAACAAAACACTCTACGATTTTGGTAATAAAAAAGTGAATTATTTTGAAAATGGATTTACAGGATTAATCAATTTTGATTTTAGAAATGAAGCTAAAATGGATTATGAGCCATTATTTTCAAAATATTCTGATATTTTACAAGCTGACTTGAAAGGCAAAACGGTTATGAATTATACTACCTCTCACGATGACGGATATCCTTTTGATAAAAAAAGAGAGAAAACTTTTGAAGCAAGTACTAAATTGTTACTTGCGCCAGGAATTTCGCAAGTGTACTATGGTGATGAGTTGGCACGTCCTCTAGAAATTGAAGGAACTCAAGGTGATGCCACTTTGCGATCTAATATGAATTGGGATGATTTATTGACCAACAAAATGACTTATAAATTGTTGTTGCACTATCAAAAATTAGGTCAGTTTAGAAAAAAACATCCAGCAGTTGGTGCTGGAATTCATAAGCAAATTTCTTTTGGAAATGAATATGTTTTTGGCAGACTATATACAAAAGGAAAATTTAATGATATTGTCGTTGTTGGTTTGGATTTGCCATTAGGAAAAAAAGAAATTGCTGTAGAAAACCTTTTCAAAAACGGAACGAAAGTAAAAGATGCCTATTCTGGAAAAACAGCAATTGTTTCTAACGGAAAAGTTGCAATTGATAGCGAATTTGGAATTTTATTATTAGAGAAAAATAAATAAAGCAATTATTTTTCTTTGCGTCTTTGTGACTTTGCTAGATAATATTTCAAACAAAGTGGCAAAGACGCAAAGTTTTATACCTTTGTAAATGAATAAAATCCTAAAAATAGGTCATCGTGGTGCAAAAGGATATAATGCCGAAAACACTTTGGTTTCTTTCCAGAAAGCAATAACTTTAGGTTGTGACGGAATTGAACTCGATGTACACTTATCTTCTGACCAAAAAGTAGTTGTGATTCACGATGAAACTATAGATAGAACTACGACAGAAAAAGGTTTTGTAAAAGATTTTACGTCATCAGAATTAAAAAAATTCGGCATTCCAACATTAGAAGAAGTTTTTGATTTGGTCAATCAAAACTGTTTCATAAATGTAGAACTCAAAGGAGATAATACAGCCAAGTTTGTTGTTGCAATTATCGAAAAATATATTTTAGAAAAAAACTGGAGTTATCATCATTTTCTAATTTCTAGTTTTGATTGGAATGCGCTAAACGAAGTACATAATTTACATCCTGAAATTCAGATTGGTGTTTTAACTCAAACCGATTTGGATTTGGCTTTTGCTTTTGCAAAATTTATTAAAGCCAAAAGCATTCATCCTTATTTTCATTTATTGACAAAAGAAAAAGTCGAAACTATGCAAGAAAATGGTTATCTTGTCTTTCCTTGGACAGTCAATGAATTTGAAGACATCGAAAAAATAAAATTATTTAAAGTAAACGGAATCATTTCTGATTTTCCTGATAGAATATGAACTCAAAATACGACATAATCATTGTTGGTGGTGGTGCAGCCGGTTTTTTTACTGCGATAAATATTGTTGAGAAAAATCCTAAACTGAAAGTTGCTATTCTAGAACGAGGCAAACACGTTTTAGAAAAAGTTAGAATTTCTGGTGGTGGTCGTTGCAATGTAACTCACGCTTGCTTTGTACCCAATGATTTGGTAAAATTTTATCCACGTGGCGAAAAAGAACTTCGTGGCCCATTTCATCAATTTTGTTCTGGCGATACTATTGAATGGTTCGAGAAACATGGCGTTGCACTCAAAATTGAAGATGATGGTAGAATGTTTCCCGTTTCTAATTCTTCTCAAACTATTATTGATTGTTTTATAAATGCCACACAGAAACTAGGAATTGAGGTGCTAATGGGTCAAAGTGTGCAATCGATTTTTAAAAAAGAATCGCTTTGGAAAATAGATACTCCAACCGAAACCTATATTGCAGAAAAACTAATTCTTGCCACCGGAAGCAATCCTAAAATCTGGGAAATGTTGCAAAATTTTGGTCACGCTATAATATCACCTATTCCTTCCCTATTTACTTTTAATATAAAAGATGCTCGCATCAAAGATTTAATGGGTGTTTCGGCACAAGCAACTGTAAAAGTCAAAGACACACGACTAGAAGCTTCTGGGCCTTTATTAATAACCCATTGGGGAATGAGTGGTCCAGGAATCCTGAAACTTTCGGCTTGGGGAGCACGAATATTGGCAGACAAAAATTACCAATTTTCCATTTTTGTAAATTGGCTAAATGAGGTTACTACAGAAGAAGTCATCATTAAATTGAAAGATTTAAAACAAGTACATTCAAAAAAAGCAGTTGCAAAGAAATCGCCTTTTGAGTTCCCAAATAGATTATGGGAAAATTTGGTTTTAGCATCCGAAATTTCCGATGAAACAAAATGGGCAGATTTGACTAAAAATCAACTTCAAAATTTAGCAAATCAATTGACGAAAGGACAGTTTCAAGTAAATGGAAAAAGCACTTTTAAAGAAGAATTTGTCACCGCTGGCGGAATTGACCTAAAAGAAATCAATTTCAAAACAATGGAAAGCAAACTTCACAACAATCTATATTTTGCTGGTGAAATTGTAAATGTTGATGCCATAACTGGCGGTTTTAATTTTCAGAATGCTTGGACTAGTGGATATATTTTGGCTAATTCAATTATTGATTAACTATCGATTCAACCACCAAATACTCGCATTCAAAACAGTTGCGAAAGTAACCCAAAGTAGGTATGGAATGAATAAATATCCTGCTATTTTATCAATTTTAATAAACTTGATATAGGTTTCATAAATCATCAACCACAATAAAACAATTTCTATTAAAGCCAACATAGGATTTTGCAATCCAAAAAACAAAACTGACCATAATGCATTTAAGGCCAATTGAATAACAAACAAACGCAAGGCTTTTTCAACTGCATCTCTTTCAAATTCAATTCGGCTCCAAACCAATCCAGCTGCAATTCCCATCATCATATAGAGCAAACTCCAAACAGGAGCAAACAACCAACTTGGCGGATTGAAACTCGGTTTTATCAAAGTAGGAAACCACGTTTTGACACCTGATTGTGTTGCAATTCCAGACATATAGCCAATTCCGATACAAGTTGCAACGCAAACTAGAATTTTGACATATTTATTCATACTATTTTTTTTCAAATTTAGTCAAAACTAAATAACCAATACCTCAAAAAAAGTATCTTTGTCAAAAATTCGTACTATGATTTCCGAAAAGGATTTTATTCCAACTCCTTACACCAATATTATTGAAAAAGAAACATTTTCTTGGAGTGCTCCAAGCAATATTGCTTTGGTAAAATATTGGGGGAAAAAAGAAAATCTAACTAACGTATTAGGTAAACTTTCTGAGCAAATTCCGGCAAATCCATCGATAAGTTTTACTTTAAAAAACTGTAAAACAATAACTTCAATTGCTTTTGAGAAAAAAGAAAATCGAGATACTTTTTCGTTTGATTTACTTTTTGAAGGAAAACCTAAGGAAGATTTTAAGCCAAAAATTCAAAAATTCTTTGAACGAATAGAAATGTATTGTCCATTTTTGAAGGATTATCATTTTATCATCAATACCCAAAACACATTTCCGCATAGCTCCGGAATTGCATCTTCTGCTTCAGGAATGGCTGCATTGGCAGTAAATTTGATGAGTTTAGAAAAAAAATTAAACCCCGAAATGACTGATGCTTATTTTTATAAAAAAGCTTCTTTCTTGGCTCGATTAGGTTCTGGAAGTGCTTGTAGAAGTATCAAAGGTGAAGTAGTTTGCTGGGGCAATCATACTGAAATTGAAGGAAGTTCAGATTTGTTTGGGGTTGAATTTCCATCAACAATTCACGAAAATTTCAAAAACTATCAAGACACTATTTTATTAGTTGATAAAGGCGAAAAACAAGTTTCGAGTACTGTTGGGCATAATTTAATGCACAATCATCCTTTTGCCGAGCAACGATTTGAGCAAGCACATCATAATTTATCATTATTAAAAAAAATCTTAGAAACTGGAAATGTTGAAGAGTTTATTAAAATAGTTGAAAGTGAAGCACTCACTTTACACGCGATGATGATGACTTCGATGCCCTATTTTATTTTAATGAAACCCAACACTTTAGAAATTATTAATAAAATATGGAAATTCAGATCAGAACGTAATATTCCGGTTTGTTTTACGTTAGATGCTGGAGCAAATGTTCATGTTTTATACCCCGAAAACGTTAGAGTTGAAACATTGCAATTTATTAAAGACGAATTAGTTGGCTATTGTCAAAATGGTCAGTATATTTGTGATGAAATTGGAACAGGTAGTCAATTGTCAATTATAAATTAACTTATGAAAGGACCATTATTTTATTCTAAAATATTACTCTTTGGAGAATATGGAATCATTCGCGATTCAAAAGGATTATCAATACCTTATAATTTTTATAATGGCGCTCTAAAAGTTGATGAGAATCCAACTGAAGAAGCTATCAAATCCAATCAAAGTTTGCGTCGTTTTGTAACCTATTTAGAACAATTGCAAAAAGACCAATCTGATTTAGTTACTTTCAATTTAGATCTATTAAAAACCGATGTAGAACGTGGAATGTATTTTGATTCTAGCATTCCTCAAGGTTATGGTGTAGGTAGTAGTGGAGCATTGGTTGCCGCTATTTATGACAAATATGCCCAAAATAAAATTACTGTTTTAGAGAATCTTACTCGTGAGAAATTATTGAAGCTGAAATCTGTTTTCTCTCAAATGGAATCTTTTTTCCACGGAAAAAGCTCTGGTTTAGATCCTCTAAATAGTTATTTGAGTATCCCAATTCTTATCAATTCTAAAGATAATATCGAAGCAACAGGAATTCCTTCTCAAACAGCAAATGGCAAAGGCGCAGTATTTTTGTTAGATTCTGGGATTGTTGGAGAAACGGCACCTATGGTTACTATTTTTATGGAAAATCTTAAAGATCAAGGTTTCCGAAAAATGCTTAAAACTCAATTTATAAAGTATACTGATGCTTGTGTAGAAAATTTTCTTGGTGGCGATATGAAATCGTTATTTTCAAATACTAAAAAATTGTCTAAAGTGGTTTTGAATAATTTCAAACCAATGATTCCAGAACAATTTCATGGCATTTGGCAAAAAGGAATTGACACCAACGACTATTATCTAAAACTTTGTGGTTCTGGAGGTGGTGGTTATATTCTAGGTTTTACAGAAGATTTAGAAAAAGCAAAACTTTCATTGAAGGATTATAAGCTAGAAGTAGTTTATCAATTTTAATACAACCCAATTTTATAATGCTGAGCAGAAAAAACAAACTATTAATCCTAAAAATTATCAGTTTGTTCTCTGTAATTCGCGGTTATAATATTCCTGTAATTGCATTAGCACAATACTTATCTGCCATTTTTATTTTAGCTCCAGAACGAGGTGCATTAAATATTATACTTGATTTTAATTTGTTCATTTTAGTTTTGGCATCAAGCCTTACCATTGCTTCAGGCTATATTATTAATAGTTTTTATGACAGTAAAAAAGATTTAATCAATCGTCCCAACAAAAGTAAACTCGACCGGTTGGTTAGTCAAAAAACCAAATTACAAGTTTATTTTAGCTTCAATTTTTTTGTAGCTCTTATTGCATTTTTTGTTTCATTTCGCGCTGTGATTTTTTTCTCTGTTTATATCTTTTTGATTTGGTTTTATTCTCATAAAATAAAAAAATATCCCATTATTGGTAATCTACTAGCCTCTGTTCTTGCCATTTTACCCTTTTTTGGAATATTATTATATTATAAAAATTTTTATGAGGTCATTTTTTTTCACGCAACTTTTTTGTTTCTACTAATACTTGTTCGAGAAATGATAAAGGATTTGGAAAATCTAAAAGGTGATTTGGCAAATGGGTATCAAACCATACCTATTACTTATGGCGAAAGCACTTCAAAAAAAGTAATTACAATTTTACTTCTCCTAACAATTATACCTGTGTATTATTTAATCAATGTTTTTGATGTAGGATACATGGATATTTACTTCTATCTAGGTTTTATCATAATGTTATTTTTTGGAATTAAATTATGGAAATCGTCTACTAGAGAAAATTATTTATTGCTTCATAACATTCTTAAAATTCTTATTGTTGCAGGTGTTTTTTGCATTATTCTTATCAATCCAAGTGTTTTATGGAATGGTCAAAGAATGCTTATGCGTTATTAAAAGACACGAAAAATTTGGGTTAAAATCTCTATATTTTATGAAGTTATGCTTCAATCATAGTTTAAAGATTACTATAAAATAGTATAATTTGAAGTAATTAGGATTTAAAATCATCCTTACAAACCCACAAACAGTATACAATAAAACCCTATCTTTGCACACACGAAGCCAAAAGGCCGAACTGACGAAGTAAATTACAGAATATTATGAATAATAAGGAAGGCAATAACAAACGAGGTGGTTCTAGACCAAGTAGCTCAAGACCAAGTTCGAATAAGCCAACCCGAGCCGGAGGAGAACGGAGCGGAGCTAAACCTGCGATGGCAAAACGTGCCCAAGGTCCAAAAAAACCAAAACCAACAACAAAAGTTGCAGAAATAGCGAGTGATAAAGTTGCAAAAAAACCTAATCAAGCACCAAAAAGACCAAAAATTGCAGATGAAATTCGTCTCAATAAATACATATCAAATTCGGGAGTTTGCTCTCGTCGTGAAGCAGATATTTACATTCAATCTGGAAACGTAAAAGTAAATGGTGTACCAGTTGTAGAAATGGGATATATGGTAAAACCTGGTGATGTCGTCAATTTTGACGGTTCATTATTAACACCAGAAAAGAAAGAATATATTTTATTGAACAAGCCTAAAAACTTTACCACATCGCTAGATGAAGGTCAAGAAAATAGAAATGTTTTAGAATTAATAAAAGGTTCAACCAATTCAAAGATTGCGGCTGTTGGCAGAATGGACAAAAACACAACTGGCCTTTTGTTATTTACAAACGATACAGATATGATTCGTAAATTTAGTTTACCAAATCAGAAATCATCAAAAATATATCAAGTTTCGTTAGACAAAAACCTAAAATACGAAGACTTAGAAAAAATTGCTGGAGGCGTTACACTTGATGGTCATAGACTTGCTGTAGAAGAGATCAGTTATATAGAAAACGAATCTAAAACAGAAATTGGTCTTAAATTAAGAACCTCAAATGTAAAAGTGGTTCGTGCTATTTTTGAAAATTTCAAATATGATGTCCTTCGTATAGATCGTGTTGCTTTTGCAGGATTAACCAAAAAGAATTTACCTCGTGGCAATTGGCGTTTGCTAACTGAACAGGAAATTATTAATTTGAAAAATCTATAAATACTATTTCAATACCTATAAATTCCTACTTTCTTAAGTGGGAATTTTTTATTTAAACATAACGCTACCTATGCTTACAAACAAGAATTTATCGATTGCTCACAAATGGTTTGAGGCATTCAACAATCATAATTTAGATCAACTTTTATCATTATATGATGACGATGCAGAACATTTTAGCCCGAAACTTAAAATAAAAAAACCCGAAACTAATGGTTTGGTAAAAGGTAAAAAAGCATTGCACGAATGGTGGCAAGAAGCTTTTGAAAACATACCAACACTTCATTATAAAGTAACCTCTTTAACCGCAAATGACAATCGTGTTTTTATGGAATATATTCGTTCTGTGGAAAATGAAAATGATATGCTGGTTGCCGAAGTTTTAGAAATCAATGAAGATAGAATTGTTTTTTCGAGAGTATATCACGGCTAAATTATTGTTAATTATCAATTCATTGCAACAAAAACAATTAATTTTACCAATCCAAAAACCAAAAAATAAATGAGAAAAATAACTACTTTTTTAAGTCTAATGCTATTTAGTTTATTCTTTATTCAATGCAAAACAGTGATGAAAACAGTGATGAAAACTCAAGATTTTAAAGTTTTAACTGAAAATTATTTTAAAGAAAAAAACACCTTAAATCCATTAGAAGCAACTCTTAATGGTCAAAACGAGTACAACGATCAATTGGTTTTTGAAATGACCGATTCGTATAGAAAAAAGAGAAGACAGTTTTTTGATACTTATTTAAAACAATTACAAAATGTTGATGCTTCAAAACTATCAGATGAAGAAAAAAACAGTTTCGATATTATAAAATGGGAATGTGAAATTGGTTTTGAATTACTAAAACAAAATGCCAATTTAACACCTATAAATCAATTTGACGGACCACATTTAACAATGGGACAACTTGCAAGTGGAGAAAGTGCTCAGCCATTTAAAACGGTGAAAGACTATCAAAATTTCCTAAAAAGAATCGATTTGTATTCGATTTGGATAGATTCTGCAATGGTTTATATGAAAAAAGGAATGCAGAAAAATGTTGTTTTACCAAAAGCTTTGACATTAAAAGTGATTCCTCAATTTGAAGAAATGATAACACCAAAAGTTGAAAATAACCTATTTTATTCTACTATAAAAAAGTTTCCTGCCGACTTTACAGAAGAACAAAAAAACACATTGAAAAAGCAATATACTGTTGCTATTTCAGAAAAATTAATGCCTCAGTTTCAAAAACTAGTTGCCTTTTTGAAAACAGACTATTTACCAGTATCCAGAACAACTAGTGGTATTGGAAGTCTTGAAGGCGGAAATGAATTATATAAAGTATACGTAAAACAATGGACCACTACTGATAAAACTCCCGAAGACATTCATCAACTTGGTTTAAAAGAAGTAGCGCGCATCAAAGCCGAAATGGAAAAAGTTAAAAATCAAGTTGGTTTTAAAGGAACTATTATTGAATTTTTTGATTTTGTGAGAAACAATCCTGCTTTGAAACCTTTCAAAAAACCAGAAGAAGTCTTGGCAAATTTTGAGAAAAATTATCAAATCATTAAACCTAATGTTGATAAACTTTTCTCTTTGCAACCTAAAACACCTTTTCAAATAAAAAGAACAGAATCTTTTAGAGAAAAAACAGCTAGTGCCGAATATATTCAAGGTGCAGCAGATGGTTCTAGACCTGGTACATTTTATGTTCCAATTCCTGATGTAACTAATTATAATTTTTATGGTGACGAAGATTTGTTTTTGCATGAAGCAATTCCAGGACATCATTTTCAAATATCATTGCAACAAGAAAATGCCGCTTTACCCGATTTTAGAAAGTTCAATTGGTTTGGTGCTTATGGCGAAGGTTGGGCATTATATACCGAAAGTTTAGGAAAAGAACTAGGAATGTATACCGATCCTTATCAGTATTTTGGAATGCTCGGAAACGAAATGCTTCGTGCTACAAGACTTGTTGTAGATACTGGAATGCATTACAAAGGTTGGACAAGAGAGCAAGCTATACAATATGACTTGGATAATCTTGCCGAAAACGAGTCAGTTATTGTTCAAGAAATTGAGCGTTATATGGCAATTCCGGGTCAAGCATTATCTTATAAAATTGGGCAACTAAAAATTATTGAACTACGCCAGAAAGCACAAAAGGAAATGAAAGATAAATTTGATATCAAAATGTTTCACCAAAAAGTGTTGGAATCTGGAGTTATGCCTCTAGCATTATTAGAAAATAAAATTGACACTTGGATAAAAACTGGGAAATAAAATAAAAAAAGCCTTTCTAATAGAAAGGCTTTTTTTGTGCGGATAATAGGACTCGAACCTACACGCCAACATATACAATTTACCATATTTTACAAACCATTGAAAACATTGTAAATTTATTTAACAAATATAGTAAATTCAATACTTATAAGCGTTTTTAACATTAAATAGTAATTGAATGAAATAGTATAAAATTGAATGAAATCTAATAAATGTTTGGCAAATGTTTGGCAACTTTATAAAATTGATTTACTTTTGACTATTCATAAATTATTTATTCAAAATGGCATCTGTTCAATTCCGATTAAGAAGTAAGGCAAATAAAAATGTTTCTATCAAAATATACCTTTCGACTGGTAGAGGCAAAATGATAGAAGTTAGTACAGGTTTTACAATAAACCCTAAAGATTGGAGCGAAAAGACCAACCGCCCAAAACAAACCAATCCCGAAAATAAAATACTTCACGCAAACCTCAACAAGTTAGAAACTTTCGTATTTGAGGGTTTGAATAATGATTTGGCAAATAATGTTTTAATTGATTCTAATTGGTTAGAAACCAAAATAAAGGATTGCTTTAATAGAGTTGTTAGAACCGATGCAGGTTTATTAATAAATCATATAAATTACATTATTGATAATGCAAATACTCGAAAAGTAAAAACCAACGGAGGTTTTAAAATTGGATTAAGTGCAAGTACAATAAAAAATTATACTTTATTCAAAAACATTATTTCGGAATATCAAAAAACAATCAAAAAGCAAATTCAGTTTATAGAGGTTACAAAACCATTTGTAGAAAAATTTACCAACTGGCTCGTTAACACCAAAAAATATTCTACAAACTATGCTGGTAAACAATTAGAGATTTTGAAAACCGTTTGCATTGATGCAGAAAAAAACGAAATTCCAGTTACACCCTATTCAAAAACAATTCAGCATTTTAGAGAAAGTGAAAAAGACCGTTACATACAAACATTATCGTTTGAAGAACTGGAACAAATTAAAAATGTAGATTTTACAGATACGGAACAACTTACAGCATTTAAAAAATCAAATCCCGAACTAACAAAGAATATTTCTATAACAACAGAAACACTTAATAACGCTAGAAACTGGATTTTATTAGGTTGTGAAATTGGACAGCGTGGAGGCGATTTATTAGAAATTACAAACGAAAACATTAGATACAAAGGCAAAAGTATTTATTTGGATATTCTACAACAGAAAACAAACAAAAGTGTAACTATTGGTATTATTGCACCGCACGTTGTAGATATTGTAGAAAATAGTTTGCCTAAAAAATTACAGCATCAAAAATTAAACGATTATATAAAAGTAGTTTGTAAACTGGCTGGAATTGATACCATAGTTAAAGGAACAAAACTGAATACTGTAACCAACCGTAAAGAGTTGGGAATGTTTCCAAAATATGATTTAATGGCATCACATTGTTTTAGGCGTTCATTTGCAACAAACTATTATAAAAAGATACCAACACCTATTTTGATAAACATAACAGGACATTCTAAAGAAAGTTTATTTTTGACTTATATAAATAAGCGTGAGGACAAAGATGCAAATGCGGATTTATTTATGCAGTTCTACGAGGAACTAAACAAAAACAAAACACCTCAACTAAAAATCATTAAAAACGGAACAAATGACTAACAAAAATTTTATTTTACCGATACTACCGCCAAAACAAGAAATTGAAACCATTGAAATTTTAAAACAACTTTCGCAGTCGCACCGTTATTTAGCTGAACTAAAAGGAACTTCAAAAACAATCCCAAACGAAAGTATTTTAATCAATACTTTGACGTTGCAAGAAGCAAAAGATAGTAGCGAAATTGAAAACATTGTAACTACGCATGATGACTTATACAAAGAAAATATTTTCATTGATAGTAAAAATCCCGCATCAAAAGAAGTGTTCAACTACGCACAGGGTTTAAAATTAGGGTTTAAAATTGTACGAAAAGAGAAACTTTTGTTAAACAAACACATTCTAATCATTCAAAAAGAATTATTAGAAAACAACGCTGGTTTTAGAACGCAAGGCGGTACAAAATTAATCAACTCACAGGGGCAAGTTGTGTACACACCACCGCAAACCGCTACCGAAGTTTTGGACTTAATGAGCAACCTTGAAAAGTTTATAAACGATAACGAATTTTCAAATCTTGACCCACTTATAAAAATGGCAATCATTCATTATCAATTTGAAAGCATACACCCGTTTTACGATGGTAACGGTAGAACTGGTAGAATTATCAATATTCTTTATTTGGTTTTACAAGGGTTGTTAGATATTCCGATTTTGTATTTAAGTCGCTACATTACACAAAACAAAGCAGAATATTACCAAGTTTTGCAAGATGTTAGAACCAAAAACGACTGGGAACATTTGATTTTGTACTTTCTTAAAAGTGTTGAGGTTACAGCAATGCAAACTATTGATTTAATCACAAATATTAATAATTTGATGCAGGATTACAAAGACAAATTAAAATTAGAATTACCAAAAATTTACAGTCAAGACCTTTTGAATATTTTATTTAAAAATCCTTACACAAAAATTGAATTTTTAGAAAAAGAGTTAGGCATTGCAAGGCAAACAGCATCAATTTATTTAGACAAAATTGCATCGGTTGGGTTGTTAGAAAAAGTTAAGGTTAAAAACAGTAATTACTATATGAATAATTCTTTAATCGATTGTTTGATTAATAGCAATGTTAGAAAAACTGAAATATCTTAACATTGTTTCAAATCTATGTTAGAAAAAAAGGAAAAAACTAACATAGATTTTAACCTTTGTTAGATTTAATACAAAAAACTAACATAGGTTTTTTATAATGTTAGAAAAATAGATAAATCCTAACATGTTGCATAAAACTAATACCAACTACAAATTACCACAAAATGAATGAAATTATATGTTATACTTTTGATGAGTATGAAAATAAATATAAAGAAATGCTTAAAACATATCTTAATAGTTATGTAGATAATACAAATTTGCAATTTTGGAACATTCAAAAGGAATTTTATAAAGAATGTTTAATAAATGCAACATTAGAACCAACAAATAAGAGTTTTGATAAATTACTTGCACCATTTGAACCAGTAAGTATTTCGATCGAAAAAATTCATTTTGATATAAATAACGAAATGTTTATAGTTAATGAAAAAAATGTAAAACATAGTGTTACAAATGAAAATAAAATTAAATATGATAATCGTTATAAAAGTTTCAACAGGATTTTAGAATTTATTGAAAATAAAATTATAGAAACGGAACAAGTGCCAACACAATTACAACCATTAAAAAAATTGGACTGGCAGGGAACAACCTTACAGTTTGCAGAATTTGCAAAAGCATTAATTGAAAGCGGGTTTATTGGCAAGGTTAAAAATGAAAAAGAAGTATTTGAGAAAATGAAACAATTTTTCAATGTAGAGGAATTTGATAAAAGCGATAAATTAAAACAAGTTAGAAAAAGAACTAAAGAATTAACACCAGTTATAAATATTTTAGAAGTAGCATTAACAAATTGGATAAAACGAAATGATTAAATCATAATCAATATAAAAGTGTTAAATTTAATACCTATCAAACCACCAGTTGTGAGTTGGTAGGTATTTTGTTTCAATTCATTTGCACCATAATAACATTAAAACTTATTTATTATGGAAGTATTCCAAATTACACAAACAAACGCCAACGATTTTAAAACCGAAATTCTCAAAGGCGTAAAAATTCAAATTGACGAACTAAAAAGTCAATTCCAACCAAAAGAACCAAAAGAATATTTAACGAGGCAAGAAGTCGCCAAAATGTTTAATGTGGATTTAAGCACGGTACACAATTGGAGCAAGTCAAAAAAACTTAATCCTTTGGGTTTGGGTGCAAGAGTATATTTTTTACGTTCTGAAATAGAAGCAAGTCTAATACCTTTAAACGTTTAAACCTCAACTAAATTAAATAAAAAAGGCGTTTCAATCTGGAAAATTACAACGCCCTTTAAACTCTTATAAAATGAAAAACAAATTTACAACAAAAAGTGAACAAGAACCTTATACTATTGTGTATTTCGATGTAATGAAGGATTTACATATTGATTATACGGAATATCTTATACTACAAACAATGATACATTTTTGCAAAAGAAACGATTACAAACTAAATGTTACAGAAATAGGCAATCATTTAAAATTATCTCGAAATACTATTTACAAATATTTAAAAATTTTAATACTGAAGGAACACATTGTGAGATTTGAGCCGAAAAGCGATACATACCATCTAAAATATGATGTAAAAGAAAGATTTGAAAACGGAGGCAAGTTATATGTAAAGATTTACCACAAACACCGAAAAGAATTGAATATAGCAATCAAAAAATATGCACTATTGTATATGATTTATTCACTTTCAAAAAACCTTAAAAATAGATGTGCAACTGCTGGAATTAAAAATTACTGTAATTACATCAATATTAGTGAAAGTCATTTTGATACCGTTAAAGGTCAATTGATAGAAGCGAACTTGTTAGAACCGCAAACAAGTACATTATTAAAATTGAACGAAAACCTTTTTAACTGGTTTGAAAATAATAAAAGTGTTCAAGAATAGCATTGTAAAAAGAAGTGTTCAATTATAGCAATTAATGTGTTCAATTTTGGCAAAAATACTGTTCAATTATGGTAAAGATTATGTTCACTAATAGCAGTATATATAATAGATAGAATTTAATAAAATTTCAATAACATAACTTGCACTAGCGTTGCAAGTTTAATTTTCAATAAATAATAATTATGATAGAGGAAAACGAAAATCACGAAAACGAGAACCCAAAAAATTTTGGGCGTGTAAGAGGTCAAAACAAATTGACCAAAGAAAGTAAAGCAGTCTTATTTGAAGCATTAAAAACCGATTACCAAAGACTAGACAAATTAATTAATTGTTGTGGATTAGACGAACGTGCAAATCTATTGAAAGGATTTACAAAGTATCTGACTACTGGCAATGACGAAATTTCGCAAGAAATGAAAAAAATATTGTGGGAACAGTTAGAACCACATTACAAGAAGTTGCAATTTTATATTCCGCATTTAAGACCAAAAGAAAAGATAACAGTTTTGCGTACATTTTTAAATGAAATTACACCAGTACACCGAAAAGATGCAGTAAACATAATTGTTAAGCAAAAGATTAAATTTACTACTTAAATAGGTGGGTATAAGAGCAAAATTGATTTATTTTCTTAAATTAAAAAAAGCATTATTAGAAATTAATCTACTAATGCTTTTCTTTTGTTATTCAACACATTACGAAATTAACAGTTGGTATAAGTCCACAAAATGCAGTGAAAACGATACATTTATATCAATTAAATCAATTGTAAATACAACTTAATAATGACCCCCACCTTTAAACCTATAATTATCAAAATATCTAGGAGCTAGGGTAAGTAAATATTTGAAATTTTTAGAGATTTTAAAAAATGGTATTTTGATGAGGTCAATACTATTCTTTTACTATTTTATTAAATTTTACATAAAAATCGGGTTCTATTATACCTCCTTCTTCGGTTAAACTTCCTTCAAAGATAAAATCATTTTTTGGCGATTTTAAAAAAGTACCACTTATTCTAACTTTATCCCCCTCTTTTAGTTCAGAAATCACTCCATATAAAGGGTTTTTTTGGTCAATTAATGTTTTTTCATAACTATCTGAAAATTCATTATTCATTGTCATAATTGATATTTCAGTTCCTTCTATAATAACGTGGAAAATAGCTTTTCCGTTACTTGTTGTTCTCATATTTTGAACAACACCAAACCATTCATCAAAATTTAAAGAATTACCCAAAGCATTTTTTATTTTTTCGCCTCTATTTGTTTTGACAGCCGATTTTTTTAATTCGTTTGGTGCATCCTTATACTCTTTTTCACTTTCTTTGATAACAGCTAAAAAATCTTGTTGTTTTTGCGGAAAAGCAATACTTGGATTTTTTGAAATTTCTTTTGCTTTTTCCTGGTTATTTTTTTCGTTTTCTTTTTCTGTTTCAAGTGCCAACCTATCGTTTTCGTTCACTTGTATTAAACTATCAACAATGGGTTTTATTTCTTTCATTTTTAAAATTGCATCATTATAGTTTTTATCGTTTGGAGCAACTTTTTCAAAATTTTGGTATGCTTCAATATAGTTTTGTTTATTATAATTGTCTAATCCACTTTTGTAATTGTCAATTAGAATAGTGCCTACAATTCCGATAATAAATAAGATAATAAAAAAACTTGCTGGTAAAATATATAATGCTTTTTTCCACGCAACTGTATTTCTTTTAACCATTCCATAAATTCCTAAAGGAGGCATTATAAAAAATAAAATAACTATTAAAGCCTTACTGTCATACCATTTTTTTGTTGAAAAATTTTGTTCCATAATTTATTTGTTTAGGGTTGTTATTTATTATTTTTTGATTACAAAAATACATTCCAACTTTATAAATACTTTACGGTAAAACGTAAATGAAAAATAAATGAATCGAAATTTAAAATAACAGCAAAGTAGAAGTTGAAAAGAGCAGAAACAAACAGCGTGTCGCTACTTAAACACATTGATTGCAGTCGCTCGGCAAAGCGGTCAAAACAACGGAAAAAGAGGACACGCCTTAACGACGTGCAACTTGTCCGTACTGTTTTGATTTTTGAAATTTTGCCGATTCCTGCAATCAGTACTACAAAAGCACATTATTGTAAATCCCAAAAGTTGGAATTTTTATTCTTTTGCAAAAGTAGAAACTTTTTTAATTAAATTTGAATGAAATTAAGTAAAATGAAAATAAACCAAATATTTATAATTCTTTTCCTTGTGTTTGGGATTAAATCCTATTCACAAAAAGTGTTTTATACTACGAATCCCAAAGAAGCGAACTATAAAATTTTCATTACTCAAAATGAATATGATGCTAATTGGATTGTTTTAAAAACCAGTTGGAATAAAAATGTAAAAAAAGGAATATGGTTTGAAGTCAAGTATAAAAATGAAGCCGATATAATCGTTTTTGTAGTTGCTGAAAAATATCTTGCCGATAAAGCTGTATTTTTTACAGAATATGAAAGTAAGATAAAATATTGATTATTATTTATGCTTTTTCAAAGATGTTTGGCAAATGTTTGGCAACTTTAATAAAGCAAAAATGCAATCACCTATAGTTTAGATAATTGCATTTTAAAAGTGCGGATAATAGGACTCGAACCTACACGCCTTGCGGCACCAGATCCTAAGTCTGGCATGTCTACCAATTTCACCATATCCGCAAACCCGAGCAGTTTACTGCGAACTGGCGCAGCAATTGAGGTGCAAATATATGAATAATTATTAATTTCAAATTATGAATTATGAATTTTTTTAAAACTCTTTTTTGTACTTTTGAAAATATAAACAAAATCAAATTATGGACAATATAAAATCGTATGTGAATCAGCACAAAGACCGATTCATAAATGAATTAATAGAACTTTTAAAAATTCCCTCTGTAAGTGCCGATACTGCTTACTCTCAAGATGTTATAGACACTGCCGATGCTGTAAAAGCTAGTTTGGAAAAAGCAGGTTGCAATAAAGTTGAAATTTGCGAAACTCCAGGTTACCCTATTGTTTATGGAGAACATATTATAGACGCAACGCTTCCAACTGTATTGGTTTATGGTCATTATGATGTGCAACCACCAGATCCAATGGATTTATGGACTTCGCCACCATTTGAACCCGTTATAAAAACAACCGAAATTCATCCAGAAGGCGCCATTTTTGCTCGTGGTTCTTGTGATGATAAAGGTCAAATGTACATGCATGTTAAAGCATTTGAATATATGATTGCCAATAATAATTTGCCTTGCAATGTCAAATTTATGATTGAAGGCGAAGAAGAAGTTGGGTCTAAAAGTTTGAGTTGGTTTGTTGAACGCAATCAAGAAAAATTATCTTGCGATGTGATACTTATTTCCGATACAGGAATGATATCCAATCAGCAACCGTCTATCACCACTGGACTTCGCGGCTTGAGTTATGTAGAAGTAGAAGTTACAGGTGCTAATCGCGACTTACATTCTGGACTTTATGGTGGTGCTGTTGCCAATCCTATCAATGTTCTAGCAAAAATGATTGCTTCGCTTCACGACGAAAACAATCATATTACCATTCCTGGTTTTTATGATAATGTTGAAGAATTAACTCTTGAAGAAAGAGCCGAAATGGCAAAAGCGCCTTTTAATTTAGAGAATTATAAAAAGGCACTTGACCTCAACGATGTTTATGGCGAAAAAGGTTATGTAACCAACGAAAGAAACTCTATTCGACCAACACTAGATGTAAACGGAATTTGGGGCGGATATATTGGAGAAGGTGCCAAAACAGTTATTGCTAGCAAAGCTTTCGCTAAAATCTCGATGCGTTTAGTTCCGAATCAGGATTGGGAAGCCATTACAGAATTATTCACCAAGCATTTTGAAAACATTGCACCAAGTGGCGTTACTGTAAAAGTAAAACCTCATCACGGCGGACAAGGTTATGTAACTCCAATAGATAGTATTGGTTATAAAGCTGCTAACAAAGCCTACACAGAAACCTTTGGTGTTCCTGCAATTCCAGTTCGTTCTGGAGGAAGTATTCCTATTGTAGCCTTATTCGAAAAAGAATTAAAATCAAAAACGATATTGATGGGATTTGGTTTAGATTCTGATGCAATACACTCACCAAATGAGCATTTTGGAATTTTCAATTACCTAAAAGGTATAGAAACGATTCCTTTGTTTTATAAATATTTTGTGGAGTTGAGTAAATAATTTAATCTCAAAAAAAGAATATAAATCCGTATAGAAATAAGCGGATTTTTTTATTTTTTATTCTTTTCCTCAATCCATTTTGACATATATTTTGTACTTGACAAAGTATGATGCATTAGGATTGCGCCCATAAAATTTTCATCACGATGCTTTTTTAAGTTATGTTGAACGGCAATAATATGATTGCAAAAATCATTTTCAAAAAGGGATATAGAATAACGTTGGTTTACAATTTCCTTTCCGTTTTGTTGTGCTTGTTGCCAAAGGTTTTTGTTATTATAAATTTCAATTGCAGCTTTGGCAATTTCTTCTGGAGTATCTGCAATTATTCCGTTCCAAGGTAAATTTCCCTGCATCGATTCTGCGCCAACAATTGTTGTAATACTTGGTGTGCCACATTGCATGGCTTCTACTAATTTTCCTTTTGCACCAGCACCAAATCGAATAGGTGCCAAAACTACTCTCGCTTTGCTTACAACTTCAGCTGCATTTTCTGCTCTGCCTAAAACTAAAAACCGTTCTTTAGGATTGTGCAATTGTAACACTTTTTGTGAAGGATAAGCTCCATAAATTTGCATTGATGCTTCGGGTAATTTCTTGTGAATTAATGGCCAAATGGTTTCTTTTATATATTGAACGGCATTCCAATTGGGTTCGTGAAGAAAATTTCCGATAAAAATAAAATCTTTTCTTTCTTCAAATGGCAACCAGTTTTGAGTTGTTTTCTCGTCAATTTCACCAACTAAAAACGGTAAATAATACAATAGATTCTTATCTATCTTAAACTGATTTTGAAGCAAATCCATTTCTATTTCTGAAATTAAAATCGAAATATCGCAACGCAAAATACTTGCAATCTCCCTTTTGGCGGTATCAGAAAACAAAACATCGTCTTCAAAATCAACTTGTTCTTTAAATGCTTTTTGACGTGCCAATCGTAAAAAATGCAAGTCGATTGTATCTAATATCCGTAATGCATTCGGACAATTTTCGGCAACACGCCAGCCAAATTGTTCTTCGACCATAAAACGATCATACAATACCATTGATGGATTTAAATTTTTAATAAACATATCAAAACTTGCATCATTTAATTGTATAGCCACTTTATCAATTCCAAGTGTAGTTACTTCAAACATAAAATCACTATCTGATGCTGTGCTTGCAAATGTAATTTTCCAATTTCTTTTTTGAAACAAAGAAATAAGTTGTAACATCCGAATTCCTGCTGCAGATGAATTGGGTTCTGGCCAAACAAATCCTATTATTAAAATATGTTGTGAAGTTGTCATTGGTGTAAAATAGAAATGCAAAATAACACTTTATAAACTCAAAAACACAAAAGTATTTTGGATTCCATTTTAAATATCAACTAAATTATTGAACTCTTTTACAACAATCTGAAACATTTGGCGTTACTTTTGTACTAATCATCATCAATCAACTTGTACTGAGCTTGTTTCGGTATTTAAAATCAATCAAAATGTTCAAAAAATTCTTCCTCCTTTGTTCTGGAGCAGACAAAACCTTACTTGAAGGTTGCTCTGAAGGCGAACAAACCAAATATATTGGTATTGGCGCCACTGTTTTTTTTACTGCAGTTATGGCTTTTATTGCTAGTAGTTATGCGCTCTTTACTGTTTTTGACAATCCATATATTGCAATGGGATTTGGTGTTGTTTGGGGTTTATTGATTTTTAATCTCGACCGTTTTATTGTTTCTACAATAAGAAAAAGAGATCGTTTTTGGAGTGAATTTCTTCAAGCTTCTCCACGAATTATTTTAGCGGTTATTATTGCAATTGTAATTTCGAAACCATTAGAAATTAAAATATTTGAAAAAGAAATCAATACCGTTTTATTAAAAGAAAAAAATGCAATGGCATTGAATAATAAAAAGGAAATTGCCACTTATTTTAAATCGGATTTGGAAAAAAACAAAGCCGAAACAGATAGTTTGAAATCTGAAATTACAAAAAAAGAGAAAGAAGTTAACACACTCTACGAAACATATATTACCGAAGCTGAAGGTACGAAAGGAACAATGAAACTAGGAAAAGGACCTGTTTTTAAAGAAAAAATTGCCAAACACAATCTTGCATCTGCTGAATTGGATACTATTAGAAAAAACAATTTGGCAAAAATTGCTTTAAATGAAAAAAAATCAAAAACATTGCAAGACGATTTAGATAAAAAAGTAACTGAAACACAACCTATTATTGATGGGTTTGATGGTTTGATGGCACGAATTAATGCATTAAACAAATTGCCACTTATACCTTCTCTATTTATTATGTTGTTGTTTCTTGCTATAGAAACTTCTCCTATTATTGCCAAATTATTATCACCAAAAGGGGAATATGATTTTAAATTGGAAGATATAGAAACTGCCTTAAAAGCCACTTTACAACAAGACAAATACCAACGTGATTTATTAGTAAAAACAAGTGCTTCTATGCACGATAAAGTTTACGAGGATATTGCACAAGACAAAAACTTATACAATCTGCAACGTAAAAAAGCTACAGAATTATTAGAGTTACAAGCAAATAATTTTGTAGAAAAGCAGAAGAGAACTTTATGAAATTAATAATTTCATTTTACAACGACCCGTTACTTAGCGCAAGTAAATACTAGGATACTTTTTTGATTAATATTGTAATTAAAACTTTGTTGGAGTTATAAAATAAATTAACGAAAATTAATTTTGATTATAGAACAATAAGTTTTAAATAGAATTTTAGCGGTGATCATAATACTAAATGAGGTTGTGAAATTTCTAAATGCGGAAGGATTATTGCTTAACTATTATTGATTATATTAAATTGCGTATTAAATAATACTAAACGCAAATTAGATAATTCTATCAGTGGTAGCGCTAACATTGTTAGCTAATTGAATAATCCTTTTTGCGTTTGTATTATTTCTTTTTGTGGTTATTATAATTCAAAAAGCAGTAATGTTTATACTACTTTATGTATTTTTATTTTTTTACCTTTTTGAATTCTATCCCTCTTATTTGAGCAAATTCTGGGCTTGTTGCACCAAAAACTGATTTGACGTATTTTTTAACTTCTAAGGCTACATCAACTAAGCCTATTAGATCAGCATATATTGTTTTGTTTCTGTTTATTCTTGCGTTACTTAGACTAGTATAAGCTGATGCGACTGCATTATTCTTAGCTACTAAATCATTTTTTAAAGCAGTGATTGTAGCAATTGATAATACGGTTTCGTTTGGCGCAAAACTTGTTTCTGATTGTAATACAGAGATTAAACCAGCAAAATGTTGAATTTGTTGATCATATGATTGTTGACTTGATGAAATTGTTACTGGCGCTGGTGTTTCTAGGTCTAAATTTGTTTCTATAGCAGATGCCCTTTTGCCTTGTAATTTGCGATTAAAGCCTTTTGCATCTTTTATCATTTGAGAAGAGGCGTCTGTAGTAGCTAGTGCATTTATAAGCCTTGTTGATAAGGGTTTTAGACCACTAAATGCTTTTGCTCTATCGTTTACTTTGTTGTTGAAGGTTGTGTTTTTAGTTATAACATCTGCTAAACTTGTTTGAGATGTGGTTGCAATAGTAGTGAGCTGTGGTAACTTTAAATTGTTTTTTGTTGGGTTGTAACTTGCGCCATACCCAGTAACAAATAAAATTAAATCTTGAAAATTTGCAACATTTTTTGCGTGCCCTGTTTCGCTCACTTTTTTGTTTTTTTTTGGATTTGAGCTTGATAAATCTGATGAAAGTGCCATATCTATAAAGTTTTAAATGGTTACAAAATTAGAATGTTAACATAAAAAAATAAAAAGATTTTACATATTTAAAAGTTTGTAATTACTTTTTACTGTTTTATTTGTTAACGTATATCGTTTTTATTTATTGCATACAGAAAAATAAAAGTATAAAAAAACCCTTAATTATTTTGTGTGTTTTTAATGTTTTTGCACTTTTCTATTTTGGTTTTGTAAAAAAAATTATAAAAAAGCCCCGTATTGGAAGACGAGGCGACTTAAATGTTTTCACAACGGAATAATCCTTATTGTGAATTGCTTCAAAATTGTTTCACAATATTACAAATAATTAATTAAATAAAAATAGGTAAAACACCCTTTTTTGCAAATTATATTTTTATTAAATTACAAGCCTATTTAAACCACGTAAAGATGAAAAAAATATTAGGACTTGATTTAGGCACAAACTCAATAGGTTGGGCGTTAGTAGAAATTGACCATGTAAACAAAATCGTAAGAATTCTTGGGCTTGGGTCAAGAATATTACAAATGGATGCAGGTGAGATTAGCAAATTTGAAACTGGAGGAAAGTTACCCAGTAATGCTTCACAAAAAACTACTGATAAAACTGTACGAAAATTAAATGAAAGATTTCTTCAAAGAAGAGACAGGCTTCATTGTGTGTTGAATTTACTAAAAACCCTACCTGACCATTACAAAGTAACTATTGATTTTGAAACTGAAAAAGGGTTTAGAAGTGGTAGATTCAAAAAAGGATTAGAAGAAAAACTAGCTTATATGGAAAATGTAAATGGAAAATCGACATTTATATTTATGGATGCATATAAAGAAATGGAAGCTGAATTTAAAATAAAACAACCTTACTTATTCCGTGTAAAGAACGATGGAAAAGTTACTCAAATACCCTACGATTGGACTTTATACTATCTACGCAAAAAAGCTTTAAAATCAAAAATAACGAAAGAAGAATTAGCCTGGATAACATTAAGTTTTAATCAAAAAAGAGGTTACGAAAAAACTATTGGACAAGATGAAAAACTAAGAAAAGAAGGCGAAATTTCAGAAGTTAAAATTGGAAAAGTAAAGTCTGTAATAGAATTGGATAGTAAAGAAGATTTGAAATTGTTTCAAATTATTTTGGTTGATGTTGATAACGAAGATAAAGAGATTTATAGTTACAAAGAAGAGAGTTCGTTTCAGATTACTGATAAGGACGAACTAAAAGAAATTGAAATTGTTTCTAAATACGATGAGAATGGAGATATTAATGACAAGGACATAATCTACACAATAAAAGAAATTAGAAAAATTGAAGTTGTTAATGTAAATTTTACTGATAAAAAAGTAAAAGAAAATATTGTTTTTGAAATTGTCCTTAAAACTGGATGGAAAAAAGAGCAACAAAGTAAATCTATACTGAAATGGGAAAATACTGAACGAGATTTTATTATCAAAACCAATTATGACAAAAATGGTGATAGAATTAAAAAAGGAGCTGATAACGGGAGAAACATAAAAGCTCCAGAAAAAGAAGACTGGACATTATTAAAATTAAAAACCGAAGCGACATTAAGTTCTTTCAACACTAAAAATAATACTGTTGGGGTTGCATCCTATATATATAATTCATTGTTAGATAATCCAAATCAAAAAATTAAAGGTGATTTAATTACTGTTATTGAAAGGAAATATTACAGAGAAGAACTAGAACAGATATTTGATTGTCAAAAAGAATTTCATAGTGAACTAGAAGATAAAGAATTATATCTAAAAGCAATTCATCTTTTATACCCTAACAATGAAAATCATAGAAAGTTATTAGAAAAATATTCCAATACAAAAGACATACTTCCTTTTTCAAAACTAATTACTGATGATGTGATTTTATATCAAAGAGATTTAAAATCAAAAAAATCACTCATTAGCAATTGTGCATATGAAAAACAGAATTTTTCCAAGATAGATAAAAAAACAAATAAAGAATTTAGAGAGCCTTTAAAAGCTATTCATAAGGCAAACCCAATTTATCAAGAATTTAGAATTTGGCAATTTATAAAACGTTTAAAGGTCATTGAATTAGAAGGGATTTTAAATGATGAAGTAATTATTAATCAAGATGTATCAGATGCTATACTCACAAAAGAAGTGAAAATAAATCTTTTTGAATATCTTAATAATCGTGAGTCTGTAACTCAAAAACAATTATTTGCCCATTTGAAATTATCAGATAAAAAATACAAGTGGAATTTTCAAATTTATACAGATGAAGCAAAGAAAAATGAATTTAAAGAGCAATGTAACGAAACTAGATATGAGTTCATTTTAAGGCTTAAGAGAATTAAAAATTTCCCTATTAAAACTTTTTTAACTCCTGAAAATGAATATAGAATTTGGCATTTTTTCTATTCCGTAAAAAACTCAAAAGAATTTAAAAAAGGAATTGAAACTTTATTTCAAAAACTATTAGAAGAAGGTAATTTTTCAATTGATTTTAGAGACGATCTAGTAAAAAACTTTAACACTTTTGGCGGATATTCCAATGATTACGGAACATATTCAGAAAAAGCAATAAAAAAACTTCTCCCGTTTTTAAGGCTTGGAAACGAATTGAATCAAAGTTATATTGAAAAATATGAAACAAGAATTAATGAAATCTTAAAAAGAGTTAATTCTATCAATGACAAAAAAGATATAGATTCCATAGTTGATGACGCTGTTTCAAAAGGAGCAATAACTAGTTTTTGGGGGTTTAAAAATAAAACTGAATTTGAAGGTTTGGCTTTACATCAAGCTTGCTATTTAGTTTATAATCGACATTCCGAAGTTGGAGACTTACAATATTGGAAATCTCCAAAAGATATTGAAACTTTTTTACAAAATGAATTCAAACAACATTCACTTAACAATCCAGTTGTTGAGAAAGTATTGGTTGAAACTTTACAGTTAGTAAAAAACATTTGGGAAAATTTCGGAAATAGTGAGTCAAATTTCTTCGATAGAATTCATATTGAACTGGGTCGTGAAATGAAAAAAAACACAAAAGAAAGAGCCAAAGAATCACAAAAAAACAATGAAAACAAAAAAACAAATGATCGAATTATTGAGTTGTTAAAAGAATTAAGAAAAGAAAACGATTACATAAAAATAAAATCTCCCTTTCAACAGGAAAAATTAAGAATTCTAGAAGATGATCTTTTATCTTCAATTGAATATGATAAAGATGCAACTATTTACTCTCTGAAAAATTCTAATCAAACTATAAGTCGCAAGGATATTAAAGAAATCACAAGCAAAGAAATTTCAAAAATTAAAAAAAGTGATTTTGAAAGATATAAACTTTGGTTAGACCAACGCTATCAATCACCTTATACTGGTCAATTAATAAAACTAACTGATTTATTTAATCGTGAAAAATATGAAATTGAGCATATTTTCCCAAAAGAAAGAATTACACTTAATTCAATGATAAATAAAGTAATTTGTGAAACCGAAGTTAATAAAGCTAAAAAAGCATCCACAGGTTATCAATTTATTATTGATTGTAAAGGAATGAAGAAAATTAAATGTGCTGCACATTACAACAAAGAAATAACAATACTACATCCTTCTGCTTATGAAAAATTAGTAAAAGATACTTTTACAGATAAAAGAAAACAAGAAATCCTTTTAAGTAAAGAAATACCTGACGAATTCACAAGTAGTCAACTAAACAACACAAAATACATTTCAAAAATGGCAATGAAACTTTTGAGTAATGTTGTTCGAGAAGAAGGAGAAGATAGTTTTCGTTCCAAAAACGTCTTGCCAGTAACTGGAATAGTTACAACTAAATTAAAACAAGACTGGCAACTAAATGACACCTGGAACAAATTAATACAACCAAGATTTGAAAGACTAAATGAAATTACAAACTCAAACTTATTTGGGAGTTATGAAAAAATTAATGGACACAACGTTTTTATAAATAGAGTTCCAGAAGAATTAAGTGGCGTTTTTGACAAAAAAAGGATAGATCACCGCCATCATGCAATGGATGCTTTAGTAATAGCACTTGCCACAGAAAGTCACGTGAATTATCTAAATAACATTTCTTCAAAAGACAGTAAAGATGATAATCTAGAACAAAGAATAAAAATTAAAAATAAATATACCGAAACTAGAAAAAATGAATTAGAAGAAAAATCAAGATACTTTTTACCACCGGCACAATTCAAAATTGAAAATAATACAGTGAAATATACCTATCAATTTAAGGATTATAACCAAACTCTCTTTAAAGATGTGGTTTTAGAAGCGTTGGAAAATACTATTACAAGTTTTAAACAAAAAACAAGGATTATTCGTCAACGAACTAATAGTTTTCAAAAATGGAATTCGGAAGAAGGTAAAATTGAAACAATTCAACAAAAAGATTTAGAGAAAAAAAAGAACTTTAATGTAAGACAACAATTGCATAAAGCCACCTATTATGGTAAAGTAAAACTAAAAAGATACACTAAAGACATTCCTTTTAAAGAAGCAGTAAATAATCTAGAAAATATTTTTGATTTTAATTTAAAAACTAAAATTACTGACTTAAAAGAAATTCAACAATTAACCAACGATGAAATAATTATTCAACTTGAGAAAAAATATCCAAAAGTAAAAGTATATGAAGAATATGTAGCTTCAAGATTTGAAAATCATTTGGAAAATTTTGCAAGTTTAAAACCAGATAAAATATTAAAAACTTTAGAATCAATAACTGATGTAAGTATCCAAGAAATATTAAAAAACCATCTGAAAGACTATGATTACACAAACGACAAAAATGAAATAGTTCTAAATCCAGAACTAGCATTTTCACATGATGGAATAAAAGAATTAAATAAAAACATAATTCAGTTGAATAATGGTAAAGACCATAAACCCATATTCAAAGTAAGAATGAGTGATGTTTTAGGTACAAAATTTTCGGTTTCAGAGGATGGACAAAAAAGAACAAAATTTGTAGTAACCGCTCAAGGTAGCAATACTTTTTGCGCTTTTTATGAAAAGGAAAAATCGGAATCAGCAAATGATAGAAAATTTGATGTGCCAACATTAAAAGATACTATTTACAATTTAAAAAAAGGGAATAGTCCTTGTAAAGAACAAATTATTGATAGTAAAACTCTTGAAACATATAATTTACTATTTGTTCTTTCTCCAAATGATTTAGTTTATGTGCCTTCTAAAGATGAACAAATAAATTCAAATTTAATAGATTTTGATAATTTGAGTAAAGAACAAATCACTAGAATATATAAATTCACAGATGGAAATAGTGCAGGTGTGATGAACTTCGTACCATATTACATTTCTAAAACTTTAGTGGATATTAGTAAAGATGATTATAAAAAAACTGCTTTAGAAAAATTAATATTTGAAGAAAAAAATGAATCGAAAAAAGGTGTTTCTACTAAAATTAAAGAATTAGTAAATGAAATAGGAATGGGTAGTACACAATCAAAAAATCAAAATTCTTTGGAAGGCGTGCCAATTAAATCAGTTTGTTTAAAAATTAATATTGATAGGTTAGGTAAAATAAAACCATTTAACAAATGATAAAAAGAACCCTTTTCTTCGGCAATCCTGCTTATTTGAGTACTAAAAATGAACAAATAGTCATATCCTTTCCAGACAAGGAACAAGAAACCAAAACTGTGGCTATTGAAGATATTGGCGTTATTGTTCTGGAAAACCAACAAATCACAATAACTAATGGTTTGCTTGAAAAATTAGTAAATAATAATGTAGCCTTGATTACCTGTGACCAACAACATTTGCCTATTGGTTTATTGATGCCCCTTAGCGGACACACTGAACAAAGTGAACGATTTAAAAATCAGATTAATGCATCTGTACCTCTAAAAAAAAATTTATGGCAACAAACTATAAGTGCCAAGATTACTAATCAAGCAGGGCTTCTTAGAGAGAAAAAAATTGCTTGCCGAAAAATGGAACTTTGGGCAAAAGAGGTAATCTCTGGTGATGCACTTAATCACGAGGCTAGAGCTGCTGTTTTTTATTGGCAAAAACTAATTCCCACAGAAAATTTTACTCGAGGGCAGAAAGGATTACCTCCTAATAATTTACTGAATTATGGTTATGCTATACTAAGAGCTCTAACCGCACGTGCCATAGTGAGTTCTGGAATGCTTCCTACTTTGGGTATTTTTCACCGTAATAAATATAATGCCTACTGCCTTGCTGATGATATAATGGAACCTTATAGACCATTTGTAGATTTGATTGTTTCTCATATAATGGAAACCGAGGATAGTTACGATGAACTAACAATTGAAATCAAAAAACAATTGCTCACCATTGCTAGTATGGATGTTGTAATTGATGGGAAAAACAGTCCTTTGATGGTAGCTATGAGTAGAACAACTCATTCATTGTATCAATGTTTTGAGGGAACATCAAGGAAAATTTTATATCCTGTATATGTATGACGAATATTTCACCCGTATAAACCAATATAGAAGTTTGTGGATATTAGTCTTTTTTGATCTGCCCACCGAAACGCAAAAGGAGCGTAAAATTGCCAGTACATTTCGCAAGAAATTATTGGACGATGGCTTTTCTATGTTTCAGTTCTCCATCTATATGCGGTTTTGTGCTAGTAGAGAAAATGCCGAAGTCCATACCAAGAGAATAAAGAACAATCTACCCGAACATGGCAAAATTGGCGTGATGCAAATAACCGATAAACAATTTGGTATGATGGAACTTTTTTATGGAAAAAAACCAGTAGCAACCGACCAACCTAGTCAACAATTAGAACTTTTCTGAAAGTATATAGGAATGTAAAAACAAAACTTATTTAGTATAAAACACTTTCAATACTTCTTGTTTTCTGATTCAGAAAAAGGATATAAAACCCAACAAATCAATCGATTAACTCGTGACATGTTGGGAATTATAAGCTAAAATACAATTTTGAAAGCAATTCACAACTATGCTTGGATTATATCCCTGATATTGTTAGTTGGGAATTATAAGCTAAAATACAATTTTGAAAGCAATTCACAACATGTTTGGAAGTTTCTTCATTTTTTGTGCAGTTGGGAATTATAAGCTAAAATACAATTTTGAAAGCAATTCACAACAAGTTCGCCCATTAAACGTTGTACTTCGGCGTTGGGAATTATAAGCTAAAATACAATTTTGAAAGCAATTCACAACTGTCTGTATTCTTCAAAAGTTATCCCGATAGTTGGGAATTATAAGCTAAAATACAATTTTGAAAGCAATTCACAACAATAGTATCAAAATAATTAATGTAGTATTCGTTGGGAATTATAAGCTAAAATACAATTTTGAAAGCAATTCACAACATAATAAACAAGGTTTACAGTTTAGGTTTTGTTGGGAATTATAAGCTAAAATACAATTTTGAAAGCAATTCACAACATCGCCTCTATTAATGCTATCAATGTTGAAGTTGGGAATTATAAGCTAAAATACAATTTTGAAAGCAATTCACAACCTTCATAAAAGGTGACTTTATCCAATTTACGTTGGGAATTATAAGCTAAAATACAATTTTGAAAGCAATTCACAACTTGTATCAAAATAATTAATGTAGTATTCATGTTGGGAATTATAAGCTAAAATACAATTTTGAAAGCAATTCACAACTTGTTTAACCATAATATCAGTAGTGATATTGTTGGGAATTATAAGCTAAAATACAATTTTGAAAGCAATTCACAACACCTGGCGCTGCTAACGGGTTCATATCAGGTTGGGAATTATAAGCTAAAATACAATTTTGAAAGCAATTCACAACTGACAACTCGTTTAACAAATCGCATAATTTGTTGGGAATTATAAGCTAAAATACAATTTTGAAAGCAATTCACAACAGTAATTATGTAAAATAGATATTCGTTATTGTTGGGAATTATAAGCTAAAATACAATTTTGAAAGCAATTCACAACTAACTTAAATTGATTTAACAATTTCATTCTGTTGGGAATTATAAGCTAAAATACAATTTTGAAAGCAATTCACAACTAATCATCTCTGTAAAAGGTTTCGGGTAGGGTTGGGAATTATAAGCTAAAATACAATTTTGAAAGCAATTCACAACTATAATCGTATACTGATATTTATATTCAAAGTTGGGAATTATAAGCTAAAATACAATTTTGAAAGCAATTCACAAC
>JAYTIV010000165.1:0-3239 GCA_043731625.1 Flavobacterium sp. | reverse complement strand
TTGCAGATCATGTAATAGAAATTCCAGAAACATCAGATGCATTATCACCATTATTAACTACAATTCCATTACAACTTTTATCCTATCATATTGCTGTTATGAGAGGTTGTAATGTTGACCAACCAAGAAATTTAGCAAAGTCGGTAACAGTAGAATAAATGACTATTATACTTTATGTAATATAAGCGAGAATTATTTCTCGCTTTTTTTGTATTTATTTTTTATTTTTTTAATTATGATAAATTTAATAAAAATCTAAATTTTATATGTATGCATAGTAAATTTATCTAATTATTATTAAAATGTTAAGAAAAGTTTAAAATTATTAAATTATCAAATAAACAGTAATACCTATTTTAAAATATAGATAGTGAAAATAAATTGCACTTTTTTAAGTAATATAAAAAATAGTTGTATTTTGGCTACTTAAACCAACAAAATTTATACCTAATGAAAATTTATTATTTTATTTTGACACTGTTTTTTTGTAGCATTTCTTTTGCACAAACTACAGTTTCAGGTTCGATAAAAGACAGTAAAAACGAACCAGTTCCTGGTGCCAACATCAAAATAGTTGGAGACAATTCAGGAACTATTGCTGATGGAGACGGAAAATTCTCTTTAAAAACTTCTAAAAAACCACCTTTTACGGTAGAAGTTACAAGTGTAGGTTACACTTCTCAAAAAGTTCAAGTAACATCAGACAATCAATCACTTGATGTGGTTATGCAATCTGAAGATACAAAGCTTGATGAAATTGTAATTTCTGCTTCAAGAACTCCAGAAAGAATAAAAGAATCTCCTGTTACAATAGAAAGAATGGGAGTAAAAGATATTAAAAAATCTGCCTCTCCAACATTCTATGACGGATTAGAAAATCTTAAAGAAGTTCAAATGAATACAAGTAGTATGTCATTCAAATCTATCAACACACGTGGATTTGCAACTGTCGCTAACACAAGATTTTTACAGTTAGTAGATGGAATGGATAATTCTTCTCCTTTATTAAACTTTGTATTAGGAAATTTAATAGGAACTTCAGAAATTGATGTTCAAAGTGTTGAATTACTTCCTGGAGCATCATCTGCACTTTATGGAGCTAATGCCTTTAACGGAATTTTATTTATGAATAGTAAAAGTCCATTCACTTCACAAGGCATATCTGTTTATGCCAAATACGGTCAAACTAATCAAATTGCAGCTGGCGCAAATGAATATTATGATTATGGAGTAAGAGCTGCCAAAGCATTTACTAAACATTTTGCAGCTAAAGCCAATTTTACTTTTATGAAAGGTACAGATTGGTATGCAACAGATAATAGAGATTTAGCATTTCCAGGTAGAGATAGAAGCCATCAAAACTATAACGGTTTAAATGTTTATGGAGATGAAGTTTCTACAAACATTAGAGGTGTTGCACAAGGATTGTTTAATGCAGGTGTAATTAATGCAACACAACTTGTAGCTTTTAATGCCATTTTACCTAATGAAAACGTTTCTAGAACAGGTTATAACGAAACAGATTTAACAGATAGTAAAGTTAGAAATGCTAAGGTTGACATGTCTTTACACTTTAAGCCATTTGCTAACGATTTCGAAATTATCCTTCAAAGTAAATTTGGATTTGGAAACACAGTATATCAAGGAGCAAACAGATATTATTTAAATGACTTTTTTATGCAACAACATAAATTAGAATTTAAAGGTAAAAACTTTTTTGTAAGAGGATATTTTACAACAGAAAATGGTGGAGAATCTTATGATATGCGTTTTACAGGAATCAATATCAACAGAGCTTGGAAACAAGATAGAGTATGGTTTGGTCAATATGCAGCAACTTATGTTCAAGCAACTTTGGGTGGAGCAACGCCACAACAAGCACATGCAGCAGCAAGAAACATTTCAGACACAGGAAGATTAATTCCTGGTACAGATGCATTTAAAACTGCTTTCAATAACGTTATTGCTAATCCAGATGTTTTAACTGGTTCTAAATTAGTTGATGAATCTAAAATTTATCATTCTGATGTAAATTATAATTTTAAAGATTTAATAAAAGTTGCCGAAATTCAAGTTGGTGGATCTTATAGAAAATATGACTTAAATTCATTTGGTAGAATTTATACAGATACACCACAGTTTGGTGGAATTAAATACGATGAATACGGAGCATATACACAAGTTCAGAAAAAATTAATGGACGATAGATTAAAATTTACAGGATCAGTTCGTTATGATAAAAGTCAAAATTTTGATGGAAATTTTTCACCTAGAGTATCTTTAGTTTATTCTGCTGGAGCAAAGAAAGACCACAATTTTAGAGGTTCATTTCAAACAGGTTTCCGTAACCCAACAACACAAGATCAATACATCGGATTTAATGTTGGTAACGCAGTATTATTAGGTTCAGCTCCAGACAATTTAGATCGTTTTAGAGAAGTTTTAAATGTTTCTACTAATGGTCAAGGATTTGCTGGCGGACCAACAGCTGTAATGACTGGTCAAAATGCCTATTTTAATTCTTACACTGCAGCATCAGCAACAGCTTTTGGAGCAGCAGTAGCAGCACAAGCTCCAGCAACAGCAGGACAATTAGCAGCAGCAATTGTAGCGGCATCACCATTATTAAAAAAGACTTCAGTTGGTTTAGTTAAACCAGAAACTGTTAAAGCTTTTGATTTAGGTTATAGAGGTCAAGTAAAAGGATTTTCTTATGATATAAATGGATACTATAATATCTATAATGACTTTATAGGAAACTTAACTGTCGTTGCTCCTTATTATGGTACTACAACAACTTCTGCAGATCCAACTGTTTTTGCACCAACTTCTCCAGCGTTTCAATCTGCTTTTGCATTAACTCAAGGAGATACAAGAGCATATCAGTTATACACCAATACAGATGTTGAAATAAAATCAATAGGTTTTGGAATTGGATTAACTAAAAAAGTATTTGGAAATTTCGAATTTGGAGCAAACTACAATTATGCACAATTTGATTTTGATCAAGCTAAAGATCCAAGCTTTGAAGCTGGTTTTAACACACCAAAACATAGAGTTAAAGGATCAATAAGTAATGATAAATTATTTAAAAACTTCGGGTTTAATGTAAGTGCAAGATGGAACGATGAATATTTATGGGAATCTTCTTTTGCAGATGGTTTGATAGATTCTGCAACTGTAATTGATGCTCAAATAAACTATTCTTTCCCAAAAATTAAATCTACATTTAAATTAGG
>JAYTIV010000164.1:0-8172 GCA_043731625.1 Flavobacterium sp. | reverse complement strand
ATCGTTTTTGTAAAAAACATAAAATTGGGCAAAGTAAAAACCCGATTAGCAAAAACTATTGGCAATGAAGCTGCATTTGAAGTCTATAAAGAGTTGGTTTCTCTTACTGAAAATGCGACTAATAATCTATCTTTCGATAAAAGAATTTATTTTTCAGATTCCGTTGACCAAACCAAATGGCAAAACGATCTAAAGACTATTCAATACGGAATTGATCTAGGCGAACGAATGAAAAATGCTTTTGCAGATGGATTTAATCTAGGTTATGAAAACATTATTTTAATAGGTTCTGATTTGCCCGATATTTCAAATAGTATTATTGAAAACGGATTTAAAGCATTACAAAAAAGTGAAGTTGTTTTTGGTCCAGCTGAAGATGGTGGATATTATTTAATTGGAATGAGTAAATTAAATTCTTTTATTTTTGAAGATAAACCTTGGAGTCAATCCAATCTTTTAGATGTAACTCTAAACGAACTCAATAAAAATAATATTAAATTTTCACTTTTGGATATATTAAACGACATTGATACTTATGAAGATTTAATAGCTTCTAATTTTTATAAAAATAATACAGAATTACAACAAAAGATAAAACAATTAAATGGTTAATAGCATCCAACAAACAGCTAGTTTTCTGCAACAAAAAGGGTTTTTAAATCCCGAAATTGGTATTGTACTCGGAACAGGATTGGGGCAATTGGTCAATCACATTCAAATTGAATGTGAAATAAATTATAGTGATATTCCCAATTTTCCAGTTTCTACAGTTGAGTTTCATTCGGGTAAATTGATTTTCGGAACTCTTGAAGGAAAAAAAGTAATTGTAATGCAAGGTCGTTTTCATTTATACGAAGGCTATTCTTTGCAAGAAGTAACGTTCCCAATTCGCATTTTAAAAGCATTGGGAATTCAGAAACTTCTAATTTCTAATGCAGCTGGAGCCATTAATTTAAATTATAAAAAAGGCGAATTAATGCTAATTGAAGATCACATCAATTTACAAGGAAGTTCACCATTAGCATTCGCAACTGTTTCCGATTTTGGTGAACGTTTTACCGATATGAGTGAACCTTATGATTTGAATTTGCGAAATCAAGCAATTGCAATTGCCAACGCACAAAGCATAATTTTACACAAAGGAGTTTACACCGCAGTTGTTGGTCCGCAACTCGAAACTAAAGCTGAATATCGGATGCTTAAAATTATTGGTGCCGATGCAGTTGGAATGAGTACGGTTCCTGAAGTAATTGTAGCTAATCATTTGCAACTACCTGTTTTAGCAATTTCTGTTTTAACAGATGAATGTAATCCTGATGATTTAAAACCAGTTAATATAGCAGAAATTATTGCTTTAGCTGGCGAAGCCGAACCCAAAATGATTGCAATTTTTAAAGAATTAATTAAACTTTAAAATGAGAAAATACGTCTCTGAAATAATAGGAACCTTTGCAATGATGTTTTGCGGTACTGGAGCAATTGTAATTAATCAAGAAACAAATGGTTCTATAACACATCTTGGAATTGCTTTAACCTTTGGTTTAATTGTTATGGCAATGATACATTCGTTAGGAAGTATTTCGGGTGCTCATTTTAATCCAGCAGTTACCATTGCATTTACAGTTGCTAAAAAATTTGAAATTAAAGAAGTCATACCTTATATAGTTAGTCAATTAATTGGTGCTGTTTTAGCAAGTGTAACTTTACGTTTGTTATTTCCTAAAAATATTCTTTTAGGTGCTACAATGCCTTTGAACAACGATTTTCAAGCATTTGTTTTAGAATTTATTATCACTTTCATTTTAATGTTTGTTATACTAAATGTTGCTCACGGTTCAAAAGAGCAAGGATTGTTTGCTGGAATTTCAATTGGATCCACCGTTCTACTATTGGCTTTATTTGCAGGACCAATTTGTGGAGCATCAATGAATCCTGCGAGATCAATTGCACCAGCTTTAGTATCCAATCATTTCGAACATTTATGGCTTTATATTATTGCACCCATTTTAGGTGCAATTTCTTCTGTATTTGTATGGAAATATATTTATCAGCATAATCAAGATAAAATCAATTTATAAAAAAAATAGTATGAGTAATTATTTAGAAGCAACAAACGATTTATATAAACAAGCAGCTTTAACTCCTGATGTTGGACTTTGCTGTACTACAACTCCAATATGGAAATTTCCTGGATTAGAAATTCCAACCATTATGCAAGAAATGAATTATGGTTGCGGAAGTACCATTTCGGCTCAAGATTTAATCAATAATCCAAAAATACTTTATGTTGGCGTTGGTGGTGGAATGGAATTATTGCAATTCTCTTATTTTTCACGTCAAAAAGGTGGTGTTATTGGTGTTGATGTTGTTGATGAAATGCTAGAAGCTTCTAGAGTAAATTTTATCGAAGCCGAAAAACAAAACAATTGGTTTAAAAGTGAGTTTGTTGAACTTAAAAAAGGTGATGCTCTCAATCTTCCAATTGCGGATGAAAGTATTGATATTGCTGCTCAAAATTGCTTATTCAATATTTTTAAAACTGAAGATTTAAAAAAGGCATTACAAGAAATGTATCGCGTTTTAAAACCACACGGTCGATTAGTAATGAGCGATCCAACTTGCGAACAACCAATGAATGAAACTCTAAGAAACGACGATCATTTACGTGCTTTGTGTTTAAGTGGAAGTATTTCAATTGCTGATTATATAAAAGCGTTGACCGATGTTGGTTTCGGTACAATTGAAATTCGTGGTCGTCGTCCATACCGAATTTTAGATACTGTAAATTATCCTACAGATGAATTAATTTACATAGAAAGCATAGAAGTTTGTGCTATAAAAGATCCTATGCCAGCTGATGGCGCTTGCGTTTTTACTGGAAAATCGGCTATTTATTATGGTTCAGATGATTATTTAGATGATAAAAAAGGTCACGTTTTAATGAAAAATCAACCATTGGCAGTTTGTGATAAAACCGCAGGTGCATTGGCCAATTTGAATAGAAATGATATTTTTATTAGTGAAAGTACGTTTCATTATAATGGTGGCGGATGTTGCTAATAAACAAATTAATAGTATAACAAAAAATAAAAAATTATGAAAAAAATTAATCTAATACTTGTTCTAACCGTTTTTTTAATCCAACTTTCATTTGCTCAAAGTCCTTGGACAAAAGATAAAGGTAAAGCGTATGTGCAACTTGGCGTTACTGGATTGTTTTATAATCAATTTGCAGACGAAAATGGAAAAAAACAAGATTTAAAAGCAAATGTTTCTGACGTTACTTTTCAAGTTTATTCAGAATATGGATTAACAAATAAACTTACTGCAAGTTTAATTCTACCTTATAAATCAATTTCTGTTGAGAATGATTTTTTAAAAACTACCGAAAGTCATTCAGGAATTGGAAACGTTTCCCTAGGTTTAAAATATAAATTATCTGATAAAAACTGGAAAATAAGCACTGGAATTAATTATGCAACAAAAACTCTTTCTAAAAATGATGCTAATTTTTTTGCATCGGGATTTAATGCAGCAACTATTTTGCCTTATGTAACCATTGGTAAAAGTAAAAATAAATTGTATTACTATGGAAATGTTGGTTATGGTTATATGGATAATGATTTTTCTGATTTTTTTAGATTTAATGGCGAAGTTGGGTATGAAGTAATTCCAAAAGGTCATATCATATTAGCTATAGAAACTAAGAATATTGTTTCTAAAGAACATGCATTCCATAAGGATAAGTTCAGTAATTTAGCTACAAGTGACCGTCAAAATTATAATGCATTTGGATTAAAACTTAATTATGAATTTAGTAAAGATAAATTTGGAGTTAATTTTGCAGGGTTTGGAGCTTTTGACAATAAAAATGCACCATTGGCACCAACCTTGAATTTTGGTTTATATTCAAAATTTTAAAAATGAACAAATACAAAGAAATAATAATTAATTCGTATTCAGATTATTTTAATTATCTGAAAAACGAATTAGTTTCGCTTCACATCGAAAACTATTTCTATGGATTAATCATTATTTCTTTAGCGGTTTTTATCCTCGAAATTCTATTTCCTTGGCGGAAAAATCAACCTATTTTTAGAAAAGATTTTTGGTTGGACGTATTTTATATGTTTTTTAATTTCTTTCTTTTAAATTTAATTGTTTTAATCGCGTTATCTAATGTTACGGAACAATTATTCAACGATTTTTTAGCTGTTTTTAATTGGAAATTAGTATCTATTCAGCTAATAAATTTATCAAATTATCCAAAGGTAATTTCACTTTTAGTTTTCTTTTTAGTTTCCGATTTTATACAATGGATAACACACCGAATGTTACATCGTGTACCAGCATTTTGGAATTTTCATAAAGTGCATCATTCGGTAAAACAAATGGGATTTGCCGCACATTTACGGTATCATTGGATGGAACCTTTAATTTATAAATCGATGTTGTACATTCCACTCGCTATTATTGGTGGTTTTAATGTTCAAGATGTTTTTATCGTTCACTTTTTTTCTATAACTATCGGGCATTTAAATCACGCTAATTTAGGTTGGGATTATGGAGTTTTGAAATATGTTTTTAACAACCCCAAAATGCACATTTGGCATCATAGTAAAGTAATGCCAAATAAATACGGTATGAATTTTGGTATAACTCTTAGCATATGGGATTATATTTTCAAAACAAATTATATTCCAAGTGACGGACGTGATATTGAACTCGGATTTGAAGACGATGAGAAATTTCCAAAGGACTTTATACATCAAGAAAGCTATCCATTAAAATTTTAAAAATGAAAAAATTAATTGTTTTACTACTGATAAGTGCAACGAGTTTTGCACAAAATTTCGATTACAAAAACTACAATCAATTTTTAGTTAAATACGTTTCGGATAATGGAAATGTAAATTATGATAAAATCAACAGTAATAAAACTGAATTAGATGCAATAATCAAACAGTTTGAAAAATTGCAGCCTGCAGAAAAATGGGCTAAAAATGAAAAATTAGCGTATTATATTAATGCTTACAATGTCTATACTTTAAAAGTTGTGATCGATAATTATCCAACAAAAAGCATAAAAGATATTGATAATGCTTGGGATAATAAAATGATTACTAAAGGCAAAAGTAAAATATCGTTAAGCGATGTTGAGCATAAAATTTTACGAAAAATGAACGAACCTCGAATTCATTTTGCTATTAATTGTGCTTCGTTTTCGTGTCCGAATTTACTAAATGAAGCTTTTCTTCCTGAAACTATAAATAAACAATTAGAAACAGCTACAAAGTCATTTATCAATGATAAAACAAAAAATTTGATAACAACAAACGAAATTAAAATATCTGAAATATTTAATTGGTTTAGTGGCGATTTTAAAACCAAAAAAACTTCATTAATTGATTTTTTAAACACCTACTCTACTATTAAAATTGATAAAAAAGCAAAAGTGAAGTTTTTAGATTATAATTGGAATTTGAATAAATAATACTGATGGGTGTAATTCATTTTTTACCACATAGATTCATAGTTTTTTAAAAAGTTAACTAAAGAAGTTTCACTTTATTAAAGAAAACATAGCTTTGTGAAGCCAAGAATTGGTTTATATAACTCTTTTTTCTATGAATCTATGTGGTTATATTTTTATAGAAATTTTATTTTTTTATTAATTGTAACCAAAGGGTTAAATAATGACTATTTCAATTATCATTCCTGTTTTAAACGAAGAAAATGCTATTTCAACAATAGTAGATTATTTAATTAAAATAGCAAATCCAGAATTCACTAAAGAAATAATCGTAGTTGACGGTGGAAGTACTGATAAAACCCTCGAAATTTTAAAATTATATCCTTCAATTAAAGTCGTTCATTCTCTAAAAGGACGTTCAGTCCAAATGAATTATGGTGCAAAAACGGCAACTTCAGAAATACTTTATTTTTTGCATTGTGATACGTTTCCACCAAATAATTTTGATTTAGATATTGTAAATCAAGTCAAAAATGGCCATTTTTCAGGTTGTTTTAAAATGAAATTCGACAACAATCATATCGTATTAAAAGTATCTCAATGGTTTACACAATTTAATTTTCAATTTTGTCGTGGTGGTGATCAATCGTTGTTTGTTGAACGAAATTTATTTGAAAAATTAAATGGCTTTAATGAAAACTTGATTATTTATGAAGATAATGAGTTTGTTTCTCGATTATATAAAAACTCAAAATTCACAGTTATTCAAAAATCAGTTACAACATCTGCTAGAAAATATTTAAAAAATGGAGTTTGGAGGTTACAGTTTCATTTTATGATGATACATATATTGCATTTTTTAAGATTTAAAAATTCTTATCTACAAAAATACTATTCTAAAACTATTTCTAATTAGTAATCATTATACTATTTTTAACATTTTTTAAGAAAATAAAAGTTGTTTTAACCGTATTTTTGTTAAAAAATCTACTGCTATGGAATTTTTTGGAGCATCGAGCGAATATCTTTTGGTTACTAATTTAAAAAATACAGATGTTGAAGTTGTCAATAAAAACAACAACGATACACTCTCTATTTATTGGAATACAGAAAATGAAACTAAACTACTTATTGATAATGTTACTTATGTTTTAAAACCCAATCAAATTGTTTTTTTAACCGAGTTTCATAAGGTTGATATTTCAAATGTTGTAGTAATAAATATTATTAGGTTTAATCGCTATTTTTATTGTATCAACAATCACGATAGCGAAATTGGCTGTAAAGGTGTTTTGTTTTTTGGAGCATCTCAAGTACCAATTATAAATTTAAACGAAGAAAATATAAAAAAATTTGAAATACTTTGGGGTGTTTTTTTGGCAGAATTAAAGAACAAAGACGAAATGCAAATTGAAATGTTGCAAATGCTATTAAAACGTTTTTTAATAATTGCAACACGAATTTTTAAAGATGAAAATAAAATTGTTTACGTTCAAGAAACCAAAATGGACGTTATTAGAAACTTTAGTTTTCTAGTTGAAGTACATTATAAAACCAAACACACCGTTGCAGAATATGCCGATTTAATGAATAAACCGGCAAAATCATTAACTAATTTATTTGCTAATCATATTGAAAAATCTCCTTTGCAGATTATTCAAGATAGGATTTTTCTTGAAGCCAAAAGAATACTTTTAAATTCAGAAAAAAGCATAAAAGAAACTGCTTTCGAATTAGGTTTTGAAGATATTCAATCTTTTAGTCGTTTTTTTAAAAATAAACAAGGAGTTTCCCCTAAAGAATTCAGAGATAATAAACCGGTTCAATCTGAAATGTAATTTTGATAAATATTAAGGTAAAATAGTCAATAGCTGAAATTCAAATAATTATCAACTTTGTGTAATAATTTAAAATAGAATTGCTATGAAAAAAATTGCTTTTTTATTCTTATTTACGATTGGTTTAAGTCAGTCTGTAAATTCTCAATGTAACAAAAGCGTAACTGGATTTGGAAACAATACAAGCACAGTAATGTATAATGTTACTGGAAATGTAAATGTGGTTTTGAATTCTGCTACATCAGTTTCGGTTAGTTTATCTACTAATTTTGCTACAGCTGCTGGTCCAGATGTTAGAATATTTCTAGTTGATAGAGGAAATTTGACAAATGCCCAACTCAAGGTAACTTCCAATTTTTTGACAAGACCACGAATTGAAATGGGTTTATCTCCAGCTTCTGGTACTGCTAATTTCACTAAAACTATTCCTGCGGGAATGAACATTACCGATTTTGAAACCGTTTATTTTTATTGTCAGGCGTTTAATCAATTTTGGGATTATGGAAGTTTTACACCTTTTACATCAGCTGATTGTTCTTTACTTGCTACAAATAATTTTGAAAACAACAAACTACAATTATATCCAAATCCTGCAACTAACGAGTTGAATATTCAACTACAAGATAGTACTACAAATTATAAAGTTGCTATATACAATACTTTGGGTAGTATGGTTTTTGAAAGTAACGATCAATTATCAGATAACAACAATAATATCAATGTTAGCCAACTTAACTCAGGCATTTATTTTGTTAAAATTATAGATAATGAAAATAAAATTTATCAAAAGCGATTGATAAAAAATTAATACCAACCTGTTTTGTTTTGTTTAAGAGGGAAAAGTGCAACTTTAATTTTGGT
>JAYTIV010000163.1:0-3258 GCA_043731625.1 Flavobacterium sp. | reverse complement strand
TTCACAATTAGATTATTACTTTTCCAAAATTGCATATACTTAAAGTGATAAGTGTTACACAACTTTTGAAATAAGTTACACAATTCACGCTTTTATACTTACTTTATGAATAAACAAATTGATGGCTTAGCTTTGATCTTCAATAGAAACGATTAAAATTTGTACCAAAATATTTTTTTTACCCTGTAAATTTTAAAAAATAACTTTCATTGTTTCTTCAAGCGTCCGGATAAGATTCGGGTGGCTTAACCGTTATAATTTAAACAGATCACTCAGATCAATGGCCGGGCGACCTTCTCTTGCTTCAACGTCTTGAATAAATATAAGTCTTTTAGCAACCGGCGAAATATTAATTCCAATAGATAGATTGAAATTTTACATGCCTTTTTTTTCAAACTTAAATGTTTAACATATTGCCACAGCAATTCCTTAAAAAATATATAATTACATGTAAAAATGTTTGGGCAGTATACCACCTATGGGCATTGCGCTTTTTCCCATATGAATCGATTCCACTCATAGCTCTCACACTGTTTGCTCACTCATATTTATATTAATTGATCCAATGCTGGAAGTCAATTTGAACACTTTATTATCGGGTAAGGTGGCACAATAGTTATCGGGATTCTTTGAAAATAAATAAAATGTGCTTACCAATGCTTTGGTACACATTCAGTGTTAAATTTACTATTCAATAATTATTGTTTCTTTTTTACTAACTCCACCATTTTACTGTATAATAAGTTTTCGTTAATAGGTTTGGAAATATAATCATCCATTCCAAATTCTATGCATTTGGAACCATCTGCTGTGGTTACATCTGCTGTTAAAGCAATTATTGGAATTTTAGATTTCATAGTTTTGCGTATGTATTCTGTTGCCTCAAACCCATTCATTTCAGGCATCTGCAAATCCATCAAAATAATATCGTAGGTATTGGTTTGCAATTTTTCTATTGCAATTTTTCCATTGCCTACTATTTCGTGTACAAATCCAAAATCATTTAAAATAATTTTGATAAGTAACTGATTTAATGCCACATCTTCGACTACTAATACCCGCAAGTTTTTAATTTCTGAATCCAGTTTTAGTATATCTACTTCTACTTCTGATTTTATATTTGTTTTGCCAAAAGGCAGGATAAAACTAAATGTTGAACCTTCATCTATCTTACTCCTTAAGCTAATACTTCCTCCTTGAACTTCTATGAATTGTTTAACAATAGCAAGCCCCAATCCTGTTCCACCATAAGTATTAGCTGTTTCGGTTTCAGCCTGCTCAAAAAGATTAAATATTGAATCTATTTTGTTAGCAGCAATGCCAATTCCTGAATCTGTAACTTTAAATTTTAGCATCACATTTTCTTCGTCTTCATTTAGTAATTTAACGCTTAGTATAACTTTCCCTTTGTGTGTAAATTTTACGGCATTGCTTATTAGGTTTAAAATAATCTGATTTAACCTTACTGAATCGCCCAAGAGCATTGATGGTATTTCGCTGTCAAATTCATTTACAAGTTCTAAATTCTTTTCTTTTATTTTCAGGTTAAAAGAATGCAGGATTGATGCAATTGATTTGCGTATTTCAAATGGTTGTTTTTCAAATGTCATTCTACCTGCATCTACTTTTGCCAAATCAAGTATGTCGTTTATGAGTACATTTAAAGTCTTGCCACTTGTTTTTATTGCTTGTACAAATTCCTTTTGATCTACGCTTAATTCAGTTTTCAATAACACATTTGTAAATCCTAAAATGGAATTTAACGGAGTTCGAATTTCGTGGCTCATGTTAGATAAAAACTGTTGTTTGGACTTAGCCGCATTTTCTGCAACTTCCTTTGCTTCCATCAATTCATTTTCAAACAGTTTGCTTTCATGAATATCTATACCCACACCTATGTATCCCATAAATTCACCATTGGCCAAATAGCGTGGATTAGCCATAACCGAATGCCACCTGTATTCGCCATCGTACCGCTTTATTCTTATGCCACTTAGAAAATACGGTTGGCGTTTTTCAAATGCCGGAATATAAACATCCATTATACCCTGCACATCATCGGGGTGCATTTTTTCTACCCATGTGCTGCCAAGCGCTTCTTCCATCGTTTGCCCGGTATAATTCAACCAGTTTTTGTTCCAATAACTAATGGTCGCTTGTTCATTGGGTTCAATTATAAAAATGTGAATAGGTACATCATTTGCCAATGAGCGAAACCTTGCTTCGCTTTCTTCAATCTTCCTTTTTGCAATGACCTGCTCGGTTACTTCATGACCAATAATTGTAATGCCCGAAATAGTTTCATCTGCTTCCAAATAAGGCTGAAAAACAAAAGTGAAATACTCTTCTTTCAATTCCTCATTCATATTTTTGGGGCTCTGGACTTCAGTACCATGAAAAGGAATACCGGTGGTGCGCACCTCCTCAAGCAAAGCAGGGAATGGCGTATCTTTAAGCTCGGGCATAATTTCAAGCAGCGATTTACCTTCTATGTCTTTCCCTTTTCCCCAAATTTCTTTAACCCGGTCGTTGGCAAGGGAAATAATCAGGTCTTTACCATTTAGCACAACAAAGGTAAAAGGCGAATTCATCAGCAACATGTTATACCGTTTCTCGCTTTCTTCAATTTTTTTTCTTGCAATAGCTTGTTCTGTAATATCTGAAATGGCGAGCAGAATTAATTCTTCGTGATTCCTTTTCTGAATAATGCGTCTTGCATTGAGCAGCATTGTTTTTTCGCCAATGAGCGGGAAGGTGTGTGTAATTTCAAAATCGTGGAAGTGAGTGTTTTTGGGAAGTAAGTCTTCGAGAAGCTCTCTCAGGCGCGGAATATTCCATTGCTTGTTTCCTAAATCATACAACAGTATTCCTTCTGTATTTTCTTCATTAACATTAAATATTTTATAGAATGTTTTATTGGCAGATTTTACACGAAGATTTTTATCTAACACAAGCATGGGTTCGTGTATGGTGGCAAATACGGCTTCTGAATAACCGTATGCTTCGTTGAGCAGGTCGTTGCGTGTTTGAAGTTCCTGATTGGTGGTGGTGAGCTCTTCGTTGGCAGATTCAATTTCTTCTTTTGAAGTTTCCAGTTCTTCATTTACCGTTTGCAATTCTTCGTTGCTTGAAACTACTTCTTCACTGGCACTTTGCAGTTCTTCGGTAAAAGCTTCCTGCTCCTGTGCAATTGCAAGTGCATCAGCGTGTGCTGCTGCCAATTCCTGTTCTAATTTTTTTATCCTGCGGTCTTTTGCC
>JAYTIV010000162.1:0-21327 GCA_043731625.1 Flavobacterium sp. | reverse complement strand
CTTGTTACTTAAAAAATAAAGTGTACTTTTGCACTCGAATACGAGAAACGTATTTATACATAATAATCATTTAAAAGATATTAAAATGTACTTAACTAAAGAAGTTAAAGAAGAAATCTTCGCTAAACACGGAGAAGCAACAAACACTGGAAAATCTGAATCTCAGATAGCATTGTTTACATTTAGAATTAATCACTTAACAGAGCATTTGAAAAAAAATCGTCACGATTATAACACAGAGCGTTCACTAGTGAAATTAGTAGGTAAAAGAAGATCACTTCTAGACTACTTGAAGAAAACGGAAATCAATAGATACCGTGAGATTATCAAAGTATTGGGTATTAGAAAATAATCAATATAGAAAAGAGGTGCGAAAGTGCCTCTTTTTGTTTTTAAATTAAAAAAAGAAGTTTCGGTTTTTCATTGGGTTACATACAACTACTACAACAACAACACAACTAACCTAATAGTTTAACAGAATTAAAATTTATGATTCCAAAAGTAACCCAAGAAACAATCGATTTAGGTGATGGCAGAAGCATCACAATCGAAACAGGTAAATTAGCAAAACAAGCAGACGGTTCTGTTGTTGTTCGTTTAGGCGACTGTATGCTTTTAGCTACAGCAGTTTCAGCAAGAACAGCAAACCCAAATGTTGATTTTTTACCATTAACGGTAGATTACCGTGAAAAATTTGCAGCAGCAGGACGTTTTCCTGGTGGATTTTTCAAAAGAGAAGCACGTCCTAGCGACAATGAAGTATTGACAATGCGTCTTGTAGACCGTGTTTTACGTCCGCTATTCCCAGATGATTACCATGCAGAAACGCAAGTTATGATTCAGTTAATGTCACACGATGAAAATGTAATGCCAGATGCATTAGCAGGTTTAGCAGCATCAGCAGCATTAGCCGTTTCAGACATTCCTTTCCACAATTTAATTTCTGAAGTACGTGTAGCACGTATCGACGGAAAATTTGTAATCAACCCAAGTAGAGCACAATTAGAATTATCAGATATTGATATGATGATTGGAGCTTCATTAGATTCAGTTGCAATGGTTGAAGGAGAAATGAAAGAAATTTCAGAACACGAAATGGTTGAAGCAATTAAGTTTGCTCACGAAGCTATCAAAGTTCAAATTCAAGCACAATTGCGTTTGCAAGAAGCCTTTGGCAAAAAAGAGATTCGTACTTACGAAGGTGAGAAAGAAGACGAAGCAGTTTATGCTAAAGTAAAAGCTTTCGCTTATGAAAAATGTTATGCTATTGCTAAAGAAGGAACAGCAAAACACGAAAGAACAGTACAATTTGCAGCTGTAAAAGACGAATCAAAAGCATTATATACAGAAGAAGAATATGCTGGAAATGCAGATTTAGCTGGATTGGTAGGGAAATATTTCTACAAAACCAATAAAGAAGCCGTTCGTAACGTAATCCTTGAATTAGGAATTCGACTTGACGGAAGAAAAACTACAGAAATCAGACCAATTTGGTGTGAAACTGATTACTTACCTTCTGTTCACGGTTCATCATTGTTTACTCGTGGAGAAACTCAAGCTTTAGCTACAGTAACTCTAGGAACTTCAAGAGAAGCCAATCAAATAGATTCTCCATCAGAACAAGGAGAAGAAAAATTCTATTTACATTATAATTTCCCCCCATTTTCAACAGGAGAATCAAAACCTTTAAGAGGAACTTCACGTAGAGAAGTTGGTCACGGAAACTTAGCACAACGTGCTTTAAAAAATATGATTCCTGCTGATTGTCCTTATACTATTCGTATCGTATCAGAAGTTTTAGAATCTAATGGTTCTTCTTCTATGGCAACAGTATGTGCTGGAACAATGGCTTTGATGGATGCTGGAGTTCAAATGACAAAACCAGTTTCTGGTATTGCTATGGGATTAATTACAGATGGTCAAAAATTTGCAGTTCTTTCTGATATCTTAGGTGATGAGGATCATTTAGGTGATATGGACTTTAAAGTTACTGGAACTAAAGACGGAATTACCGCTTGTCAAATGGACATCAAAATTGATGGTTTACGTTATGACATTATGGAACAAGCATTGGGTCAAGCTCGTGATGGTCGTTTGCATATTTTAGGAAAAATAACCGAAACTATTGCTACACCAAGAGCTGATGTTAAAAAACACGCTCCAAAAATTATAATGAGAACCATTCCTGGTGCTTTTATTGGAGCATTAATTGGACCTGGAGGAAAAGTAATTCAAGAATTACAAAAAGCTACTGGTTGTACAATTGTAATTAACGAAGTTGATGAACAAGGAGTTGTTGAGATTCTTGGTACAGATCCAGATGGAATTGCAAAAGTATTAGCAAAAATTGATTCTATCATTTTCAAACCTGCAATGAACGAATCTTATGAAGTAAAAGTAATAAAAATGCTAGATTTTGGAGCCGTTGTAGAATATACAGATGCACCAGGAAACGAAGTATTATTACATGTATCTGAATTAGCTTGGGAACGCACAGAAAATGTTTCTGATGTGGTAAAAATGGGAGATGTGTTTATGGTAAAATACCTAGGTGTTGACCCAAAAACCAGAAAAGAAAAAGTGTCAAGAAAAGCACTTTTACCTAGACCTCCAAGAGAAGAAAATAAAATTGTTCCAAAATCGGAATAATTAAGATTTATAATTTTTTTAAAAACCCCAATTCATTAGTTTGAGTTGGGGTTTTAATTTTTAATTAAAGTAATTGAAGTCTTCTCGCCTTTTTTTAAATTGGTTGATAATTCAAAATTTCTTTCTTTGTCAATTAACTGCATCATTGCAGTATTTAATTTTCTCTCACCTTCATTTAACGCTTCTATTCTAAAAATATTTTTGTCCGCTTCAAGTTTTACAGAAATGGTCTTCTTTTTATTAGTGACCGTATAATTATTTATTATTTTTTTATTGTTTAAAAAAACATCTATTCTATCTCCATCTTCTATTTTTGCATCCCAAATTTCCATTTGAATTTCACTAGAATTCACAAATACATTTAAGTTTTGATCCTTAGTTAAAGTATTTACTTTTAAACTATCAAGCAAAGAAATAGCACTAACTTTTTCTTTTGTTTCTTTGTCAAACAATTTTGATTTTTGAACTTTCTTTTTAAAATTATTGATGTTTTTTTCAATTTTAGCAATTATAACAAGATCAATTATCCCATCAATACATTTAGTTTTATTTTTAAACAAGCCCTTAAATTCACCTTCAAGTTTACTGTTTGCATTTAGTAAATTATATTTCCCGTTAAAATTTACAAAACAAAACACATCTTCTTTTAATTCTGATTTGGTATAAATTATTTTATCTTCTTTAAATTTCATTTCTTTCGTTTTTTTATTGTAAAAACCTGAAATTTCATTTTTAGTTTCAAAATCACCACCTAAGTCTGTAACTGAGTACCCTTTTAATCGTCCTTCATTTTCATAAAAAACTATCTTATAAGAGATTATTGTTTTATTATCCCCATTTAATTTTAATGTTCCAATCAAATCATATTTTGTTTGTGAAAAAGAAAAAAAAGTGTTTAAAAAAATAATCCAAAAAAATATTTTCATAAGAATAAATTTATATATTTGAGCAAATATAAACCATTTAAAATATGAAACTAAAATTATTATTTTCGCTGATTGCATTGTTTATGCTATCTTCAAGTCCAGTATTTGCTTCTTTCCCAGTTCAAAGAGCAACAACAACAAACACAACAGTTGTTGAAAAACAAAAAGAAGTTTTTACTTCTCCTGTAGCAGTTGCAGGTTCAAAAAGCCAGGTTACAGCTTTGTTGCTTTGCTTCTTTTTAGGAGGAATTGGTATTCATAGATTTTATCTAGGATATACTTGGCAAGGTATTGTTCAAATCCTTACTCTTGGAGGTTTAGGAATTTGGGCTTTAATTGACTTGGTAAGAATCATCACTGGAGATTTAAAACCTAAAGGTGGAGAATACGATAAAACATTTTAATGTTTTTGAATAAATCTAAAAACCCCAACTTGAGTAATTAAGTTGGGGTTTTTTGATTTAAAAAAAAAATTTTACTCCTTTTGTAACTTTTTTGTAACCTCTTACGTATAATGTTTGTACACTTTAAAACAAAGAGACAAAAAAATGAGACAACTTAAAATCACCAAGCAGGTAACCAATCGTGAAACTGCATCGTTAGACAAATATTTACAAGAAATTGGAAAAGTTGACCTTATCACTGCCGATGAAGAAGTAGAGTTGGCACAAAAGATAAAAGCTGGAGATCAAAAAGCATTAGAAAAACTAACAAAAGCCAACTTACGTTTCGTCGTTTCTGTTGCAAAACAATATCAAAATCAAGGACTAACTCTTCCCGATTTGATCAACGAAGGAAATCTTGGTTTGATAAAAGCAGCACAACGTTTTGACGAAACACGTGGTTTCAAATTCATTTCATATGCTGTTTGGTGGATTCGTCAATCGATTCTTCAAGCACTTGCAGAACAATCTCGTATCGTTCGTTTACCATTAAACAAAATTGGTTCTATCAATAAAATCAACAAAATGTATGCTTTATTAGAACAATCTAACGAACGTCCACCATCTGCTGAGGAAATTGCAAAAGAACTAGATATGACCGTAAATGATGTAAAAGAGTCAATGAAAAACTCTGGTCGTCACTTATCAATGGATGCACCACTTGTAGAAGGAGAAGATTCAAACTTGTACGACGTTTTGCGTTCAGGCGAATCTCCAAATCCAGATAGAGAATTAATCCACGAATCGCTTCGTACAGAAATTGAGCGTTCGTTAGAAACCCTAACTCCAAGAGAAGCAGACGTTGTTCGTTTGTATTTTGGTTTAGGTGACCAACATCCAATGACTTTAGAAGAAATTGGTGAAACATTTGATTTAACTCGTGAGCGAGTTCGTCAGATTAAAGAAAAAGCAATTCGCAGATTAAAACATACCTCAAGAAGTAAAATCTTGAAAACATATCTTGGATAATATCCAAAATAACTATGTTAGGTATAAAAATCTAACATAGTTTGTAAAACAAACAACAGTCTGATTAACTGTTCGTTTTTTGATTGATGATTGAAACCTCGGCTGATTACCGGGGTTTTATTTTTGTCATCAATCAAAAAACTATTTTTTTTGATTGCTTCGCCAGTTCGAGCTAAGCTCTCGTGTGATGATTGAAACCTCGGCTGATTACCGGGGTTTTTTGCTTTATTGCAAAAACTCCGGTCTGTTCGACTTTCAGTCTCGGGTTCCGGGAGTTTTATTTTATAATCTGAACTTGTTTCAGATTCTTTAAATATAATTTACCTTTGCACAAACAACACTAACTAATTTCAGTATTATAAAAATGCTGAAATAAATTCTGCTTAAAATGAAAAACACAATTATTGCTCCATCAATACTTGCAGCTGATTTTGCCAATTTGCAACGTGATATTGAAATGATAAATAATTCTCAAGCCGATTGGTTTCACATCGATATTATGGATGGCGTATTTGTTCCAAATATTTCTTTCGGAATGCCAGTATTAGATGCTATTACTAAACACGCCAAAAAAACAATTGATGTGCATTTGATGATTGTTGATCCTGATCGCTACATAAAAACATTTGCAGATTTAGGAGCAAATATACTCTCAGTACATTATGAAGCCTGTACGCATCTTCATAGAACGCTACAAGCTATTAAAGCAGAAGGAATGAAAGCTGGTGTTGTTCTGAATCCGCATTCTAATGTGAGTTTGTTAGAAGATATTATTAACGATATTGATTTGGTTTGTATTATGAGTGTTAACCCTGGATTTGGAGGACAATCATTTATTGAGAATACATATTCAAAAATCAAACAACTGAAAGATTTAATTTCAAGTAAGAATGCAAATACCATTATCGAAATAGATGGTGGTGTAACTGGTAAAAACGCCAAACAATTGGTAGAAGCTGGCGCAGATGTATTGGTTGCAGGAAATTTTGTTTTTAAATCTGAAAATCCAACACAAACTATAGCGGATCTAAAAGCATTGACTAGTTTTTAAATATACCCTTTTTATAAAAATAAAAAATGCTAGAGATTTTCTAGCATTTTTTTTGTGACCTCGGCAGAATTATTTTTATTTTACAAATCATTATATATCAATTATTTACAAAAACACTGGGTAGTTTGTGAGTATTTACCAACACTGCAATAGCGTAGCGGTTGCAAAAAGAACCGTTTTACGGCAGTAAAACACCTTATTATATATTCCAACACCGCAATAGCGTAGCGGTTGCTAAAAAACACGTTGTAGCGAAGCGGAAACACCATATATAAACCTTTTTAAATTACAATTTTTTCAAATTGATTTTTTTTACCCCTAACCCCAAATATATTTTTATAAAAACAAATGGAAACTTTGGAAACTTTACCGTAAATATTGATTTTGTTGGTTTTGCGGTTCTTTTATTGTTTCTTTTTAGTTTCTTTTTATTTTTTAGTTTCAAAAAAAAAAGAAACTTTAAAAAAAAGAACAAAAAAAAGGAATTTCAAAAGAAATCCCTTTGATATAATTGATGTTTTTTTTTATTTTTCTAAATAAATCCTTTTGATTTCTGCTAATTGTTCATCATTTAGAAAGTATTTCTTTATCCTATCGTCATTTTTATTTGCAATTTTTATATAATTATCTAATTGTACTGGATTTAGAATTTTTCTGAATTCCAGTTCTGAATTATAAACAATAGGTGCAATATTTTCATTAGTCAATTTTACTTCAGAAAAATCCTTTTTTTCTTTTTTCCAAATTGTTTCTGCTAAAGTATTTTGTTCAGGCGTGAATTTTAGAAAATCAACCGCTGCGTGTTTACCGTTTATAAATTCACTCTCGGTTGTTGTTGCCCTGTTTTTTGCATAAATCATAGTTATTGTTTTTGTAACTCTACAAGAACTTAATACTAAAAACGCCATTAATAACAATACATTTTTTTTCATTTTTTTTAAATTTTTAAGGTTTATAATACTTCAAATAAACTACTTATTGATAGATTTTCCAAATAATTATGATGCGTTTGCTTTTCCCAAATTAAATTGAATAATTTCTTTGAGTAATTCTTTATCTTTTTGCAACTCTATTTTGTCGTTTTTAAGATCGTGTTGGGAATTATAAGCTAAAATACAATTTTGAAAGCAATTCACAACTCTAACATTTTATACTTTAACAAAACCCTTGTTGGGAATTATAAGCTAAAATACAATTTTGAAAGCAATTCACAACGAGTGAAGTGCAACGGAACGAACTACAAATGTTGGGAATTATAAGCTAAAATACAATTTTGAAAGCAATTCACAACCATTGCTTACAAACTCGATCATCTTTGCTTGTTGGGAATTATAAGCTAAAATACAATTTTGAAAGCAATTCACAACACAGGTGGTATAACCAGTTTATTTTTTCCGTTGGGAATTATAAGCTAAAATACAATTTTGAAAGCAATTCACAACAAATACATTAACATTTTTTATTGCAGCCAAGTTGGGAATTATAAGCTAAAATACAATTTTGAAAGCAATTCACAACAAATACATTAACTGTTTTTATTGCAGCCAAGTTGGGAATTATAAGCTAAAATACAATTTTGAAAGCAATTCACAACTACGTTTCACTTCGCCTAAATCAAGGAGCAGTTGGGAATTATAAGCTAAAATACAATTTTGAAAGCAATTCACAACATATCAACACTAGATACTCATAAACACCAAGTTGGGAATTATAAGCTAAAATACAATTTTGAAAGCAATTCACAACAATGACTTTATCAAAAAAAGATTGTCCACTGTTGGGAATTATAAGCTAAAATACAATTTTGAAAGCAATTCACAACTGCTGAACATTTATTTGGTAAGCCAAAAGGTTGGGAATTATAAGCTAAAATACAATTTTGAAAGCAATTCACAACAGGTAAAGCGATAGCAACAAATAAAACAAGTTGGGAATTATAAGCTAAAATACAATTTTGAAAGCAATTCACAACTGTCATTCTTCTGTGCTTTACCAACTCCTTGTTGGGAATTACTAAATCTTCTATTGCTTTGTTTACAATTCCGTACATAATCTTTTTTTATTGTGAAATTAATTCATTGGTACTCCAATATTCCAACATTTTTCTGATTCTTTCTACATAATCTTCATATTTCAATGGTTTCAAGACGTAGCCAGCTATTCCAATTTTATAGCATTCTAATACATCTCTATGATTATTGGAAGTAGTGAGTATTATAGCAGGAATATATTTTAAATACTCATCGTTTTTTAGAATTCCTAAAAATTCGATTCCATTAATTTTAGTCATATTCAAATCCAGAATAATAATGTCTGGTATAATTTCTTTATCTTTTAAAATAGATAATGCCTCTTCACCATTATTGGCTTCTATAATTTTATGGTTTAAACCAAGGGTTTTTAAAACTCTATTGAATTTCATTACCTCGATTGCATCATCTTCGATTAATAGAATGTTTAAAGATTTAGTCATTTTTGTTTTTTTTGTATTTATCCAATTTCAAAACTAATTTAATCTCTAATGGTTTGCTCCTTTTTTTCGTTCGTCTAACAATTAGTATAGACGAATGGCGAAAAAGTATAGACGAGTGGTTTTAATTTTCATTTATTTCTAATTGCTGTTTTTTTGATAAACTTTTTAACACTAAATCATAGGAATGATTGATAAGCTCACACATCATTTTGTCTGAAACGTCATTATTGAAACTTACTGTATTCCAATGAATTTTACTCATATGATAACCCGGTTGTATGGCTTCAAATTCTGCTCGTAGCGTTTCTGCTCGTTCAGGATCGCACTTTAAATTGAGTGATGGCGTGCCTTTTTCCCATTCTTTCAATGAGGTAAGACAAAACATTTTTCCTCCAACCTTAAAAACAAGTGTATCTTCATCAAAAGGGAAATGTTCGCTTACTCCTTTTTTAGCCAAACAAAATTCATAAAATTGTTGAATGTTCATAATCTTTTATTTCAAAATCTTGACTGTCTTTGAACTTGATTTGTCTTTTATTTTTAACAGATAAATTCCTTTTGATAAATAAGAAAAATCTTCGTTGTTTATATTATTCCCTTTAAATAAAATCTTACCATTACTATCTAATAACTCATATTCAGCGTCTATTGGTTCGTTTTTCAAATTAATTCTGTTTGAAAAAGGGATAGGGTAAACAAGTAATTCTTCTTTTTGATTTATCGATGAAACACTCAAAATATCACTCACAACAACAGGAATTGTAACTGTATTTGTATATGCACTATTACTTGCCGTAAGGGTTACTTGATAAGTACCATTGGCATTAAAAATATGATTCGGATTTTGTGCAGTATCTGTATTTAATGCTCCACTAGTTGGGTCATCAAAATTCCAAGAATAAGTCGTAGCATTCGAACTTAGATTTTGAAAACTTACCGTTGAACCTGCAGTTGGTGCTAATGGTGAATACAGGAAGAAAGCCGTTGTTTGAAAAGTTTGAAAATTATCTAAAAAATCAACTTTGGTAGTAGTCCAAATGCCGTTTAAATTAGTTTGTGTTACAGTTAATACTGGAATTTTTTTTGAAATGTCTAACCATTTCAACTCTCTAGAAGTTCTAATTATTCTAGGCAATCCTGTTCCTGCAAGAGCAATAGTATCGTTCTCGACCAAATTGGTTGTAATTCTAAGCGCATTTGAGAATGTCCCGTGAGGAGTTGTGACTGTTCCCCAACCATCTACCGTATTTGTTCTTTCTAATTTTCTATTTCGGTAATATATTGAAGGTATTGATGTGGTATACTCTGAATTACTAGTATTTGTATTTCCATAATTTATAGGAAACTGATAGATAAAATCTGGAGTAGTATATTGATTTTGAACCGGAATTGTTAAACCATTATAACTTAGTTTAAATGCTGATGCCACTTGTTTTAAACTTGTAGCACTAGTTTTATAATAATCATTTGGTTCAGAAATTGTTATGGCTTGTCCAGGAATGTTTATTGCTGTTACAGAACCGTCTGTTGATGACAAATTAGTGTTTCCAGAAAAATAAATAAACGGAAATAAAAAAGCTGAATATCCTGTTTGAGTTGGATTTCTATACTGAAGTTGAATTTGTGATGTTGCAGTAAGATTCTGAAAATTCCAATTAAAATTGGTACCGGTTGTTTCAAAATCTACATTTAAATCTGAAGCTGACGAAATATAGAAACTATCACCAACTACTGCATAATTGGATGCATTATAAGTTGCTTGAGCATATAATTTACTTAGAAGCAAAAAAGCTATAAACAAGAAGTATTTTTTTTTCATAATTGATGAGATTGAGTTTTGATTAAACTATTCAAATTTAAAATTTTAACTTAAAAAATCGCATTAAAATTTATATTATTTTCTCCATCATTTTTTCTGGATTTGCTAAACTTTTAAACCCAAATTTATGATATAAAAAATGAGCATCAGTGGTTGCTAAACGCCAAATTTGTACATTTTTTAATTGTGGTTCATGCATGATTGCTTGTATTAAAATTGATGAATGTCCTTTCCCTCGATATGCTTCATCAATAAAAACATCCATTACATAAGCAAAAACTACATAATCGGTTATTACTCTTGCAAACCCTATTTGTACATTATTTAAATAGATTCCAAAACAAACAGAAGCGTCAATTGTAGTTTGAACTTCTTCGATAGTTCTTCCTGCTGCCCAATATATATCTTTTAAGAAATTTTGAATAAATGGCACATTAAGTTTAGATTTATCTATAGAAACTGTAATCATAATTATTTTAAATTTTAAATTATGAATTTTAAAATGGTTTATAAAGAATTGGTTTTGAAGGCGACGCATCATTTTCAAACGAAGCAATTTGAATATTCAAAATATAACTTCCATCTTCAATTGCATCTTCTACAAAAATCATTTCAGTAATAGTGCAATTCATTCTTGCATCTTTGTTGAGATTTTCTACATTGGTAACATTCCAAAAAGCTTTATGAGCCAATAATTTCCCTTCATCTTCTTCTCTATCAACACTTGGCAAATCAATTAATAGATGTTGAATTCCTAATTCTTTAATATAAATTGCGGTTTCTTCTAGTAAATAAGGAGGATTTGTATTGGAATAATTTTTTGATTTTTTAGAATTTAAATTAGGTAATGTTCTAATTACCATTGCTTCTGGTGTTTTGCCGTTAAGAGCCAATTCTATTTGTTTTTTGGTTATTACAAAATCAGATTTGTATTTTTCTGGATGAACCGAAATTAATTCGGCTGTAAAGAAAAACTGTTTCAAACATTGATTGATCGAATAAAATTCTTTTGTTATGTGCCCCAAACATTCGGTATGAGTTCCGTGTCCGTGAGGATTGAAAAATATATTCAAAAAATTGGTTGAACTTCCTGCAGAAACTTTTCCAACCCAATCGCCAAAAATAACTGGTTCAAATTCGGGTTTTTCAATATACCACGCAATTGGATTTTTATCTGTATTGGATAATGGGATTGAAATATCAATTGGCTTTGATAAGTCGATTTGGATACTGTTTATTGTTGCTATCATATATGCTGAACTCGTTTCAGCATCTTTTCAACTTTACGTAAACTTGTTAAAAAGACACTAATTTATAACTCCAAATATAAATCTTTTAATTCAGGATTTGAACCTTTTGCCAAATTCCATTTCCAATCTTTATGCCAATTCTTTAATTGTTTCTCTCTTGCAAATGCATCTCTATAATCATCAAACTCCTCAAAATATATTAAAATAGAAGCATTATATTTTTTTGTAAAAACAGCTCCGCTTCCATCTTTATGACATTCTATCCTATATTTCAAATCTTTTGTAGCACCAATATATAAAACCGAAAAGTTTTTGTTCGTCGTAATATATGTGTATCCTTTGATCATATTTAGTTTACTTTTTACAAAGAATCTGAAATAAATTCAGATTAAAGATGCTGAAACTAGTTCACACATTATTCTTAAAATTCAACAGATGCTGAAACTAGTTCAGCATAAACAAATCACTTGCAATTCCATCACTCAAAAATTTTCCTTTTTTGGTGGTTCGTAAAATGTTTTCATCTACAAACAATAAATTATCTTCAATATATTTAGCTGCTTGTTGGTTGAGATAATCTAAATATTTTTTCCCAAATTCGTTTTCAATTCTGCTTAACGAAATTCCCCAAATGGTACGTAAACCCGTCATAATATATTCGTTATATCTATCGGTTTTAGATAAAATTTCGGTTTCCAATGGAAGTTTATTTTCTTGTATTGATTTTAAATACAATGTATTATTCGATACATTCCAACCACGTTTTTCACCATCATAACTGTGAGCTGAAGGTCCAATTCCGATGTATTTTTTTCCTAGCCAATAGCTCGAATTGTTTTTGGAGAAATAATTTTCTTTAGCAAAATTGGACAATTCATAATGTATAAAATTATGTACGGATAATTTGTCAACCAAAATCTGAAAATGTTCTTGAGCAACTTCATCATCGGGTTGTGGAATAATTCCTTTTTGAATGAATTTGTGTAAAGCAGTTTTGGGTTCAATTGTTAATGCATAACTAGAAATATGTGGAATATTAAACGATAGTGCTTTTTCAATGTTTGCCAACCATTTATCATTTGACATTCCTGGAATTCCATAAATCAAATCGATAGAAATATTATCAAAATATTGTGTTGCAAATTCCAAACAATTTCTAGCTTCATCCGAATTATGAGCGCGATTCATCATTTTTAAATCATCTTCAAAAAAAGATTGAATTCCTATACTTAATCGGTTAATTCTAATATTTGATAATTCAATTATTCGTTCTTTAGACAAATCATCTGGATTGGCTTCAACCGTGATTTCGGGATTTTCTACAACTTTATAATTGGAATAAACTACACCAATTAAAAAATTCAAATCTTCAATTTCTAATATAGAAGGCGTTCCTCCACCAAAATAAATAGTTTCGACAATCTCATTTTGAAATTCGTTTTTGCGCATTTCAATTTCTTTAGCCAATGCCAAAACCATCTCATCTTTTTTCTTCAATGAAGTCGAAAAATGAAAATCGCAATAATGACAAGCTTGCTTGCAAAAAGGTATGTGTATGTAGATGCCGCTCATTTTTTAGTATTCAGTATTTAGTTTTTAGTGCACAGAACTGTCAACTGAACACTGATTACTGAACACTATTTTTTTATTCGTTTTTCATTATCCTTCACAAAAGCATCCCAACCAGAATAACTTTTTTCGCCCACCACTTTTCCAGAATTAAAAAAATGGCAAACTGCTGCTGCCAATCCATCAGTTGAATCGAGATTTTTTGGCAATTCTTTTAATCCGAGAAGTTGTTGTAACATTTTGGCAACTTGTTCTTTACTGGCGTTTCCGTTTCCGGTGATGGCCATTTTTATTTTTTTGGGTTCGTATTCGGTAATAGGAATTTGACGCGACAAACCAGCAGCCATTGCTACACCTTGAGCACGACCAAGTTTTAACATTGATTGTACGTTTTTACCAAAAAATGGCGCTTCAATGGCAATTTCGTCTGGATTATGAGTATCGATTAATTCAATTGTGCGTTCAAAAATGACTTTTAATTTCTGATAATGGTTGTCGTATTTACTCAATATTAATTCGTTCAACTGCAGAAATTCCATTTTCTTGTTGACTACTTTTATCAATCCGAAACCCATAATGGTTGTTCCTGGGTCAATTCCTAATATGATGCGTTCGTTTGCCAATTTAAATTTGTTATTTTGCAACAATGATTACAATTTCTCACAAAGCTAAACAATTCGGTGTTTTTATAATCAAACTTTTGATTGTTATTGGAGCATTTTATTTTATCTATGACCAATTGGCTCATAATGATAAACTTGATTGGACAAAATTCCTCACTTTAGTAAAGGCAAAACAATCGATTTTAGGGATTTTGTTTTTACTTTCTTTTAGTATTGCAAATCGTTATTTAGAAATTCTAAAATGGCAAAATTTAGTTTCTTTTCTTAAGCCAATTTCAATTTACGAATCAACAAAGCAAGTTTTAGGTGCTTTAACGGCAGGTATTTTTACCCCAAACGGTTTAGGTGAATATGCCGGAAAAGCGTTATATTTTAGAAAAGAAGAAACCAAAAAAGTTATTTTTTTAAATTTGATTTGTAATGGCATTCAAATGATAATAACCATTTTTTTCGGGATAATAGGTTTGTTTTTATTAGGCTTCTATCTAGAAGTTGCAATTCTTATAGGTATCATTCTTGTACTTTTTATTATTTCTTTTTTTACAAAAAAAATTAAAATTAAAGAATACTCAATTGAAAAATTATTATTGAAAATTTCTGAAATTCCAGAAACAATTCTTGCAAAAAACAATATTTTAGCTGTTTGTCGTTATTTGGTTTTTTCTCATCAATATTATTTTTTGTTTTTAGCTTTTGATGTAGATTTACCTTATGTAACTTTGATGGCAACCATAACTACAGTTTATTTTTTGGCTTCTTCATTACCAAGTTTTCAGTTTTTGGATTTTGCGGTTAAAGGAAGCGTTGCTGTGTTTTTCTTTGAGAAATTGGGTGTAAACGAGTGGATTGTAGTTTTTATAAGCACACTAATGTGGTTTTTGAATGTAGTTTTACCGGTTGTTATAGGAAGTTATTTTGTATTAAAATTTAAACCAAAATGGAATTAGTTGCACTACTTTTACTTTTGATTCTATTGATTTATATAATCACTATTGGTCAGCTCATTTTTGGTTTTAATAAAATCAAAACGTTTCATACTACTGATTCAATTCCCAAAACTTTCTTTGCTATTGTAATTCCTTTTAGAAATGAGAGTCACAATTTGCCATTGCTTTTAGAGAGTATAAAAAATTTAAATTACCCCAAAGATTTGTTCGAAATTATTCTTATAGATGATTTCTCAGAAGACGATTCTGTAAAGCAAATCTATAATTGGCGAATGGAAAACGGAACATTTCAAACGACACTTTTAGAAAATTTGCATCTTACCAAATCACCCAAAAAAGACGCTATTTCTAGAGCAATTCCTATTATAAAAAACGAATGGGTACTTACCACTGATGCCGATTGTATTGTTCCTGAAAATTGGTTGCATACTTTGGATAATTATATCCAAAAAAATGATGTTGCAATGCTTGTAGGTAGTGTTACATATAAATGCGAAAAAACTTTTTTAGATTGTTTTCAGCAATTAGATCTTACAAGTTTGCAAGGTGCTACAATTGGTAGTTTTGGATTGGGTATTGGTTTTATGTGCAATGGCGCTAATTTTTGTTATACAAAATCTTTGTTTCAAGAATTGAATGGTTTTGTTGGTAATAAAAACATTGCAAGTGGCGATGATGTGTTTTTGTTGCAAAAAGCAATGCATAAAGTTCCCGAAAAAGTACATTTTGTAAAAACGAAATCGAATATTGTGCAAACAAAACCTGTAGAAAGTTGGGATGCTTTGCTACAACAACGAAAACGATGGGCTTCTAAAACTAGTTCCTATAAAAGTGTTTTTGGCAAAGATTTGGCTTTGATAGTTTTTGCAGGAAATTTGAGTATTGTTTTGGTATTGCTACTTTGTATTTTGGGTTACTTTCCTATTATTTATTTGGTTATTTTGTTTGCTTTGAAATTTATTGTAGATGTTATTTTATTGCATAAAACCAATCGTTTTTTGACTCATAAAAGGATGCGCTTTTTGATTTTGAGCAGTATATTTTATCCGTTTTTTTGTGTTTTTGTAGCCTTATTTTCTTTCTCTGGGAAATATGAATGGAAAGGCCGAAAGTTTCATTCTTAGCCCATTAGCCCAGATAGCAATGGAAATCCTTTTTATTTATAGATTGTGAGGTACGAAGCAATCAATAAATAAAAAGATTGAAATGTATAGCTGGAAATAGCTCCTTAAGAATTACTCTACCTTGAGAATTACTGGTAGAATAAATTGTGTTTTTACTGGAATTCCGCGTTTGATTGCTGGATTTACTTTTGGGAAACCTATTAATCTTGCCTTGATAATACTATCGATTGTTGGAGCGTTATAAGATAGTGTGTCTGATAATTGGGGCTCAAATTTTATGCTAGAGTTTGCGAAAATAGTAACCTTTACATCTATTGTATCTAATTGTGGGTATAAAACGGCTAGTGTATCGCCGTTGAGTTTTTGCTGAATAAGTTGGGTTAAATACTCGAAAAAACATTGCTTTTTTTGTGTTTTGTCTTGTATAGAATCGCAGTTGGAAATGGTTGGAAACTCGTCTACTTCTTTCCAGTTTATGGCGTTTAATTCTTTCTTTAGCAACTCTTCTTTATTAGGAACTTGCTTTTCAAAATACTGGCAAGAGTTAAAAAGTAGTGCTGAAGTGAAAGCTATTAGAATTATTTTTCTCATATTCGTAATCGAAACAAACGCGATTTTAATTTTATTTAAAAGTACAATTTTAATTTTCAAAAATACTAAAAAAATTACTTTATGGATGTCTTGCTTCTGATTATTGGCTTTTTTTGTGTAATCGGCGGAATTTTAGGAAGTTTTTTACCTGTTTTGCCTGGTCCAAGTTTAAGTTGGATTGGGATTCTATTGCTTTATTTTACATCAGCTATTCCAGCTAATTATTGGTTTTTGGGCATTACTCTTCTACTTACTATTGGTATTTCTATCCTTGATTATCTGATACCTGCAAAGGGAACAAAAAAATTTGGGGGAAGTTCTTATGGTATTTGGGGTACAAATCTCGGATTACTTATAGGCATTATAACACCTATTCCGTTTGGGTTTATTATTGGTCCGTTTGTTGGCGCTTTTGTTGGTGAATTATTTTATGATTCTAAAGATCATAAACGTGCTTTGAAAGCCGCAACGGGTTCTTTTATTGGTTTTTTGGCTTCTAGTTTTATGAAATTTGTGGTTTGTATGGCCTATTTTGGTTGGTTTATAAGACTTGTTTGGAATTATAAATCTGAATTATTTTAGAAAATAAAAAATAAAAAAAACCATTCGTGAAATTGAATGGTTTTTTTATTTATGCTAATTGATTTCTTATTTTACCAATAGTTTCTTAACAACTTTTAGATTAGATGCTGTTGTTACTTCTACAAAATACATTCCTCTTTTTAAAGAAGTTAAATCGATGGTTTGTGTTATTTTGTTATCGGGTTTTTGGCTTAATATAATTTTTCCTAAAACATCATAAACCGATATGGATTGAATTTTTGTAGTCTCATTTTTTAAAGAAATGGTCACAAAATCTGATGTTGGATTTGGATAAAAAACAAAATCACTGTTTTCATATTCATTTACAGCTAGTGTCGAAACAAATTTTGTATTAAAAGTATTAGTAACAATTGCTGGATTATAATCGAAATAAATGGCTGCAGTATTCGAGATAATATCACCAACACTATAACCTGGTTTTGGTTTGATTTTGAAAGTAACATATCCTTTGCCTGTTGTTTGTGTTCCAGCAATTGATGGTGGTAATTGGATGTTGTCAAATCGCCAAATTAATCCAGATACAACTCTATCCATAACATAATTGTGACTTGACCCAATCATTACCAAAGAATTTTCGTCTAGCTGATTGCTTAATATATCATTTACTTTTACATTTATTGCACTTGCAGTTCCTGTGTTTTCGAATCTAATGGTGTAAGACAAATAATCATTATTAGAAAAACTTGAAAATAAGATTTCTTCTCCGTGAGATTCCATCTTATCATTAGGGTCATAAGAACCTATTATGATTTGCGAACAACTTGCTTGGTTATTGCTTGGTACCACATCTCCTTCAATTGGTTCTATTGTTACACTATTTGTTAAAAGTGCTCCTAAACTAACTGTTGGTATATTTGGCACTTGCATAGTAACCGTTATTGTTCTCGTTTCAAACGGAAGTAGATTTGTAAAATTATAAGTAAAACCAGTACTTGAAGTAGTTGTCCCAGTTTGGCTAATTTCAGTAATTGTCAAAGCAGCATCTTTGGTAAAAGTTACCGTTCCAGATGCTATTGTTTGATTTCCGTTGTTGGTATATTTTAAATTTTCTTTGTATACAAATCCTGGCCTTGGTGCATTTAGTGGAATTATTGAAACTTCTAAATCGTTGTACGATTGAGTAATTGTTACTGGGAAAAAATATTCAACCATTCCGCCACCAACTACAACACTAAGATTATTATAGGAAGAAGTGGTAATGTTATAAAGCGAAGCATACTCCGAATTTATAGAATAAGTAACATCATATGTATTTGTAGCATTTATATCATAAATAGTATATATTCCTGATGAAGAAATAATATTGTGCGTGGTTCCGTTGGTATTCATTTCGTAATGAAATTGTCCTAGTGGGAAATTTTGTTCCCCATTATCTTTCGATCCATTATTATTAGCATCTAAAAAAGCATTCAAGCGTATTCCTGAACAATTAATTGCACCTTCATTTGCTCCTGAAATTTGAGAAATTTTAATATAACCTTGTTGATTACTAAAGTTTGTTACCATTATTAAGTAATATTGACCTACAACTGCATTTTCAATAACTGGTGTTTCTATTGCAGAACCAGAGTAACTACAACTTACCATATTATTTGCTGTTATTTGACCATTGCAGGGTGTAACTGGGTCTGAAAATGGACCAAACGCAACAAAATCAACATCAGAAGCTGAACCGTTAAAAGTAATGCTTGAATTTTGTTCTATTTTTAAATGTATTGTTCCTGATTGACTTATTGGCAAATAAAACCAAGTTGGGTTTGGAGCTGTATTCAAACAGCCATAAGAACCCGTTGAAGATACACCTGTTGTGTTAGCAAATGGAGTTCCTAATGCACTACATAAAGAATTTGCATAACTACAAGTAGACGCTAAATTACAATTTAATAACCCTTGTACTTGAAGTGCATAAATAATATCACATTGGTTTGCAACATTTTCTCTAATGTAAATTGTAAATGGATTTGTTTGCACATTTGTAGTCCAAGATGCAGGATTACCAATAGAACTTGTCATATTTTGTGCATTTGCTAATGTTGTATAATAACTTAAAGAATTTGTAGTATTCAATTGAGCTTGAACAACTGTTAGATTATAATTTATAGTTCCGTTATTATCATCATCACATTGTACGATATTTTGCAGTTGCATATTTGACATCACAAATGCTTGAACTGATACTGTAAATGATAAAACTTCGAAATTCAATCCATCATTACTAGCTAATCTTGAGTACAAAGTATATGTCCCAAAAGGAACACAAAATGGTGACGATAATGTATTAATTCCTGCGTTTGCATCACTTTGCGAACTATGATAAGTAACTGTGTTTTCTAAAGGATTCAAATTTGCCAAAACAGCACTATTATTAACCGTTAAATCAAAACATCCGTTTGTGTTATTTTCTGTACAAGTTATAAGGTTTTGAGGAGCACCGCCATTGTAACATATAATAGTTAAAAGATTAATAGTTCCTATCGAAAAGCAACCGGTTTGAGAGTAAAGAACTCTATAGTAAACTGGAGGAATAGTTGGAGTTGCAACAACGCTTATAAAACAAGTTGGGTTACCAATTGGATTAGTTCCTAAACTAGCATCCTGTTGTGTGAGGTAAAAAGTAACACTGTTATTTGTGCCTCCGGCAACATTTGGAATAATCGAAGTTAAATCCCAACAAGGAAAACTAGTGGCATCACTTGAACAATGTGTAATGGTTTGTGTTGGTGCTGGTGGCGGAACGGATACTATTAAATTAAATGCAAATACTTGACTTGAATTATCTAAAAGATTCAATAATCTTGCATAAATAACTTCTGTAGCATTATTGGTGCAAAATTGAGTTGTTGTGAGTATCGGATTTATTCCTGTTTGTGCATCAGTAGCTGTCGTATGATAGGTTAATGCATATTCTGAAGGATTAAGAGTGCCTAAGATATTTTGATTGTTTTGCGTCAAATCATAACAGGCTGGAGAATTACATGAATATAAATCTACAGGAGTTCCTGCTTGATTGCCACAAAATTGTAAAAAAATATAAAATTGTGATACAGCATAACAATTTGTCACTACATTTTGTGCTCTTACAAAAAGCATCTGTGTGGTTTGTGAGTTATATAAATAAGGTATAGTTGACAAAATAGGGTTTATTCCATTTTCTGCATCTAATGGATGTTCATAATAAGAAATTAAATACTCATTGTTTTGCGAAAAATTAATATCAAAATTAGATAACTCTGGTAATAATACAATTCCATCATTATCACAAAAGGTCATGGTAAATGCATTGACATTAGGTTTTGGATTCACCCTTAAATAATAGGAAATAATTTGAGCTTGATTTATACTTGCATTAAAAATCCTTGCAAAAATCAATTGAGGATTTGAAACATTTGTATAAATATTAGGTAAAGGATTAACTCCTAGAGTTGCATCAGACTGCGTAAGATGATGAGTCACCGTTAAAATGGGATTATTACCAGTAATTTCAAATGCAATTTCTTGCATATAAAATGAGGCAAAACCATCATTGTTATCATCGCAAACATTATTAAACTGAGTAGGTTGATTAGAAACCTGAGCAAAAAAAGAAGTGGAAAACAATAATAAAACAAATAGAAGTAGTAATTTTTTCATATTTAAAACGATTTTATTTTTTCTAAAATATATCGCAAGTTACAAATTTTCAATTATTTAAGCTCAAAAAAATATTGATTTTTTTAAATTCAAAACCTCCTAAAAAACAAAAAAGCCATCCTTAGATTCTGAAATGAATTCAGAATAAATGGAAAGCTTTTCATTGGTCTAACTACTAAACCAGCTACGAGTTACAAAGTCGTAGCGAAAACAACACAACTACTTTAAATGCCTTAATGAACTATTTGCTCAATTATTGCATTAACATTTGCTTTTTTTGGGCAAAAAAGGTTTTCATTTCTGAAAACCTTTTCCCAATTTTAGCGGTCTGGACGGGACTCGAACCCGCGACCCCATGCGTGACAGGCATGTATTCTAACCAACTGAACTACCAAACCATTGCTTTATTGCGGTTGTAAAGATACAACGTTTTATTAATATAACAAGCGTTTTAAAGTAATTTTTTAAAACTATTTTTTAATTCTATCCAAACTTTTGTTTTTCAACTAGATAGGTTGTTATAATTTTTTCAAAGTTACTGCCTACATCTACCGAAACATATTTTATTTTATAAAAAAAATAAAGAAATCACTTGTAAAATCAAAAATCGATTGTATATTTGCAACCGCAATAAAGCGATGGTTTGGTAGTTCAGTTGGT
>JAYTIV010000161.1:0-3268 GCA_043731625.1 Flavobacterium sp. | reverse complement strand
ATGACAAAAGCACCTCTTTTACCAAAAAGAAATCCTTTCATCGAAGAAAGTAAACATTTTCATTATTAATATTTAAAGTAAAAACAGATGACAAGTTTGTTGGTAATTATAGTTTTAGTTTTATTAGCAATTGCTTTATGGCAGTTAACAAAAATATTTGATTTAACACAAGTAGGCGCTAATACAAATAATTCGCAAGTAGCTAATGATGATGATAATAAACTACAAGGGTATTTAATGTTTGGTTTCCTAGCATTTATTTACATCTTTACAGTTTATGGATTGGTAAAATGGGGTGGATTAGTATTACATACTCCAGCATCTGCACATGGAGCAGAAGTTGATAATTTAATGAACATTACTTGGATATTAATCTTTATAGTTCAAACGATTACTCAAGGATTATTATATTATTTCTCTTTTAAGTATAGTGGAAAAAAAGACCAAAAAGCTTTATACTTTGCAGATAATAATAGATTAGAATTTATCTGGAGTGTTATACCGGCAATTGTATTAGCAGGTTTGATTCTTTATGGATTATATGCTTGGACGAATATTATGTTTATTGATGAGGATGAAGATACGGTCGATATCGAATTGTATGCTCAACAGTTCAATTGGACAGCTCGTTATTCAGGTGAAGATAATATTTTAGGAAAAGCAAACGTTAGATATATTGAAGGTGTAAATATTGTAGGTGTCGATTTAGCTGATCAATATGCTCAAGATGATAAAGTAGTAAAAGAATTACATTTACCTTTAGGAAAAAAAATACATTTTAAGATACGTTCGCAAGATGTTTTGCATTCTGCTTTCATGCCTCATTTTAGAGCTCAAATGAATTGTGTGCCTGGAATGGTAACTGAATTTGCATTTACACCAATTTATACTACACAACAAATGCGTGATATGGAATTTATGCAAGAGAAAGTAGCAAATATCAATACAATCCGTGCTGCAAAGAGTATAGAATTAGTAGCAAAAGGGCAACCTGCTTTAGATCCTTATACTTTTGATTACTTACTTTTATGTAACAAAATTTGTGGTGCATCTCATTACAACATGCAAATGAAAATTATTGTAGATTCTCCCGCTGATTATAAAAAATGGTTAGCAGAACAACCTACTTTAATTGAACAAGTAAAAGTTGCAAATACTCCTGCGCCAAGTCCAGTTAGTCCTGTTAAAAATCAGGATTCTTCAATGTTGGCAAAAGAAACAAAAGTAATTGCTCAAGTTGCAATAAAATAATTTAGAAAATTTAAAGTAAACTAGATATGTCAGCAGAAGCTCACGATCACGGACACGCAAACGGTCACGACGAACACGAACACCATCACAAAGACACCTTTATTACTAAATATATTTTTAGTATTGACCATAAAATGATTGCAAGACAATACCTAATTACAGGTATTATTATGGGAGTTATTGGTGTTTTTATTTCTTTACTTTTTAGGCTACAATTAGCTTGGCCAGAAGAATCATTTAAAGTTTTTAAAATTTTTCTAGGTGAATCATATGCGCCAGATGGTATTTTGTCTAATGACAGATATTTAGCATTAGTTACGATACATGGAACCATAATGGTATTCTTTGTATTAACCGCTGCTTTGAGTGGTACCTTTAGTAATTTATTAATACCACTTCAAATTGGTGCACGTGATATGGCGTCAGGATTCTTAAACATGGTATCTTATTGGTTGTTCTTTTTATCAAGTATCATAATGGTGTCTTCATTGTTTGTTGAATCAGGTCCAGCATCTGCAGGATGGACGATATATCCTCCATTAAGCGCTTTGCCACAGGCAATAACTGGTTCTGGTGCAGGAATGACATTGTGGTTAGTTTCTATGGCAGTATTTATTGCTTCGTCTCTTATGGGTTCATTAAATTATATCGTAACTGTAATTAATTTAAGAACAAAAGGGATGTCAATGACAAGATTACCATTAACTATTTGGGCATTTTTTGTTACAGCAATTATTGGAGTTATATCATTTCCAGTATTATTATCTGCTGCATTATTATTGATAATGGATAGAAGTTTTGGAACTTCTTTCTTCCTTTCTGATATTTATATAGCAGGAGAAGTTTTACATTATCAAGGTGGATCTCCAGTTCTTTTTGAACACTTGTTTTGGTTTTTAGGTCACCCAGAAGTTTATATCATTTTGTTGCCAGCTCTAGGAATTACTTCCGAAGTTATTGCAACTAATTCTCGTAAACCAATTTTTGGTTATAGAGCAATGATTATGTCTATTATTGCAATTGCATTTTTATCTACAATTGTATGGGGTCACCATATGTTTATGTCAGGTATGAATCCTTTCTTAGGATCTGTATTTACATTTACGACTTTATTAATTGCCATACCTTCTGCGGTAAAAGCATTTAATTATATCACTACATTATGGAAAGGTAATTTGCAATTAAATCCTGCAATGTTATTTTCAATCGGTTTAGTTTCAACATTTATTACAGGTGGATTAACAGGAATTATTCTTGGTGATAGTACACTAGATATTAATGTACACGATACTTACTTTGTTGTAGCACACTTTCACTTAGTAATGGGTATTTCTGCATTGTATGGTATGTTTGCTGGTATTTATCATTGGTACCCTAAAATGTTCCGTAGAATGATGAATAAAAACCTTGGTTATGTTCACTTCTGGGTTACAGCAATATGTGCTTATGGTGTATTTTTCCCAATGCACTTTATAGGATTAGCAGGTTTACCAAGACGTTATTACACCAATACAAATTTCCCTTTGTTTGATGATTTACAAAATGTAAATGTTATTATAACAGTATTTGCTCTTGTAGGTGGTGCATTTCAATTGGTATTTTTATACAACTTCTTCAGTAGTATTTTCTACGGAAAAAGAACAGTACAAAATCCTTGGAAATCTAACACATTAGAATGGACTGCTCCAATTGAACATATTCACGGTAACTGGCCAGGAGAAATTCCTCACGTACACAGATGGCCATATGATTATAGCAAACCTGGACATGATGACGATTTTGTTCCTCAAAACATTCCAATGAAAGAAGGTGAAGAGCAATTGCATCACTAAAATAGTATAAATTATTAAAATGCCTTTCTTAATCGAAAGGCATTTTTTATTTCAGGCAAACATTTTCATTATATTTGTAAAATGAATCAAAATTTAGACCCAACAAATTCCAATTTTAATCCTGAAGAACTTGATCTTGAAAAAAAGTTAAGACCATTAGCCTTTGATGATTTTGCAGGTCAAGA
>JAYTIV010000160.1:0-8204 GCA_043731625.1 Flavobacterium sp. | reverse complement strand
TGTAAAGCTAAAGCTAATGATTTTGCAAACGAACTACCAACTAATAAGGAACCCATTAATCCTGGACCTTGAGTAAATGCAATAGCTGACAATTGTTCTTTTTGGATATTGGCTTTTTTTAAAGCAGCATCAATAACAGGAACAATATTTTGTTGATGCGCCCTTGAGGCCAATTCTGGAACAACTCCACCAAATTCTTTATGAATTAATTGATTGGCAACAATATTAGACAATACTTTGTCGTTTAATAATACAGCTGCTGCCGTATCATCGCAAGAACTTTCGATTGCTAAAATATAAACATCTTGATTAGACATAAATAACCACTTTTTATTAAAAAATTGACGATTACCACCATAAAAATAATTATTTTTACAGCGAAGCCAAAATTACCACTTTTTATTAAAGGTATGGTCTTTGTTAATGCAAATTAATATTTATAAATTCTAACTAGTATCAAAAAATTCAGAAAAATAGTATTTCGTTCTTTGCTGGTTCTCATACTGCTATTACTGCTTCTAGGAATTGCGTTGACTTTGCCAGTGGTACAAACTAGAATTGCCCGGTATGCAGCTTCAGAAATCAACAAAGTTTATAAAACAAATATTACTATCCAAGAAGTTTCTGTTACAGTTTTTGGTGGTGTCAAATTGAAGGAAGTCATGATTCGAGATCATCACAAAGATACTCTGATTTATGCAAAAAGAATAAATACCAATATACTAGATTTCAAAAAATTACTTGATGTAGATTTGCTTTTTGGAGACATTAGAGGCGAAGGAATGTTCATCAATATGAAAACCTACAAAGGTGAAAAAGACAACAATCTCGATAAATTTATAGCCGCGTTTGATACCGGAAAACCTTCAACCAAAAAATTTTTACTTAAAGCAAACAATCTTTATTTAACCAATAGTCGATTTAGTCTTATTGATGAAAATAGAGAAATACCCAAAGATGTAGATTTTACAAAACTAAATGCTATTGTTTCGAATTTTAAAATTTATGGTCCAGATGTGACAACCAAAATCGAAAAAATGTCGTTCCTAGACCATCGTGGGCTTTTTGTTAGAAATTTAATTTCAAATTTCACCTATACCAAAAAGTATATATTACTTAATGATTTAGATTTAATTACAAACAATTCCCTTTTTAAAGGTAATGTAGCTTTAAATTATAATAGAGAAGATTTTCAAGATTTTAATAATAAAGTACATTTTAATATTCTCATAGATCAAGCTTCGTTATCTACCAATGATATTTGGTTTTTTTATAAAGAATTAGGGAGAGATCAAAATTTTACCTTAAAAGCTCATTTAACAGGAACTTTAAATGATATAGTTGCTACTAATCTAATCCTTACCGATAGTAAAAAAACTAAAATTATTGGTGATGCCAATTTCAAAAATTTGTTTGGAAAAGATCGCCAACATTTTTATATGAAAGGTGATTTTGACAATATTTCATCCAGTTATGAAAATCTTGTAACCTTATTGCCAAATGTTTTAGGGAAAAAATTACCAACTTCTCTCAAAAAAATAGGTCAATTTAATCTAAGAGGAAAAACCGAAATTACAACAACCTCAATAGCTGCAGATTTTTATATGAGTACTGCTTTGGGTAATATTCAATCTGATTTGGTGATGACTCAAATTGATAATATTGATAATGCTGCTTATAAAGGAAATATAATTTTAGAAAATTTTAATATAGGTTCCTTTTTAAATAAAAAAGATATTGGAAGAGTGTCTTTAAATCTAGATGTAGATGGTAAAGGATTTACCCAGAAAAATTTGAATACTACCTTCTCTGGTGATGTTTATAAAATCCATTATAACGGCTATACCTATACCAAAATAATTGTTGATGGCAATTTTAAAAATCCAATTTTCAAAGGAAAACTTTACATAAACGATCCGAATTTGTTTATGGATTTTGATGGTTTGGTCAATTTAAGTAAAAAAGATATCAATTATAATTTTGATACAAAAATTGATTATGCCAATCTTAAAAAATTAAATTTCATCAAAAACGATTCTATTTCAATATTCAAAGGAGATATAAAAATGAATGTTTCTGGAAATAGTCTAGACAATCTTCAAGGAGATGTAGTGGTTACAGGTGCTTCGTTTCAGAATAATAAAGATACCTACTATTTTGAAAATTTCAATATCAATTCATCTTTTGATAATGATCGATTGAGAACCATAACATTAAATTCACCAGATATTATTGAAGGAAAAGTGGTAGGGAAATATCAAGTTGCCCAATTACGCAAAATGGTCGAAAACTCACTTGGTAGTCTTTATGCTAATTACAAACCCAATATTATTAAGAAAGGGCAATTTCTAAAATTTGATTTCACTATTTATAATAAAATTATTGAGGTTTTTTATCCAGGAATTTCTATAGGTGCCAATACAAATCTAAAAGGAAATATCAATTCAGACAATGACGAATTTAAATTCAATTTTGTATCACCAAAAATTACCGCTTTTGATAATATTATTGATAATATAAGAGTTACAATAGACAATAAAAATCCTTTGTATAATGCTTATATAGAATTAGATAGTTTAAAAACAAAGCATTACAAAATAAGAGATTTTAGTTTGATAAATGTGACAACAAATGATACTTTATTTTTGCGTTCAGAATTTAAAGGAGGCGATATTGGTCAAGATTTTTATAATTTAAATTTATATCACACCATCAACCCAGAGAAAAATAGCGTAGTTGGTATTCAAAAATCAGAATTAAAATTCAAAGACTTTTTGTGGTATTTAAACGAAAATGATACAAAAGATAATAAAGTAGTATTTGATAAGTCATTAAAGAATTTCTCTTTTGATAATATTGTAATGTCTCATGAAAATCAAAAAATTGCATTAACAGGAGACTTAAAAGGTAAAACGTATAAAGATTTAAAACTCAATTTTACCGATGTACAATTAGATAAATTAGTCCCCACAGTAGATAAATTTAATATCAAAGGGAATCTAAACGGAGCAGTGAATTTGAAACAAGATAATTCTATTTATCAACCAACTTCATCTTTAAAAATTGACGGATTACAGCTTAATGATATTGCATTAGGAACTATGAATCTGGAAATAGAAGGGGATAATAATTTTCAAAAATTCATTTTGAATTCAAGTATAGAAAACGAAAATGTAGAATCTTTTAATGCAAAAGGCGATATTCAAATTGCAAATGATAAAACCAATTTGAATCTAGATTTAAATTTCAATAAATTCAATTTAGGTGTGCTTAGTTCTCTTGGTGGTGATGTCATTTCTAATATTAGAGGATTTGTTTCCGGTAGAGCCAATATTGGTGGAGATGTAAATAATATGGATATCAACGGACGATTATTTGTGAATAATGTTGGTTTAGGAATACCATATTTAAATGTAGATTATCAAATAGATGAAAATTCAGTTGTTGATGTTACGGAACGAAAATTTATTATTAGAAATGCTACAATTGAAGATACAAAATTCCAAACAAAAGGAAAATTGAATGGTTTTATAGAACATCATAATTTTTCTGATTGGAAACTAGATTTGAGTATAAATACCGATAGACTTTTGGCACTTGATACCAAAGATAGCGAAGATGCAGCCTATTTTGGAACTGCTTTTATGGATGGTGTGGCTACAATAAAAGGACCAACTAATAATTTGTTTATAAAAGTAGATGCAAAATCTGGAAAAGGTACAGCTATCAAAATCCCAATAAACGATGCCGAAGGTACAGGAGAAAGCAGTTTTATTCATTTTGTGACGGCAGAAGATAAATTTAATCTCAAAAAAGGAATCGTTAATCAATCCAAAAAATACAACGGACTAGAGCTAGAATTTGATTTTGATATTACACCAGATGCCGAAATCGAAGTAATTCTAGACAGAAATTCTGGACATGGTATGAAGGGAAAAGGATTTGGGTCATTATTATTTAAAATAAATACGCTAGGAAAATTTAATATGTGGGGAGATTTTCAAGCCTATGAAGGAACCTATAATTTTAAATATGGCGGTATTATTAACAAAAAATTTGATGTAAAAAAAGGAGGTTCGATCACTTGGGAAGGCGATCCAATGAGAGCCAGTCTAAATCTAGAAGCCGTTTATAAAACAACAGCAAATCCTGGAGTTTTATTAGAAAATGCTTCATTTAATAAAAAAGTAGATGTAGAAGTAGTTATTGGACTAAAAGGAAATCTAAGCAATCCAGAACCCGATTTTGATATAAATTTCCCAAAGGTATCTAGCGTTTTAAGGTCTGAAATTCAAACCAAATTAGATGATAGAGAGGTCAGACAAAAACAAGCTTTAATACTACTTTCAACAGGAGGATTTTTAAGTCCAGAAGGTTTAAGTCAAACATCGATAACCAATAATTTGTATGAAAAAGTTGGGGATATATTTGGTTCTGTTTTCAAAAATAGTGATGATAAATTTAGTTTTGGAGTAGATATAGTGTCTGCCGAAAGAACTCCAGGAAGAGAATCAGATGGTCGAGTAGGATTAACTTTTTCAACAAAAATTAATGATAGAGTGAGTTTCAACGGAAAATTCGGAGTTCCTGTTGGAGGTATTAGCGAATCGGCAGTTTTTGGAGATGTCGAAGTACAATATCGTGTGAATGATGATGGAACTTTGAATCTTAGAGCTTTCAATAAAGAAAACGACATTAATTATGTAGGGCAAGGAATTGCCTATACGCAAGGATTAGGAATATCTTATGATGTTGATTTTGATACTTTTAAAGAACTTGTTGAAAAGATTTTTAAAAATCAAAAAATTGAAAAATCAAAAAAACCAGAAAATGAGAACCAAGACAATGGGTTTTTACCGGATTATATCATCCTAAATGATAAGGACAAAAAGAATACGGATAATCCCAAACCAAATTCAGATGCTGTCCCAACAAAAGATTAAAATGCTAGTTTTTAGCAAAACTCAAAATAAGTTATTATCATCTCTTATAAACTTATCAACGAAAACGTTTGAATTTCAACTAATTTATTAAACTATTAATAATAGTGCTTATTTAGTGGTTATTCTTTGCTAATTTTACATTTTAATTGTAAAAAATGTCTAAAAACATAAAAAAAATAGGAGTACTTACTTCTGGTGGAGATTCTCCAGGAATGAATGCCGCCATTCGTTCTGTTGTCAGAACATGTGCCTATCATAATATAGATTGTATCGGAATTTACCGTGGTTATCAAGGAATGATTGAAGGCGACTTCAAAGATATGGGACCAAGAAGTGTAAATAATATTGTCAACAAAGGCGGTACAATTCTAAAATCTGCTCGCTCAAAAGAATTTATGACTGTAGAAGGTCGCAAAAAAGCCCACGATCATTTAGTAAAAGCTGGAGTTGACGCACTTGTTGTTATAGGTGGAGATGGTAGTTTTACTGGAGCAGAAGTTTTTAATAACGAATTTGATTTTCCAGTAATGGGAATTCCAGGAACTATTGACAACGATATTTATGGCACAAGTCACACTCTAGGATATGATACAGCTCTCAATACAGTTGTAGAAGTTATCGATAAAATTAGAGATACAGCCAGTTCACACAACCGATTGTTTTTTGTAGAAGTTATGGGTCGTGATGCTGGTCATATTGCATTGAATGCAGGAATTGGCGCTGGTGCAGAAGAAATTCTAATTCCAGAAGAAGATTTAGGTTTAGAACGTCTTTTAGACTCATTAAAGAAAAGTAAAGCTTCAGGAAAATCATCAAGTATAGTAGTCATTGCCGAAGGAGACAAAATTGGTAAAAACGTTTTTGAACTCAAAGATTATGTCGAAGAAAATCTTCCTGAATATGATGTACGTGTGTCTGTTCTCGGACATATGCAACGTGGTGGATCACCATCTTGTTATGACAGAGTTCTAGCAAGCCGATTAGGAGTCAAAGCGGTTGAATCTTTATTAGAAGGAAAATCAAATTATATGGTTGGAATTCTAAACGATAAAATGGCACTCACACCATTAGAACAAGCTATTAAAGGTCATACAGAAATTGATAGAGAGTTACTTAGAGTATCAGATATCATGTCTACATAATACAATTTTAAAAATAATAATATCAAAATTCAATAAATAAAATGTCAAAAGTAAAATTAGGAATTAACGGTTTTGGAAGAATAGGTAGAATTGTTTTCAGAGAAACGTTCAATAGAGATAATGTAGAAGTTGTAGCAATCAATGATTTATTAGATGTAGATCATTTAGCATATTTATTAAAATACGATTCTGTTCACGGACGTTTCAATGGTAAAGTTGAAGTAAAAGACGGACAATTATATGTTAACGATAAATTTATAAGAGTTACTGCAGAAAGAGATCCAAAATTAATCAAATGGGATGACAAAGATGTAGACGTAGAGGTTGTTGCAGAATGTACTGGTTTCTTTACAACTATAGAAACTGCTTGTGCTCACATTGCTGGTGGTGCAAAAAAAGTTATTATTTCAGCTCCATCTGCAGATGCTCCAATGTTTGTTATGGGAGTAAATCATACCAAAGCAACTGCAGCAGATACAGTAGTATCAAATGCTTCTTGTACAACAAATGGTTTAGCTCCATTAGCTAAAGTAATCAACGATAATTTCGGAATTGTTGAAGGTTTAATGACTACAGTTCACGCTTCAACATCAACTCAAATGGTGGCAGATGGTCCATCAAGAAAAGATTGGAGAGGTGGTCGTGCTGCTTCTGTAAATATTATTCCATCTTCAACTGGTGCTGCAAAAGCAGTTGGTAAAGTAATTCCTGAATTAAACGGAAAATTAACCGGTATGTCTTTCCGTGTTCCAACCGTTGACGTTTCTGTAGTAGATTTAACCGTAAAAGTTGCCAAAGAAACTTCTTACGAAGAAATTATGGCTGTCTTGAAAAAAGCTTCAGAAAATGAATTAAAAGGAATTTTAGGATATACAGAAGACCAAGTGGTTTCTCAAGATTTTGTGTCAGACTCAAGAACATCTATTGTAGATGCAAAAGCTGGAATCGGTCTAAACTCAACTTTCTTCAAAATTGTATCTTGGTATGATAATGAGTACGGATATTCAAGCAAATTAATTGATTTAGCAGTGCATATTGCTGGATTAAAATAAAAAAGAAAAGGCACAAAAAATCCCGAGAATTATTTATTTTCGGGATTTTTATTTACTTTTATCAATAATAATTTTAAGGAGCTATTTCCAGCTATTCGCTCTATCTTTCTTGTCTTGAACTTGTTTCAAGATCTTGAAACAAGTTCAAGACAAGAAAGGATGCCGCTACTATCTGGGCTAAAAAACCAAACCAAAACCATTTAGCTTTTTCGAGAAATCCTAAAACCCTAAATCTAAAATCATAAATAAAAAATGAAATTACTTGTAGATAGCGGTTCAACCAAAGCCGATTGGATTTCAATAGACGATAATGGTAAAGTATTATTTACTACACAATCTTTAGGATTAAATCCCGAGGTACTCAATAAAGAAGAAATAATATCGCGTCTAGATGACAAATTCGATATCTCTCATAACAAGAATAATGTCACTCATTTGTATTTTTATGGAGCAGGATGTGGTACCGATAGAATGAAAGAATTTCTAGCCGAAGTTTTTAGAAATTATTTTACAAAAGCAAACGTATCAGTTCAAGAAGATACCTATGCAGCAGTATATGCAACAACTCCAAAAAACGAAAAAGCAATCGTTTGTATTTTAGGAACTGGATCTAATTGTAGCTATTTTGATGGAGTAGTTTTGCATCAAAAAGTGCAATCATTAGGTTATATTGCAATGGATGATTGTTCAGGAAATCGTTTTGGTAGACATCTTTTGCGAGGTTATTATTTCAATAAAATGCCAAAAGAACTAGCCAAAGAATTTGAGGAAGAATACAATGTAGACCCAGATTATATCAAACATAATCTTTACAAAGAACCCAACCCAAATGCCTATTTAGCCACCTTTGCCAAGTTCTTGATTAAACATAAAACTTCTGAATTTTGCAAAAAATACATCAACGAAGAATTAGATGATTTTATAGATAATTATATCAAACAATATGATAATCATAAAGATGTTCCTGTGCATTTTATAGGTTCAATCGCCTTTTATCTCAAAGAGGAGTTAGAAGAAAAACTAAAAAAACACGACATAAAAATTGGAAACGTGTTACGTAGACCAAT
>JAYTIV010000159.1:0-21579 GCA_043731625.1 Flavobacterium sp. | reverse complement strand
TAATCAAAATTGCTTTTACGTTTGGATCTTTTAAGATAATTCTAAAAGCAAGTTCCACACGTTTTGCATCTGCAGTACCACCAACGTCAAGGAAATTTGCTGGTTCAAAACCTGCATATTTAATCAAATCCATTGTTGCCATTGCCAATCCTGCACCGTTTACCATACAACCTACTGTTCCGTCAAGGTCAACATAGTTTAATCCTGCTTCTTTAGCTTCCACCTCAATTGGATTCTCTTCTCTAATGTCACGCATTTCAGCATATTTCGGCTGACGGTATAAAGCATTATCATCAATATTTACTTTGGCATCAACTGCCATAATTTTATTATCAGATGTTTTTAAAACTGGATTAATTTCAAACATCGAAGCATCAGAACCAATGTAAGCATTATAAAGAGAATCGATAAATTTTACCATTTCTTTAAAAGCATTTCCAGAAACACCAAGATTAAAGGCAATTCTTCTTGCTTGAAAACCTTGCAAACCTACTGCAGGATCTATCTCTTCATTAAAAATTAAATGTGGTGTGTGTTCAGCCACTTCTTCAATATCCATTCCACCTTCAGTAGAATATACAATCATATTTCTACCTGAAGCTCTGTTTAATAAAACTGACATGTAGAATTCTTCTGTTTCGCTTTCACCTGGATAATAAACATCCTCAGCAACCAAAATTTTATGCACTTTTTTACCTTCTGGTGGGGTTTGTGGTGTAATCAATTGCATTCCGATGATTTGTTCAGCTAACTCTTCAACTTGTTGCAAGTTTTTTGCAAGTTTCACTCCACCACCTTTTCCGCGTCCACCTGCGTGAACCTGTGCTTTAATAACGTGCCAACCTGTACCTGTTTCTGCAGTTAATTGTTTTGCTGCAGCAACTGCCTCAACCGGATTATTAGCAACAATACCGCGTTGAATTCGCACACCATAACTTGCTAAAATTTCTTTTCCTTGATATTCGTGTATATTCATAATGAAGATTTTTGTCTTTATAAAGTGCCACAAAAATAACTAAATTCATCTAATATTCTAAAAGAAATTGTAATTTTATTTGAAGCTATTCCAGCTCTCCACTCTATCTTTTTTTGTCTCTAAAAAACGAGACAAAAAAAGGATGCCGTTTCGATCTGGGCTAAAAAACAAAGTTCAAACGCAACCTTTTGTTAATTTTAACATCTACTTATTAAACAAAAAATAGTAATATGAAAAATCTAATCGTGGTTCTTATAATTTCGTTTGTTAATAGTAGTTGTTGTACTGACAACAATATGGTACATACCATTACCCCAACTGTTATTGGTTATGGTAGTCTTTTTGGTGCTGGTCAAGAAAATATTCCTGAACAAAACATTGTGATTACTAATATGACCGAATGGGACAATCTAAAAACCAAAATGAATTCAGTAAATAATACAACTGATTCTTTTAACGAAGCTGGTATAGATTTTTCAACTTGCAAAATTATTGCCTCTTTTGATCAAATTAGAAATTATGGTGGGTTTACAATAGACAACATCAACATTATTGAAAACGATTACAATATTATTATAAACATACAACATTTTGCACCCAATACTGGAAATGTTCCACTAATTATAGAACAGCCTTTCAAAATAATTCGTATCCCAAAAATTCCTAAGCCAATAGTTTTTAATTAATTTCAAAACAAAAAAGTTATGAAAAAAGTTCACATATGTATTTTTTGCATCATTGCATTACTTGTTTTAAGTTGCAATAATTCTGAATCAAGTCATAACAACTGCCATCCTTATCAACCAAATGCCATTGAAGGAAAATGGAATTTAGTAGAAGCTATAACGGGTTTTAGCAGTTTCATAACAAATTATCCTGTTGGAAAAATAACTTGGAATTTTAATACATCCAATAATAGTGTAACCATAATCAATAACAATACAGATCCAAACACATATGATGTTTTAGAAACAGGAACTTATAATTATAGTATCGTAAATAACCCTTCTAATCCAGAATATTGCAATCAATCAATAACAATTGACACCTATAATCTGGGTTGTTTAACAATATCAAACAACACATTAACTATGAGTACAATTGAAGTTGACGGTGTATTAGTAAAATTGATTCGGTAATTAAAATTTATTTTTTTTAATTTTTAAATTATAATATGAATTTTAGAGAAAAATATCAAAAACAGCATTATAAATTCAAAAAAACAGTCAATCCTTATTATTAATTCTTCATTTTATTATATTTATTTTACAAATACCCTATTTTTTTATGGGTGTTGTGATATAAATTAATAAAAATACACGTTCAGCATATATTTTTTTAGGGGTATTAACATAATATTTATATTTTTGATTTTTAAATATTAAATAATACATCTATGAGAAAAATTATTCTGAGCGTTATTTTAATCGCAATTATTGTTGTTACCTTTTTTTCGAATTTAATTCTAACTGACAATCCAATTCCTGCCGAGGCAGTAAAATTTGACACTGGAGACACTGCTTGGATGATTGTTGCAACCGCACTTGTTCTGCTAATGACACCTGGATTGGGTTTCTTTTATGGCGGAATGGTCGGAAAGAAAAATGTAATTAGTACCATGATGCAAAGTTTCATGGCAATGGTTATTGTTACAGTGTTATGGGTTGTTGTTGGTTTCGGTTTATCTTTCGGACCATCTATTGGTGGAATTATTGGTGACCCAACATCAAATTTATTTTTTCAAGGAGTAGGAACTAATACTGCTTGGAGTTTAGCACCAACAATACCTTTTATGTTGTTTGCATTATTTCAAGCAAAATTTGCAATTATTACACCAGCTTTAATCACAGGAGCTTTTGCAGAACGTATTCGTTTTTGGGCATACTTATTATTCATGGTCCTTTTTATATTGGTGGTATATGCGCCATTAGCACACATGACTTGGCATCCTGATGGTCTTTTCTTTAAAATGGGCGTTTTAGATTTTGCTGGAGGAACTGTCGTTCACATGAGTGCAGGTTGGGCAGCTCTAGCAGGAGCTATTTTCTTAGGAAAAAGAAAGGTACAAAAAGTGATGCCTGCACGTATTACTTATGTTTTATTAGGAACAGGATTATTATGGTTTGGATGGTTTGGATTTAATGCAGGATCAGCATTAGGAGCAAATGGACTTGCCGTTCAAGCATTAGGCACTACTACAGTTGCAGCCGCAGCCGCAGCTATGGCTTGGGTTTTTCTCGATAAAATACTTGGACACAAACTATCTGCAATGGGTGCTTGTATTGGCGCTGTTGTAGGACTAGTAGCAATTACACCTGCTGCAGGTTACGTGAGTATTCCACACGCTATTTTTATAGGTATTGCAGGAAGTATTATCAGTAATCTTGTAGTAAGTAAATTTCCAAAAAGCAAAATCGATGATGCTTTAGATGTGTTTGCTTGTCACGGAGTTGGCGGTATGACTGGAATGTTACTAACAGGAGTTTTTGCATCTAAAACTATAAATCCTGCACTAGTAGATCAAGGACTAGTTTTTGGAGAAACTACATTGTTTTTTAACCAAGTAATAGCTTTAGTAGGTGTATCAATTTTTGCGTTTACTGTATCCTATTTTCTATTCTTTATTGTAAATAAAATTACTCCATTACGTGTTAGTGAAGATAAAGAAGAACTAGGATTAGATATTTCACAACACGGAGAATATCTATAAAACCCTAAAATAAAACACGCTTTTTTCGGAATCTTTTTTCTGCTCTTATACTCTAAGTATAAGCGGACAGCAATACTTATGTTTAAAATTTCCTATTGAATAATACCTTTTAATACTTTCTAAATCAATTAACCATTAAACAATTTTTATATGAAAAAAAGTACATTTTTAAAATCGTCAATTGCATTTTCAACATTGTTCTTTATTGCAATTTCAACAACTTTTGCTCAAACATCTCCCACTACATTTGGTGGTTCATTAGATATGTACTACAAATATGATTTTTCTGAATATGATAATAGTTATACAAGTTTTACTAATTCTCAAGACTCTTTTGAATTAGGTATGGCCTCTATTGAGGCTTCTCATAAACAAGGCAAAGCTACTGGATTTGTAGATTTAGGATTCGGAAATAGAGCATCACAGTTTACATATAATGATGCATCAACAACCTTTATGATTAAACAACTATATGTTATGTATGATTTCACACCAAAATTTAAAGTTACAGCAGGAAGTTTTGCTACTCACTTTGGGTATGAGCTTGTAGATGCGGTTGATAATAAAAACTACAGCATGTCCTATGCTTTTACTTATGGTCCATTTTTTAATACCGGTCTAAAAGCACAATATACCTCTGGCAAATATATTTTTATGCTAGGAGTTACAAACCCTACAGATTTTAAAACAGCCTCAGAAGCAGGAACAAAACAAAAAACATTTATTGGGCAAATTGGTTATGTTGGAACAACTGGCAATGCATATTTTAATCTTACAACAGGTAGTAGTAATCCTAGCTCTACTAAAAACAAAACCCAATTTGATATTGTTTGCTCCAAAAAAATAAATGACAAATTCTCATTAGGTTTCAATGGAACTTATAGTATGGTAACAGACGATTTTGATAGTAATCTCGATGGAAATTGGTTTGCATTAGTAGGATATGCAAGCTATACTGCAAAACCAAAACTTAGTTATGCTTACAGATTAGAATATTTTAATGATAAGGATGGAATTGTTGCATTTGCTGGTGGTGCCAATGTTATTGCCAATACATTTTCATTAAATTATAAAGAAGGCAACTTAACTTTTATACCCGAAATTAGATTTGATGCTGCATCCGAAAATATTTTCACAGATGGAGATCCTACAAAGATTTCAGTTTTTGCATTGCTTGGCGCATCGTATAGTTTCTAAAATATATTTTCATTTAAAATTCGTTTAATTTTAAATTTTTTCACAAATAAAGCTATCAATTTCAGTTGTTTTGATAAGTATTTTCTGAATTAAATTAAAACATATTAAATCTAATAAATGACAATTTGATAATTTAATAGATTTCAAATTGTCATTTTAATTATATTTATCATATTAAATTTATTATTGATAATAATTAGGTGTTTACGTGTTTTTGTTGCGATATATTTTTAAATGTTATTAATTTAGTAAAAATTATTAATGTATGAAAATTAAAGAACAAGGTCTTTATTTACCCGAATTTGAACACGATAATTGTGGTGCAGGATTTATTTGCAATTTAAACGGAATTAAGTCAAATGATATAATACATAAAGCTTTAGATATCTTAATAAAATTAGAGCATCGTGGAGCCGTAAGTGCCGATGGAAGAACGGGTGATGGAGCAGGAATTTTGTTTGATATTCCACACGATTTTTTTAAAAAAGTTTGCGCTTTTGATCTCCCTGAACCAAGAGAATATAGTGTTGGAATGGTTTTTTTACCTAAAAGTTCCAATCAAATTATTTTCTGCCAAAAAACATTTGAAACTGCAATAAAAGATCAAAACCTAGAAATTTTAGGATGGAGAGATGTACCTGTTGATGTATCAAAATTAGGGCAAATTGCAGCAGAAAAAGAACCAACTATTAAGCAAGTATTTGTTAGTAAAAATAATTTACAACTTACAGAACAACAGTTCAATGCAAAAATGTTTGCTGCTAGAAAAATAGCTGAGCACACTATCATAAATTCTAAAATTTCAGAAAGTTATCGCTTTTATTTTTCAAGTTTTTCTTCTACGACTATTATTTATAAAGGACTTTTAATGCCTGAAGATATAAGTGGTTATTATATTGATTTATTAGATAATGATTTAGTAACTCGATTAGCACTTGTTCACCAACGTTTTTCTACCAATACTTTCCCTTCTTGGGATTTGGCACAACCTTTTCGATATATGTGTCATAATGGTGAAATCAATACCATTCGAGGAAATATTAGTCGTATGCGTGCACGCGAAGAATTGATGAAAAGTGAGGTTTTTGGTGAAGATATCAAAAAATTATTTCCAATTATATTAGAAGGAAAATCAGATTCAGCATCAATGGATATGGTTATCGAATTGCTCTTAATGACTGGTCGTTCTTTGCCAGAAGCTATGATGATGGTAGTTCCTGAAGCTTGGGAAAAACATCAAACCATGTCCGAAGATAAAAAAGCATTTTATGAATATAATGCTTGTATTATGGAACCTTGGGATGGTCCAGCATCAATACCATTTACAGACGGAAATGTTATTGGTGCTTTATTAGATAGAAACGGATTACGTCCTTCAAGATATACATTAACCAAAAGTGGTTTTGTAATAATGTCATCTGAAATTGGTGTATTGGATATAAAACCAGAAGATGTAATCAAACATGGTCGACTTGAACCAGGAAGAATGTTTCTCATTGACATGAATGAGGGAAGAATTATAGAAGATGATGAAATAAAAAATGCAATAGTTACTAAGCATCCATACAAAAAATGGCTCGATGATAATTTATTACAATTAGCAAAAATACCCTATACAAACAATTTAATACCTCAAGAAAAAACCGATTTTGAAGCTAGACTAAGACTCTTTGGATATACCATTGAAGACCTAAAAACCATCATTAATCCTATGGCATCTCAAGCTGCAGAGGCTATTAGTTCTATGGGAAATGACACTCCACTAGCAGTTTTATCAGATCAACCACAACTTTTATATAATTATTTCAAACAAATGTTTGCCCAAGTCACCAATCCACCGTTGGACGGAATTAGGGAAGAAATTATAACAGATATCAGTTTAGCCATTGGTGGAGATTTTAATATTTTTGATATCGCACCAATACATTGCAAGAAATTAAAAATTCAAAACCCCGTTATTTCTAATGAAGACTTAGATAAAATTAGAAATATAAATCACGTTGATTTTAAATCGGTTACTATTTCTACATTATACGAAATAGAAAAAGGAGTAAATGGTTTAGAACGTGCTCTTGAAAAATGTGTTCAAGCAACATTAAAAGCAGTAGATGAAGGCTGTAATATTGTAATTTTTTCAGACAGAAATGTAAACGAAAAAATGGCTCCAATCCCTATGTTATTAGCTTGTTCTTACATTCATCATTCGTTAAATATCTTAAAAGCTCGTTCAAAATTCGGAATCCTAATTGAGTCTGCAGAGCCAAGAGAACCACATCATTTCGCATTATTATTTGGTTATGGCGCAAGTGCAATAAATCCTTATATGGTAAACGAAATAATACATGATCAAGTAAACCAAGGATTTTTAACTAATGTTAAAGCAGATTATGCAATTAAGAACTACAACAAAGCTATTGCAAAAGGTATATTAAAAATCATGAATAAAATAGGAATTTCTACATTACATTCCTATCGAGCAGCTCAAATATTTGAAATTTTAGGATTGAATAAAACATTTACATCAAAATATTTCCCCTATACTCCTTCACGAATAGAAGGCATTGGATTGATGGAAGTTGAAAAAGAAATCAAAAAGAGATACCAAAAAGCATTTCCTAATTCTGAAATCGCAAATTTATTACCTCTTGAAATTGGCGGTATCTATAGATGGAGAAGAACTGGCGAAAAACACATGTTCAATCCAACTACCATAGCAAAACTGCAACAGGCCGTTCGTCTTAATAGTCCCGAAAGTTATAAGGAATATTCCAACATGGTTAACAATCAAAGCGAAAATTTAATGACAATTAGAGGATTATTTGAATTCAACAATCTAGATCCTATTCCTATAGACGAAGTAGAACCTTGGACGGAAATTGTCAAAAAATTTAAAACTGGAGCAATGTCTTATGGTTCAATTAGCCAAGAAGCTCACGAAAATTTAGCAATCGCGATGAATAGAATTGGCGGAAAAAGCAATTCTGGTGAAGGTGGAGAAGATTCTAAACGTTTCCAAAAAGATACTAATGGAGATTCTAAAAACAGTGCAATAAAACAAGTGGCTTCTGGAAGATTTGGTGTTTCAATAAATTATTTGACTAATGCCAAAGAAATTCAAATCAAAATGGCACAAGGTGCAAAACCAGGTGAAGGAGGACAATTACCTGGTGAAAAAGTTGTTCCTTGGATTGCTGAAACCCGAAACTCTACACCATATGTTGGACTAATATCACCGCCGCCACATCACGATATTTATTCGATTGAAGATTTATCGCAGTTAATATTTGATTTAAAAAACGCAAATCGCGAAGCAAGAATAAACGTAAAATTAGTTTCTGAAGTAGGTGTTGGAACTATTGCAGCAGGAGTTGCAAAAGCAAAAGCTGATGTAATTTTGATTTCTGGTTATGACGGAGGAACTGGAGCTGCGCCACTCACCTCTCTACAACATACAGGAATTCCTTGGGAACTCGGACTCGCAGAAGCACAACAAACTTTAATCCTTAATGATTTGAGAAGTCGTGTAGTATTAGAATGTGATGGTCAGTTGAAAACTGGTCGTGATGTAGCTATCGCTGCATTGCTTGGTGCTGAAGAATTTGGATTTGCAACAGCACCATTAGTAGCTTCAGGTTGCATAATGATGCGTGCTTGTCACTTGAACACTTGTCCTGTTGGAATTGCTACACAAGATCCTGAACTCAGAAAAAACTTCAAAGGAACACCAGAACACGTTATCAATTTTATGTATTTTATTGCTGAAGAACTAAGAGAAATTATGGCTCAATTAGGATTTAGAACTCTTAAAGAAATGGTAGGACAATCTCAAAAACTAAATGTCAATAAAGCGATTCATCATTATAAAGTAAGCGGATTAGATTTGTCACCTATTTTATATAAACCAGAGAAAGCAAAAGAAGTTCCTAATCACAATACAAAATCTCAAGATCATCATTTAGAGCATGTTCTTGACTTTGAGATTATAAAAGCCACAATTCCATCTATTTACAGAAAAGAAAAAACTAAAATACATTTTAAAATAAAAAATACAGATCGCTCCGTTGGTGCAATCTTAAGCAATGAAATTTCAAAAATATATGGTGCTCAAGGACTACCTGAAGACACTATTTTGATAGATTTTGAAGGTTCAGCCGGACAGAGTTTTGGTGCATTTGCTACAAACGGTTTGTCTTTTAAAATTCACGGAAATTGTAATGATTATTTAGGAAAAGGACTTTCAGGAGGTAAATTGATTATCAAAGTTCCACCAACAGCTACTTTTAAACCAGAGGAAAATATCATAATTGGAAATGTAGCCCTTTATGGTGCAATTTCTGGTCAAGCCTTTATTAATGGTATTGCAGGAGAAAGATTTTGCGTAAGAAACTCTGGTGCTACTGCTGTTGTAGAAGGTATTGGCGATCACGGTTGTGAATATATGACTGGAGGAACTGTAGTTGTGCTTGGAAAAACAGGGAGAAATTTTGCAGCCGGAATGAGTGGCGGTGTTGCTTATGTTTTTGATGAAAAAAAACAATTCGAAAATGGCTTATGTAATATAGAAATGGTGGCTTTGGAATCATTGGATGAAGATGATATTTTAAAACTTAGGCAATTGATAAAAAAACATTCTTTATTTACCAATAGTACGTTAGCAAAAAGAATATTAGATGATTGGGAGAATCAACAAAAACATTTTATAAAAGTAATGCCAACAGATTACAAAAAAGCATTACAAAGATTATCAGAAGAAAAACAAATTGCAGCCTTAATAGCATAATAATCATGGGGAAAATAGGTGGATTTAAAGAATATAGTAGAAATGACGAGAGCAATCTTGTTGTAGAAGAACGTGTTTCGAATTATAACGAGTTTACAATTCCGTTAAACAAAGAAGCAATCAAAGAACAAGGTTCAAGATGTATGGATTGTGGCATACCATTTTGCCATAGTGCTTGTCCTTTAGGAAATTTAATTCCAGATTTTAATGATTTTGTACATCAAGAAGAATGGCAAAGTGCTTTAGAGATTTTGCAATCTACCAATAACTTTCCTGAATTCACAGGAAGATTATGCCCTGCACCGTGTGAAAAATCGTGTGTTTTGGGTATAATTAGCGAATCTGTTGCAATCGAAAACATAGAAAAAAATATTATAGAAAAAGGTTTTGCTGAAGGTTGGATTAAACCCCAAATTCCAAGTAAGAGAACAGGAAAAACTGTAGCTGTTATAGGTTCTGGACCAGCAGGTTTAGCAGCTGCTCAACAATTAAATCGTGCTGGGCATTTGGTTACTGTTTTTGAAAGAGACAATGCCATTGGCGGATTATTACGTTATGGCATTCCTAATTTCAAACTAGAAAAAGCTATAATTGATAGACGAGTTGCTATTCTTGAAGCTGAAGGAATTATTTTTAAAACCAATTGTAATGTAGGTGTAAATATCGGTATTGACAAATTAAAATCCTATCATTCTATTGTATTATGTGGTGGCGCAACAGAAAGCAGAAGTTTACCAACTAAAGGAATAGAAAGCAAAGGAGTTGTGCAAGCAATGACTTTTTTAACACAACAAACCAAAACATTATTTGGAGAACCAATTCCAAATCAAATAATAGCAACAGGTAAAGATGTTATTGTAATTGGTGGTGGAGATACTGGATCTGATTGTGTTGGTACTTCAAATAGACAACATGCAAAGTCTGTTACTAATTTTGAGATTTTACCAAAACCTCCAATCGGGAGAAGTGATAAAACACCTTGGCCATTTTGGCCTTTGCAATTAAAAACAACATCGTCTCACGAAGAAGGTTGCAATAGAAATTGGCTTATCAATACAAAAGAGTTTATAGCAAATGAAAAAGGAGAACTTACAGGTTTGAAAACTATAGAAGTTGCTTGGAAAATTACACCAGGTCAACGACCAGAATTAATTGAAAAAGAAAGTTCAGAGAAAATTTGGCCTTGTGATTTGGCCATTTTAGCACTTGGATTTACTGGACCAGAAAAAACTTTAAGCAGTCAACTTGGAATTGAAATAGATATGAGAAACAATTATAAAGCTTCAAATTATCAAACCAATATTCCGCATATTTTTACAGCTGGTGATATGAGACGAGGTCAATCTTTAATTGTTTGGGCTATTTCTGAAGGAAGAGAAGCCGCAAGAGAAGTAGATTTATTTTTAATGGGTTCAACCAATTTACCAACAAAAGGAAAAGGCGATCTTCCAAATTTATAAAAAATAACAAAATCGAATCCTTTTACACTTGGGATTACTTTTCTCAAGCCTTATATTTGTAGAAAATAATACTGCTATGCTACCTAAAGAATTAGTTTCACTTGCCGAAGAATTTGGAAGTCCGTTATATGTTTATGATGCAGAAAAAATTGCTTCACAATACCATCGACTTACATCAGCATTTTCAAAAGTTGAAAGACTTAGAATTAATTATGCTGTCAAAGCCTTATCAAACATTGCCATTCTGCAATTATTAAAACAAATTGGTTCAGGATTAGATACTGTTTCTATTCAAGAAGTGCAGTTGGGTTTGTATGCAGGTTTTACTCCTGAAAGAATAATTTATACCCCAAATGGTGTTTCATTTGAAGAGATTGAAGAAGCCGCATCACTTGGAGTTCAAATTAATATTGATAATTTATCTGTATTAGAACATTTTGGCACCAAGCATCCAAAAATTCCTGTTTGTATAAGAATCAACCCACATGTAATGGCTGGAGGAAACTCCAATATTTCTGTTGGTCATATTGATAGTAAATTTGGAATTTCAATTCATCAAATGCCTCACATTCTTAGAATTGTAGAAAATACAGGAATGCATATCAATGGAATCCATATGCATACCGGTTCTGATATTCTTGATATTGAAGTATTTCTATATGCTGCAGAAATACTTTTTGAAGCTGCAACCCATTTTAAAACTTTAGATTTTCTTGATTTCGGAAGCGGGTTTAAAGTTCCTTATCATAAAGGTGATATAGAAACAAATATTGAAGAATTCGGAAAAAAATTATCAAAACGATTTACTACTTTTGAAAAAGAATATGGCAGACCTTTGACTTTGACTTTTGAACCTGGTAAATTTTTGGTGAGTGAAGCAGGATATTTTTTAGCAAAAGTAAATGTGGTCAAACAAACAACTTCGACCGTTTTTGCAGGAGTTGATTCTGGATTTAATCATTTGATTCGCCCTATGTTATATGGTTCTCAACATTTTATTGAAAACATTTCAAACCCTAAAGGCAAAGAACGTTTCTATACCGTTGTAGGATATATTTGCGAAACAGATACTTTTGCAAACAATCGAAGAATTGCAGAAATTAAGGAAGGAGATATACTTTGTTTTAGAAATGCTGGCGCATATTGTTTCTCAATGGCATCCAATTATAATTCGAGATACAAACCGGCTGAAGTTTTATGGAAAGACGGGAAAGGAATTGTAATTCGAGAACGTGAAACTTTTGAAGACCTAATAAATAATCAGATTAAGCTAGAATAAAATTTAATTTTTAATTATTTTTTGTCTAAATACTTTTTGATTTTGATTGATTTCTAAAATATAAATCCCACTTTTGATATTGGTCAAATCAATTTTAAAAGTTGTATTTTGGTTGTTATTTGATTGATAAACAAGTTGTCCCAAACTATTTATCAATTTAATAGTTGCATTTTTAATTTTATCTGAAGTAATAGATATTTCATAATTTGAAGGATTTGGGTAAACTAAAAAAGAAGTTTCATTTTCAAAATTAGAAGTTTGTAAAGGAGCACAAAATCCATTAGAGGTAAAAGGATCAAACATTTTTAAAACATCTTTTTGCAAAGTTGTATTTTCATTACTTTCTACATCACGACAAAGCCAAGCAGTTACATTTCCTATTTCTGGACATTTTTGGGTAAGAGCAAAACCTTCAATATTATCATTTGAGTCGTTTGTATTAACAATATTATATTCACTCGAAGCAACAAATTTTCTGTTTCCACCATTAGTAATTGATGTAGCTAAATTGGTGACTTCAAGTGTATTATTTCCAGAAATATTGTGCAAAATATAAAGCAAACCTGTACTCCTATCAAATGACAAATCGCAACTTTCAGATTTGTTGGTTTTATATTTCCCTACATATGCAAAATCGTTATTTGTATTTGGATTGATATCAAAAACCCAAATATATCCACCTTCTTGGTGTGCCACAAAAAACAATCCACCTAATCCTTTTACAGAAGTATATAATTGTCCTGTTTGCTGACTAATAAAACCAATAGCAGTCAAGAAACTGTCTGGTATAAAAACAATTCCTTCTGGACCAGTATTACCTGTGTCTGTCATTGGAGAAGGTGAAGTCAAGAGATTCCAATGTTTGTATTCGTTTAAATTCGAAAAATTTGTAGCGTGTGTATATCTCCTAATTTCATAATTATTTTCATCTATTGTATAAAATTCATTTGCAAATAAATTGGCTTGTGTTATTCCTTCTGGTCCTCCAGATATTGTTTTTCTTGCAAGTTGAGTAAATGTATTTGAAGTTGAATTCCATTGCAAAATTACTACTTCACCAGTATCAAGAACAGCATAAAGTCTATTATTGGTAGGATTAAAATGCAAACCGCTCATATCTTGCACACCATTTATATCTATAGTACTCGTGATATTTGTAGCCGACGGCCAAGTTTGCGAAGGCCAAGATTGAGCAAAACAATTCTGAAAAAAGATTACAATAAGAAAAATAAAAAATCTATTCATTTAAAAATTATTTATCTAAAATTTCTAACAATACTTTTGCTTCTGTACCGTTTGGAAATGAAATTTTTAACTTTTGAGCAAGAGTTGGTGCAATTTCTGTGATTTCTTTTCTGTCGTGTGTTTCTCCTTTTTTGATATTCCAACCATAAAATATACAAGGCACATGAGTATCGTAACTATAAGAGGTTCCGTGAGAAGTTCCTGTTGCACCATACTCAATAAAACCTGGTTTATCAAGAATTACCAAATCTCCATTTTGAGAAACATCATATCCTTTAGCGATAAAATTTAAATAAAAATCATTTCCTGTTGAAGAAAGAATTTCCTCTTCGGTATATACTCGTTTTACTTGTTCTTGAGTCATTAAAAAATCTTTAAAAGTTTGCTTCACTTTCGACAAATCCAAAGCTTTTGCTTTGATAATTTCTTTGTTAAAAAATAAATTAAAGTTAGAATAATTCAATACCAAATCTTCTCCATAAGTATCTGATGAAAATTTCTTCAATGCTGATCTGATTTCTTTTGGTTCAACATTGGTCACATCGTATTTATTATCTTTTAGAAATTTTGCGTTTTCTGCACCAGCATGATCTGCTGTTAGAAAAATAAGATAATTCCCTTTTCCGACGGTTTTGTCAAGATAATTTAAAAAATCTGCTATTGTATTGTCTAACCTCAAATAAGTATCTTGCAGTTCTATAGATCTTGGCCCAAGAATATGACCTACATAATCGGTAGAAGAAAAACTAACGGTTAGAAAATCTGTACTATCGTCTTTTCCTAATGCTTCTTTTTCTATAGCAGCTTTTGCAAATTCTTCTAATAAGTCATTCCCATATGGAGTTGAACGAATTATACCTGCGTCATTTTTTTCATACATTTCTTTAAGATTATATGGAAAAACGGGTTTAGCTCCGTTTAATTTACCTTCATATGGATTGTCATCGGCTAGGCTTTCATTATAGGCGTCAAATGGTTTTAATAAATCCCAACCTTTATTGATATACGGCAAATAATGTTTTTCGTTATTGAAATCTGTTACCCAATCAGGCAATTTTTCTCCATAAAAAGTGCTAGAAATAAATGCACCAGTTTTGCTATACCAAAATGCCCAATTGGCAAAATGCCCAGCAGGTAGAATTGCTCCTCTATCTTTCAGACTCATTCCGATAACTTTTCCTTTGAAGTTTGTGGATAATCTCAATTCATCAGTAATTGTAGTACTCAAAAGATTTTTTGGAGACATTTCTCCTTCTTTTTTTGTACCATCGCCAATAGTTTTTACATTTTTGTCTTCTGTACAATATATTTCATCTGATAATTTTCTACTAAACCATTCGTTGCCTACAATTCCGTGAACTGATGGTGTTGTGCCAGTATATATTGATGCGTGACCTGGACCAGTATAAGTTGGCAAATAATTATAATGCATATTTTGAAAAACATACCCATTATTCATCATTTTCTTAAATCCATTTTCGGAAAAATCATTTTGAAATCGGTATAAATATTCCATTTTCATTTGATCAACTACAATACCAACAACAAGTTTAGGTTGCTGATTTTGAGCTTTTAAAATTGTGATTGAAAACAATAATGCAATGATGATAAATTTTCTCATAATAAATATATATCTACAAAAATAAACAAATAGCTAATGAGTTAAGATAAATTTTTTTTTGAGATTTAATTTAAAGAAAATGCCATTGTTTCCAATGGCATTTTTTTATTTTAAGATTATAAATTCACATCTTCTATTGATAGAATGTTCTTCTTCTGTACACTTTTTAGTAGAACCACATTTTATTAAAGGAACTTGTTCTCCAAATCCTTTTGAACGGAGTCTTTTTCTATTTATGCCATTTTGAACCAAATATTCTAATGTTGATCCTGCACGACGGTTTGATAGCACTATATTATACATATCAGATGCTCTTGAATCTGTATGCGCATCAATTTCTATTTCCATTTCTGGATATTTGTTTAGTAAATCCAAAAGTACATTTAATATTCTTGCAGCATCTGGTTTGATATCCCATTTGTTTAAATCAAAATAAATATTTTCTAATACAATCTGAACTTTACCATCTTGACGTTTGGTGATAATTTCTTCTGCATCATCATAACATTCCATAAACAACTCTATGGTATATCTTAATTTTCCATCTTCGTTGGTTGTAAATTCTTCACTATGTGGAATATAAAAATCACGAATAGCTTCTATTCTATATTTTTTATTTGGCTCGGTATTAAATATATAATTGGCATCTCCACCTACAACCATTTGACCAATTAAAATATTATTTTCGTCATATAAAGTTACTAATGTACCTGGCAATAATGATTGTGTGTTTTTATCTTTTACTTCACCTTCTACAACATATCGTTCAAAGTTTTCAGTTCTTGTAAAACTGTATAAATTATCCCCACTTTTTCTGTTTGAAGATAAATAACCTGTATTTTTTTTCTCGTCAACAATGTATCCAAAATCGTCCAAATTGCTATTAATTGTTTCTCCAAGATTTAAAGGTTTTGCAAAAACACCATCATATGATTTACTCATAAAAATATCCAATCCTCCCATACCTTGGTGTCCATCAGAAGCAAAATAAAGAATAGTTCCATCATTTGAAATTTCAGGAAATTGTTCTCTATGAATTGTGTTTATGGTGTTTCCCATATTTTCTGGAGTACTATAGGTACCATCTTCTTTAACATCTACAACATATATATCAAAAGAACCTATTGATCCGGGCATATCACTAGAAAAATATAATTGTTTGCCATCTTTACTCAATACAGGATGCTCTGTAGAATAGGCATCACTACAAAAAGGCAATTCTTTAATATTTGTCCATTTTCCATCAATGAATTCAGCTTTAAATATTTTTATATTAGCAACTTTTTCATTTCCGATTTTTACTTTCTTTTCATTTGTACGATTAAAATACATTGTTTTTCCATCACTACTAAAAGTTGCGGAACTTTCGTGAGTTTTGGTATTTATTTCTTTAGGAAAAGGAGTAATGTTAGATAGTAAACCTTTTTCATTTATATCTGCAATATATAAATCTAAATATGGTTTTTCATTCCATCCAAAAGATTTAGTTTCGGTATTTCTCAGAGAAGCAAATGCTACTTTATCGCCGTAAAATGACATTCCAAAATCTCCATTTGAAGTGTTTTTAGCCATTTGTTGAATGACATAATTAAATGGAATATTAGTTTTAAGATTTTTTATGAAGCTTTCTGTGTTTACTTTATATTTCAAATATTCGCCCATATACTTATCGGCTTTATCATAGTCAGCAATACCAAGTAACGCATGTGCAAACCTAAAATTAAACTCAGGATCAATTTTATCATTATAATTAAGAAACAACTTACCGTAAACACGAACTGCGTCTTTCATTTGAGAATTATAATAATAACAATCTCCCAAGTTTTGTAAAACAGTTTGGCTTTCTGAAACTTGTTCATACATTTCTGCAGCTTTTACATAAGCTTTCTTTTCGAATAAATTAGTTGCTTTTTTCTCACTAACTTTTTGTGCAAAAATTGTGATACTAAAACAAAATATAAAAAGTATATAAAGGTGTTTTTTCATTTGTTAAGTTATTAAAAGAATCTTGGCGATTTATCATATCCTTTTGATGAAAATTTTGATGAATCTATATCAAATAATAAAAATATTTCATGAGAACCAGTATTGAATTGTCCTAAATTTGATAAAGTATAATCATATGAATATCCTATTCGCATATTCTTAGTTACATTAAACCCAACAAGCCCACTTACAGAATCATCATAACGATAACCTACTCCTATTTCAAAAAATTCTTCAAAGAGAAAGTTAGCTGTAACATCTAATGATAATGGTGCTCCTGAAACTCCTTTTGCCATAAAAGCAGGTTTGAATTTTGTACTTTTATTTAAATTAAAAACATATCCGCCTGTTAAAAAATAATGGGTTGCTTCTACACCAGTATATTTTATACCATCTTTATTTTCGATATGTTTTGTAGTTAATAAATTTGGAATCGAAAAGCCCAAATAATAATGATCACTAAAATAAAAAGTCCCTATACCTACATTTGGAAATGTTTTATTGACATTGTCAAAAGCATTTTCTGGCAGAGCATCTGTAAATTTAAACCCATTAAAATTAGCATCATACATAGTAACTCCTCCTTTCAAACCAAAAGAAAGTTTATTTTTTTCAGAAACTGGCAATACATAGGCAAAATCGACATAAATATTATTTTCATTTACTACATCTCCAATAGCATCATTAACAAATGAAATTCCCATTTCAACTTTTTTTGCAATTGGAGCATGGGCAAATAATGAGGTTGTTTTTGGTGCTCCTACTACTCCAACCCATTGTGTTCTGTATAATCCTCCCAAATTAATTATGCCTTCATTATCTGTTGCATAAGCAGGATTTATCACATTCATATTATACATATAATGTGTAAACTGTGGATCTTGTTGCGCTTTTACTAGAGTTGTAACTAGAAAAATGCTGACAAAAACTAAATATTTTATATTTCTTCCTTTCATCTTATATTTCATTTATCTACTTAAATAGACTCTTCCTTGAATTGGTTTTTGTATTCCAACATTAAATTCTAATATGTAAAAATATACACCAACCGGAACTTCTGATGTCCCTAAATTTATTCCCGATTCTGAAGTAGTCCCGTTCCAATTTGGGGTTTTTATATTTCCTGTATATAATAAATTTCCATAACGGTTATATATTTCTATTTTGTAATTTGGATAAATTTCGGCTAAATTTTTAATTTCAAATGTTTCATTTACGCCATCGTTATTTGGCGAAAATCCATCTGGAATTAATAAATCATTACACTTATTCAAATCAACAGTAACTGCTAATCTAGTTTGACTTTCACAACCAGAAGTAGCTACTAATGTTGCATAATAAGTTGTACCATCTATTAATAAATCTGATGCACTATAAGCAACACCATTTGTTTCAGCATCATACCATACAACAGTATTTGTTCCTTGAATATTTGCAGATAACTCAGCAATTGTAGGATTGTCTACTCGACAGAATTCATTTCCTTTATCGTTTATGATTGGATCTCCAATTTGATTGACAGTAACAGTTATTGGTATACGAGGATTACTTTCGCAACCTGCCGATGAAGTCAATGTAACATAATAAATAGTTCCATCAATTAATGCAGTTGTATCTACATATTGATTTCCACCAATACTATTATCGTACCACTTAATTGTTCCGTTTCCTAAAATATTTGCAGATAAATCTGAAATTGTTGCATTATCAGTAATACAAAATTCATTTCCGTTTGTAGAAATTGTTGGAGTGTCTACAACGTTTAATGTAACTGTAATTTGTATTCGTGTTATACTTTCACAACCAGTTGCAGAAACTAAAGTTGCATAATAAATTGTACCGTTTATTAATAAATCAGTATTTAAATAAGCAGTCCCTCCAGTATTTGAATTATAAAAAAGAACCGTGTCTGTACCTACTATATTAGCTGCCAAATCAGCAATTGTTGGGTTTTCATTTGCACAAAATTGGTCACCATTTGCAACCAAAACTGGGTCATTAATAGTAGTCACTTCAAAAGTAGTGCTTGTTACAAAAGTAAAACCTGTACCACACAAAGTAGAACTATTGGATATTTGAGAAACTGTTACAGTAACAATTCCAGTATTTATTAAATTTGCTGCAGGTATAACAAAAACTCCCATACCGCCAGTAATAGAAATTGTTGTATTAAGTGATGCTGTAATTACTCCAGATAATTGATAATCTATGAGATAATTTCCATCAGTAAGATTTGTTGCTCCAATAATTTGAACTTGATTTGATGAATTTAAACAAGAATTTAATGCACTAATTGAAGCACCACTTGCATCTGGTATTGGTAATACTTCAAATCCAGTTGTTGCATTTTCATTCAAATTTGTACAACCTCCAGTTATACTTACAATAGAATCAATTGTTAAAGAATAATTACCTGTATTAGTAAATCCTATACCTGGTATTGAGAATTGACCATTTCCTCCAGAAATTGTTATGGTACTTGTAACTCCTGTTGTTGGAATAGCTTGTGGAATTGTATAATTAAATTGATAATCTCCATCAATCAATCCTGTTGCATTAGAAATTAAAACTGTAGCATCTGATCCAATACAAGTATTAGCAATTGCTAAATTTGCGTTTTCTATATTTGATAAAGGATTAATAATAAAACTTGCACTAACATCTGCGAGTAAAGTTCCACAAGATGTAGTTGCATTAGCAATATTTAAAAAGGTAATTGTAGTTGAACCAACATTCGGAATATCAAAAGCATTAATATTAAAAGATCCTAATCCATTTAAAATTGTCAAAGGTGCAGATTGAATACTACTATTACTTCCTGTTAATTCGTAATTAAGTACATAATTTCCATCATTCATATTTGAAAATGAAATTGTTTCATTTGAACCACTACATATTGGTGATAAAACAGCTATGTTTGGTAGATTTAATACTGGGTTAGCAAGGATAATTAATTCCACAACTTCTAAATCTGTACCACATGAATTAATAATTGTATAAGTGTATGAATAACTATTTGGAATTAAAGTTGAAACATCAATTAAATTTGAAACAACTTGATTGTTACTGTCTGTCCAAGTACCTCCAGATTGATTTCCATTTAATAATGTAAATAAATCAAAAGTCCCTGAAGATGTACAAACACTTTGTACACCTGTAAAAACTCCAGCATTTGGAATTGGACTAACAGTTACTATTACAATTGCAGAATCATTATCACAAGTATTTGTTCCAGTAAAAGCATATGTATAAATTCCTGCAGAATCTATTGCTGGATTAAAAACTCCTGTTCCACTTGCTAATGAAGGAGTCCAAGTACCTCCAACTTGTGGAGAACCATTTAAACTTAAAAATAAATCCTGAGGTGTTGCATTTTCGCAAAAATCTACTGTACCATTTGTCCCTGCTTCTGGTCCAAAAGTTATTATTACTGTTATTATAGATGAATCTGGCGGACAAAATGGATTACCTACTGTATAGGTGTAATTTCCTGCTGCATCTATTGCAGGATTAAAAATATTTGAACCACTTGCCAAGGTAGGTGTCCATTCTCCTCCTGTTTGAGGTGTTCCTAAAATATAAGAATACAAATCTACTGGATCTTGATTAGAACAAATATTTGCAGAATTATTTTCACCTGCATCTGGAATTGGGTTTACAGTTACTGTTACAGTTGCTGTATCATCATCACAAGGCTGATTTCCAACAAATGTATAAGTATAAACACCAGCTGGGTCTAATGCTGGGTTAAAAATACCAGTTCCGCTTGATAATGTAGGTGACCATGTTCCACCAACCTGTGGTGTACCATTTAAAAATGTAAATAAATCTTCTGGTGTATTATTTAAACAAAAAACTGCATTCCCAGGTTGACCTGCGTCTGGTCCAGGAATAATATTAACTGTAATAATTGCTGTATCATCAACACATGGAAGAATACCATTTATTGTATAGGTATATTGTCCTGCTAAATCAATTGCTGGATTAAAAAATCCAGTTCCACTTACTAAAGCTGGTGTCCAAGTTCCTCCTAATTGTGGAGTTCCATCAAGAAATGTAAATAAATCAATTGGATCTTTGTTTGAGCAAATATCTGCAATGGCATCAATACCAGCATCTGGTATTGGTTTAACTTCAACACTTACAGTTGCTGTTGCAATAGTACAAGGAGAAATTCCTGTTACTGTATAGATATAATCACCAGCTAAATCTATAGCAGGATTAAAAATACCTGAACCACTTGCTAATGCAGGTGTCCAAACTCCACCAGTTTGAGCAGTTGGACCTAATAACAAAAATAAATCTTGCGGATTACTATTTTGACA
>JAYTIV010000158.1:0-21783 GCA_043731625.1 Flavobacterium sp. | reverse complement strand
GGAATATTAAAATCAGAATTGTTTTATCTAAAAAAATACACCTCAGTAGACCAATTAAAAATGGAAATTAAAGAATATATAAACTATTACAATAACGAGAGAAGCAAGTCGAATTTAAACAAAATGAGCCCGATAAAATATCGAACTCATTATAATCAAAATTAATTATAAATTTGTCTAAAATTTTGGGGGCAGTCTAAAGGTTTGGATTTTTTTTATGACAATAAATCAACTAGATTTTCTACATCTATTTTGCAAATTTTTTGTAATTCTTCAATGGTCCCTTGTTCAATAAATTGGTCAGGAATTCCAAGGGTTTGTATTGCAATTGCATACTTGTTTTGAGCAGCAAATGCGTCAATAGAAGAACCAAAACCACCAGTAACCGTTCCGTCTTCAATAGTTATAATATTTTGAAAAGTAGACAAAATGGAATGTAACATTTCTTCATCTAATGGTTTTACAAAACTAAAATCATAATGGGCAATACTCTCAGGATTTTTCAATTTTGAAATTGCTTTTGTTACATTATTTCCTATAGTTCCGTTTGACAAAACAGCAGTTATTGTACCTTCTTTTAAGCAAATGGCTTTACCAATTTCAATTTTAGAATAATTACCAAAAAAATTCTTTTTCCAATCTGTAATAACACCTCTACCACGAGGATAACGAATTGCTATAGGGTGATTTAAACTCAATTGAGAGGTATATAATATATTTTGCAAATCGATTTCATTTCTTGGCGCATAAATAATCATATTAGGAATACATCTCAAATAAGCCAAATCAAAAACCCCATGGTGTGTTGCTCCATCTTCTCCTACCAAACCTGCTCTATCTAAACAAAAAATAACTGGTAAATTCTGTAAAGCAACATCATGAATGACTTGATCATAAGCTCTTTGCAGAAATGTGGAATATATATTGCAAAAAACAACCATTCCTTGCGTTGTCATTCCCGCAGCAAGCGTTACAGCATGTTGTTCTGCAATTCCAACATCAAAAGCTCTATCTGGAAAAACATCCATCATAAACTTTAATGAACTTCCAGAAGGCATTGCCGGTGTAATTCCTATAATTTTTTGATTTTTTTTTGCTAAATCTAAAAGGGTTAACCCAAAAACATCTTGAAATTTTGGAGGTAAATTTTCTTCTGATTTCAAATGAACTTCGCCTGTAGTTTTATCAAATTTCCCAGGTGCATGATATTGAACTTGGTTTTCCTCGGCTTGTTGTAGTCCTTTACCTTTGGTAGTAATAATATGCAGAAATTTCGGGCCTTTAATTTTTTGGAGGCGTTTTAGCTCTTTTATGACTTCAAAAATATTGTGTCCATCAATAGGTCCAGAATAATCAAAATTTAAAGATTTAATAATGTTATTCTGTTTTGGATTTTTTCCTTCCTTTACTGCTGTTAGATAATTTTTTAAAGCTCCAACACTTGGGTCAATTCCGATAGCATTGTCATTCAAAATTACCAAAAGATTTGCATCTGTAACTCCTGCGTGATTTAACCCTTCAAATGCCATTCCTGAGGCTATTGAAGCATCACCTACAACAGCAATATGTTGCTTGTTTGAATCTCCTTTTAATTTGGATGCAATTGCCATGCCTAATGCAGCAGAAATAGCTGTTGAAGAATGTCCTACACCAAAAGTATCATATTCACTTTCGCTTCTTTTAGGAAAACCAGAAATTCCTCCTAGTTGTCTGTTTGTATGAAAAACAGCTCTTCTTCCTGTCAAAATTTTGTGTCCATACGCTTGATGACCAACATCCCAAACCAACAAATCGTCTGGAGTGTTAAAAACATAATGCAAAGCAATTGTCAATTCAATAACGCCTAAACTAGCACCAAGATGACCTTCTTTTACAGAGACAACATCTATAATAAAATCACGTAATTCTTTTGCCAATTGAGGCAATTGTGATTCATCTAATTTTTTTAAATCAGTTGGATTATTGATATGTGAAAGTAAATTGTTTGACATTAAGCAAAGGTAACAAATTGAATTCCTATTTTTGCAGTATGGAAAACATTTTCACAGACGAGTATTTTATGAAAAAAGCCTTACAAGAAGCAGAAATAGCTTTTGAAAAAGGAGAAATACCTGTTGGAGCTATAATTGTTATTGATAATAAAGTTATTGCAAGAAGTCATAATCTTACCGAAATACTCCATGATGTTACGGCACATGCTGAAATGCAATCTATCACTGCTGCGGCCAATTTTCTGGGCGGAAAATATCTCAAAGATTGCACGCTTTATGTTACACTTGAACCTTGTCAAATGTGTGCTGGTGCTTTATATTGGAGCCAAATTTCAAAAATTGTTTTTGGCGCTACAGATGACCATCGTGGTTTTATGAAAATGGGCACACAATTACATCCTAAAACCACAGTTGTCTCTGGTATTTTGGCAAATGAAGCTGCTGATTTAATGATTCGTTTTTTTGCAGAAAAAAGGAAATAAAAAAACCGCCACTCGAAGCTACTAAGCCGAACAGGCAAAGCAATCTCACGAAAGGCGGTTTTATTTTTTCTGAATATATTTCAGAATCATTACTCTTTAATTTCATTTCCTTGATTGTCAAAGAAATGATATTCTAGGTACGTGTAAGCGTCACGTGGTATTATTTTCACCCATTTTTTATGTTCAAAAAACCATTTTGAACGTAATGATGGAAAACCTTTTTTAAGGTATGCTGCCACAAAAGGATGAACATTTAGTTTTACTTTTTTATGGTCTTTTAAAATCTTTTCAAGAGAAAATGAAATCTTATCTATAATTTGAATTGGAGCTTCGATTTCGCCATTTTCATTATTAGGATCTTCTTCTCTAGTTTTTATATTTACTTCTGGTCTTACGCGTTGTCTAGTTATTTGAACTAATCCAAATTTACTTGGCGGTAAGATCTTATGTTTTGCTTTATCATCAAGCATTTCGTCTCGGAGAAAATCAAATAACACTTTACGGTTATCTGGATTTTGCATATCGATAAAATCGACAACTATAATTCCGCCCATATCTCGCAAACGCAATTGTCTAGCGATTTCTGCTGCGGCAATCATATTGACTTCCATTGCGGTATCTTCTTGGTTGGTTGCTTTGTTTGAACGGTTTCCGCTATTTACGTCAATAACGTGAAGCGCTTCTGTGTGTTCAATAATAAGGTAAGCACCTTTACTCATTGATACTGTTTTTCCAAAAGAAGTTTTGATTTGTCTCTCTATATTGTATTTCTCAAAAATTGGCGTGTCTTTTGATTGATAAAACTTTACTATTGATTCTTTTGAAGGAGCAATTTCTTGCACATAATCCTTCGTTTCGTTGTACAACTCTTCGTCATCTATATGAATACCACTAAAGGTATCATTAAATACATCTCTTAGTATTGAAGATGCTCTATTGAGTTCTCCTAATACTTTTGATGGATGATGAGCAGTTGGTAATTTTTTACACATTGCAGTCCATCTGTCTATTAGATTCTGCAAATCTTTTTCTATTTCTGCTGTTTTTTTGCCTTCGGCTACTGTACGAACAATAACGCCAAATCCTTTTGGTTTAATAGCTTGAACCAGTTTTTTCAGTCGGTCTTTTTCTCCTTTTTCTTCTATTTTTTGTGAAACAGAAACTCTATCGGAGAAAGGGACAAGAACAATAAATCGTCCGGCAAGAGAAAGTTCTGAACTTATTCTTGGTCCTTTTGTAGATATTGGTTCTTTGACGACTTGAACAAGAATTGATTGATTGGCGCTTAACACATCGGTCATAGAGCCATCTTTATCAATTTCTTTTTCAAACTGAAAGGATTTTAGGGAGAAATCTTTTATTTTACCTGCGCTTACAAGTTTTATGAATTTCAGTTGAGAAGCAAGATTTGGACCTAAATCGTGATAATGCAAAAAGGCATCTTTCTCGAAGCCAACATTTACAAATGCAGCATTAAGCCCAGCAACTGGTTTCCTGATTTTGGCAATAAAAATATCGCCTACTTGAAACTTGCTGGTTTCTTGTTCTTTGTGTAATTCAATTAGTTTTCCATCTTTTAATAAGGCAAAATCTACGGCTTCAGAACTAGATCTGATGATTAATTCTTTATTCACACGTTAAATTTTTATCCAAACAATGGAGTTGTCAGTTGTCAGTTTTCAGTTGTTGGAAAAACTCCATCAACCACTAACTATCAACCATCAACTTTGTAGTAAGGATGGATTAAACAATATTTTAACAGGTATTGAACCCGGCGAGATTCTAGATTTCTGAATTTTGATTCTTGATTTCAGATTTCTTACATCTGCAATCTTAAATCGGTAATCTACAATCTTAAATCTCAATTTCAATGAACTTTTTAAAAAAGAAAAAAGTAGTTTAGAACTACTTTTTCTTCTTGTGACGGTTAGCTCTCGCTCTCTTCTTACGTTTGTGCGTTGCTACCTTATGTCTTTTTCTTTTTTTACCACTTGGCATAATCGGATAGATTTTTGGTGATTAATAATATTTTTATTTTGCTTCGTTATTTGTTTTAACTCCTTCAACAAACACTTTTGCAGGTTTAAAAGCTGGAATGTTGTGAGCTGGTATTTTAATTGTAGTGTTTTTAGAAATGTTTCTTCCTGTTTTTTCTGCTCTGGTTTTGATAATAAAACTACCAAATCCTCTTAAATAAACATTGTCTCCAGTTTCTAATGAAGTTTTAACTTCTTCCATAAAAGATTCAACTGTCGCTTGAACATCACCTTTTTCAAGGCCTAATTTCTCTGAAATTTTTGCTACGATATCTGCTTTCGTCATTTTCGTTCTAATTTTAATTTTGGGTACTATTTTTTTGAGAGTGCAAATATATGAATTAAAAAAACAATTAATCAACCTAATTCATTAAAATTTAATTACATAAACTTTTACATTTGCCAAACAATTATTTAACATGACTTTTTCTAATTCCTTAACCAAATGGTATTTACAAAACAAACGCGATTTGCCGTGGCGAAATACACAAAATCCTTACTTCATTTGGCTGTCTGAAATAATGTTGCAACAAACTCGAGTTGCACAAGGAATGCCCTATTTTTATTCGTTTACAACCGCTTTTCCTACTGTTTTTGATTTGGCAAATGCTACCGAAGAACAAGTTTTGAAACTCTGGCAAGGTTTAGGATATTATTCTAGAGCAAGAAATTTACATAAAACAGCTCAATATATCGCTTTTGAATTAGACGGAATTTTTCCGAATTCATATGTTGATTTATTGAAACTAAAAGGAGTTGGGGAATATACTGCTGCTGCAATTGCATCTTTTTCTTACAACGAAAAAGTTCCCGTGGTTGATGGAAATGTTTTTAGGGTATTGTCTCGCTATTTTGATATTGACTCTGATATTTCTTTATTATCAACCAAAAAAGAGTTTACTGCATTGGCTTCTGAATTAATCTCAAAAGAAAATCCAGCATTGTTCAATCAAGCTATTATGGAGTTTGGAGCTATGCAATGTGTGCCAAAAAATCCAAATTGTGATATTTGTATTTTCAATACAAGTTGTTTGGCTTTGCAAAAAAAGAAAGTTTCTCAATTACCTATAAAATCAAAAAAACTCAAAGTCACTAATCGCTATTTTAATTATATTGTATTTCTTGATGGAAGTCAAAAAACAATTATTCAAAAAAGATCAGATAAAGGAATTTGGCACAATCTATATGAATTTCCGCTTATAGAAACTCAAAAAGAAGAAAGTTTTGATTCAATTTCAAATCAAATTCAAGACCTTATATATAATGACAATAAAATTGTTTCTGTGAGAGAATGGAATCCAAAAAGCATTATTCATAAACTATCACATCAACATCTTTATATAAAATTCCAGATAGTAAACCTTAGAGGTTCAATATCAAATGGCATTGATTTTGATACACTTCAAACATATCCATTTCCGATAGTAATTTTTAATTTTATAGAAAAGGAATGGAAATCTTTTTCAAAAATTTAGTACATTTGACTTATTAAATACCACAAAAAATGAGCGGAACGTTAAACAAAGTAATGTTAATAGGTCATCTTGGTGAAGATATCAAGATGCACTATTTTGATGGTGGCAACTGCATTGGAAGATTTCCTTTGGCTACCAACGAAACCTATATTAACAAATCTACCAATGAAAAAATAACCTCAACCGAATGGCACAATCTTGTTGTGAGAAATAAAGCTGCCGAAATTTGCGAGAAATATCTATCAAAAGGAGATAAAATATATGTAGAAGGAAGGATAAAATCTAGACAATGGCAGACTGAAGAAGGTATTACCAAATATACCACAGAAATTCAAGTAACTGAATTTACCTTTTTGACCACCAAAAAAGATACTGAATCGCAAAAAGCGTATTCTAGTAATGAAATAAAAAATTCAAATTTTGAAACTCCAAGTAATCCATTGCCAGAAAACGATTTGCCGTTTTAAACCTTTCTTATGTTAAAAAAACTGAAGCCTTTTTTTGTTCTTTTACTGCTATTTTTTATCACTATCGGATGCAAGAAAGAGGTTTTGCCAAAACCATCAGGACAATTAAGTTTGGAATATCCTGTGGCTCAATATGCCCATTTCGAAAACAATTGCCCCTTTACATTTGACATCAATTCCGAAGCAGTAATTAAAGAAAAAACGAGTTGCAATTTTACGATTGATTACCCGAAGATGAAAGCTACAATATATTTGAGTTATAAACCGGTTTCAAACAATATCAATTTGTTGTTGAAAGATGCCCAAAAACTCACTTATGAACATGTTATCAAAGCTGATGATATATTGGAACAACCTTTTATGAACAGCAAAAACAAGGTTTACGGAATGTTTTATCAAGTCAATGGTAATGCAGCAACAAATGCTCAGTTTTATGTAACAGATAGTGTGAAACATTTTATAGATTGTTCAGTATATTTTTATGCAAAACCCAATTTCGATTCGATAATGCCTGCAACAAGCTACATCAAGAACGATATGCAAACCCTTATGGAAAGTTTGCGTTGGAAATAAAAAAAGAGAACTTTTTGGTTCTCTTTTTTTATTTTTTACTATATTCAAAATCAAACAATTCTTTTACAGACACATCAAGAGCTTCAACAATCCTAATCATTGTACTAATTTTCATTTCTTGTTTACCTTTAATATATTTTCTTAGATTCTCAACATCTAAACCTGCATCGTGAGCAACATTTCTTTGTTTTAATTTTTTTTCAAAAATTATTTCATTAATTCTTAAACCAATTTTAACCACTATATCTGGTATTTCATTTTTCCTAATTTTTTTCATATCGACTACTAAAATATAGCAAATCGATTTTTAATAAGTGATTTAAAACAATCGGTTTTATTCAACCGTATAATATTTTTTAATATATTTGAAAGAATATTAATAACTTTAACCAAACAAATTATGAAACAAATGAAAAATTACTTGTTTTTGTTTATTGCTTTATTAGGAATGTTGTTTTCTGGATGTGAGAAAGATTTGTATGAAGATGCAATTCCAAAACAGAATTATGCTGTAAAAGAATATACTTTTCAAGAAGCATTACAAAAGCAGGAATTCAAAACATCCTATACCAAGTTTGACGACCAAATAAAAAAGCTAAAAACCGCCAATAGAGGAGCAGGAGATACAATAGAAGATTATAATTTTATAATAGATTCTAGTAAAATTAAAGAAATTGTATATGATGGTAAAACATCTTATACAATGGCAATAAAAAGAGATGAAATAACAAATGGGTACTTCGAAAACCTAATTCTGGAAATTAATAATTCAAACGAAAAACAAGCCTATATAATAAAATATTTCCCTAGTGAGGAAATGAAATATAACGATGAGCATCAAGAATTTGAATTTGTAGGTTCTATTGAATATTCAAAAGTACATGGACCTACAACTTTCTTTGGCGAAGGAGGCTCTTCTGAATATGATGAAGACAATTCAGGACCTGGAATCTTAACAATAACTTGTGTATCATATTTACAATGTTGTCAAACTCAAAATGGTAGTGTTGGCTCATATCACAATCTTGGCCCTTCTTGTACTAACGGAGCTTTTATACGTCTAGTTGTTGTTTGCTCACAAAATGGCATCCCTATTGGTGGTTCTGGCTCTAATACAACCGGACCAAGCGGATTTCTTGGAGGTGGCACTGGACAATCGGGTCAAGGTAGTTCAAGTAGTAATTATAACCCCACGCCTATTGTACCAGTGCCAGTTGTTACAGCACCTGTTTTCTCGATTCTAAATCCTCCAATGACGGATAATGAAATAAACGTAAGTAATATAGTTGCAAATCAATTTTACAAACCACTTATTGGTAACAAAAAAATGTACCTTCATACAACATTGGGGTTATATCAAGCACTAACGGATTATTTATCCTTACATATTACAAATAATGTTATTGATTCTGATGCGTTAGCTTTTGCGAATGAATTAGTTGATTTGTCAATGAATAATCCAACATTAACATTAGATGATATTTTAAATAATAAAATTAAAAATGAACCTACCGGTGATTTAGATAATAATATCGAAGGAGATTTTGATAACACAACCTATTCCGATTTTAATCCTCAACAAACTTGGTCAAACATACCTTCTGTAATTCCAATAAGTAATTTCGTAGGTTGGAATAGATTAGCTCACCCAAATTGGCAATGTATGGAATATTCAAAAGAACAATTAAGAGTTATGGGATATAAAATATCTAACTATAGTTCAACTGGTCAGACTTTTCAAATTTACACAGCCCAAAACGGTGTAAATAATACAGCTTTAGCAAATGGTTTAAGTTACTTAAAATATGCTTTATCAAACGGCATTCCAGTAATTGTCGGGATTGATAATCATTCTGGCAGTCCAAATCCAGGTACAGATAATACAACCGACCATTTTATTGTAATTGTTGGTATGGGTACAGACGCAACTGGTAAATATTTTCAATTCTATGATAATGCTTCAGGAGATCCCTTACAAGGAACAAGTATTTCTAATAAATTATACTACAATTCTACAACTGGTATTATTTCTGGCTCTTCAATGACAAATTATGCTATAGATAATAACTTAAATCCATATAAGTTAACAATGATTAGAAAAAGTAAACTTTTATAATTATGAAAAAATTATTTTATTTTATATTATTTATACTTATTTCCTGTAGTATAAAACAAAACAAAACAAATACTTTTGAAACAATTAACATTGAAAATTTTTCATATGGAAAAATAGGTATTTCATATGATGAGATAGATATTATTTCAAATATTTTTAAGATCAACAAAAAAAAAATTACTAGTAGTGTTTATGATAAATCATTGGGGAAAAATTTTCCAATAAATGATAATACCTTCAATTATATATATTTTGGAGATAATACGAAACAGATTACAAAAAAAGCAACCCTTTATGTGAAATCTTATTTTTATAAAGGAGAGAAAAAGTATATTGCATATAAAATTGAATAAAAACCCCTTGCCATAAGGTATTGCTACAATAGCGGTTTTTAGTTTTTCTAAAAATCGCTATTTTGTCTGCTAGGTTTATTCTCTCAAGATAAGATTTAATACATTTACTCTCTACTACAGCAATAATAAAAAGAACCTCTCAAGCTAAACAATATGCAGATAAATTAACAATCCAAATACACCTATAAATCTATTAATTTTTTAAATCATGAATTTCTACTCTATTCAACACTAATTAAACAAAAAAATAATGGGAAACTATCCTCAAATGAAAGAGACAATATGTAATTGTGATGTAGATAACGACCCTTTATTTATAGATAATTTATATTTTAAAGAAATCAAAGTAAAGCTAATTGTTGCCAATCCTGTTTTGTATGTAAAATCAAAACTGACTGATTTGATATATGTTTGGCATTCTGGTTTTACATTCGTAAAATTAATGAGTGGAAAATTAAAAACGATATTAGAAAATAATCGAAATAGTGGATTACAATTTATTCAATGTAGTATTTTTAAGGATGGATTAGAACATCAAGATTATTGGATTATGAATATGTTTGAATTTAATCACGAATATATAGACATTGCAAACAGTAAAGTTTATTATGAAAAACATTCTGATGATTTTAACATTTCATACAAAACAGATAAAATTCTATTAAATTTAGACAACTTTTCAGAGTTTATGGAATATGTTGAAATAGCAAAAGTTAAAACCGAAATGATTGTTATAGAAAACTTAAAACTTATAAATGATATTAAAGACGATTTTTTTAGATTACGTTATGTATCTGGAAAAATGTATATTATTTCTGAAAAACTAAAAAAAGAAATTGAAGATGCCGGTTGTACTGGCATTGAATTTCAACCTGTTGAATTATCACTTAATGAATGGTTAATACATGGTGGGGAAAGAGAAAAAATATATGGAAAAGCATAATGGAAAGTTTGCGTTGGAAATAAAAAAAGAGAACCTTTCGGTTCTCTTTTTTATTAAGTAAGTAGATGAATTATTTTTTAAGCTTTTTTCGAATTAGTAACTTTATAGGTTTTTCCGTCTGCGGATGCTTCTACTATTTTTTGTAAGGACTCTGGGTTTTGTAAAGCAGAATCGTATGAAACTGTTGCTTCTTTTTTGTCAAAGTCTACAGTTGCTTCCTGAACTCCTTGTGTTTCTGATAATTTTTTCTCTATCGTTTTGGCACAACCTATAGCACACGTCATTCCGTCGATAGTAAAACTTGCGGTTTGAAGATTTTTTGGATTAATGGCAACTTTTTCTGTTACAGCTACTCCACCATTAGGGTCAGTTTCTGGAGCACTTCCAGTTTCTTTACAACTTATAAAAATCAAACTTGTTGTGAGGACTACTATTAATGATTTCATATTTTTATAATTAACTAGGTTTCTTCTTATTACCAATAATTTTATTTCTGAGACAAAAATAACTTAAAAAAGAAATGGTTAATCATAAAATTTTTACAAAATTTGATGCATAAAAAGTTAAATAAATGAATACCAAACAACTTAAATGGTTTTTTTTGATTGTCTTAGCCTTAATTTGGGGTAGTTCTTTTATTTTGATAAAAAAAGGGTTGGTAGGGCTAAATCCCTTTCAGTTAGGCTCTTTACGTATGATTTTTGCAGCAGGATTTTTATTAATTATTGGATTTAAAAGTTTGCCTTTAATTCCGTTTCATCAATGGAAATATATTGCATTGACTGCAATGTTTGGCACTTTTATTCCTGCTTATCTATTTGCCATTGCACAAACACAAATTGACAGTTCAGTAAGTTCGATTTTGAATTCATTAACACCATTGAACACCTTAATATTAGGTGCTTTAATTTTTAAATTGGATTTTAAAAGAAGTCAAATTTCAGGAGTCATTATTGGGCTAATTGGAAGTGCATTGTTAATATTGAATGGTGCCATGCATCATCCAGAACAAAATTATAGTTATGCTATTTTGGTTTTGATTGCTTCTTTATGTTATGCCACTAATGTAAACTTGATTAAGAGACACTTATCAGACTTGAGCCCACTGAGTATTTCTACCGGAAATTTCACGGTGATGTTGCTTCCTGCATTGATTATATTATATTTTTCTGGCTTTTTTGAAGTTATTGAAATTCCGAAAGTGCAACATTCTGTGATTTTTATTATGATTTTGGGTATTGTAGGCACTGGAATTGCCAACATTCTTTTCTTTAAATTAATACAAATGTCTTCGCCTGTTTTTGCTACTTCTGTCACCTATTTGATTCCTGTAGTAGCTTTCTTTTGGGGATTATTAGACAACGAAATGCTGACTCCAGTTCAGTTTATCGGAGCTTTTATAATTTTGATTGGCGTTTATCTTTCGAGTAAAAAATAAAAAAGCTACCAATAGATTTGATAGCTTTTGAATTTAAAAATAATATTTTTTTTTATTGAAAATCTAGATCACTAACACCCTCATTGAATTTTACATCGGTTGTGGTTAATTCAATTTCCATTCCGATATTAATTGTTGTTTTGTATGGAATTTTTATTCCTTTAACTTCTTTATAATCTCCAAAACTAGTAGTTTGAGAAATTTGTTGTCCTCCCATTTCCATAGTTTTGGTTTCGGCAAGTTTCAAACCTGTTTGTACATCATAATAGAAAGTAGTTTTGCCATCTTTTATCACATAAGCATCGCTACCATTTGTGTTTTCAATTCCTTCAAGAGTTATTCCTGCTTTGTTAGACAAGGATAATTCGTCAAATGGATTTGCTCCAGCTTTCATATCAGCAAGTTCTTCTCCAGACAACTCTTTTCTTTGTCCTTGTTGCACGACATAAGCACCTTTTTCGTTTACGACTTGTTTCATCATAGACATTCCCATTGCTTTCATTTCGCGCAATTGTTTATTTGTGGATGTGGTTTTTGATGTTAATTCAAGTGGTGTTCCTTGAATTGTTCCTGACGAAAGAGTATAAATTGATTTTATACTTTTTAATGCTTTTTCTCCACCAATAACTTTTATATAATTATCAATTACTGATTTTGCTGTAACTCCTGCAGGAATTTCTTTTTTGACTACAATTTTTTCGGTTGGGTTTCCAAATTTATCAAAATAGAAAATTGGGATATTTAATTTTTCCAGACCAGGTATTACTTCAGAACCTTTTCCGACAACAATTATTTTGAATTTATCTTCAAGAAGATATTTATTTGCCACTCGCATCACATCATCAGCGGAAACAGCATTGATACTTTTGATGTAATTTTGATAGAAATCATCAGGCAAAGATTGCGTTTTCATTCGCAATGCATATGAAGCAATAGTTTGTGGTTTTTCTATTTGCATTACAAATTTACCAACATATCCCGCTTTTACTCTGTTTAATACTTCATCACTGATTTTTTCTGTTCTAATGCGTTTTATTTCTTTAAGCATTTCAGTAACTGCGCTATCAGTAACTGCGTTTCTTACTTGTGTAAAAGCAATAAAACGGGATACATATTTTGTACCATTTACATTAGATCCAGCACCATAAGTCCAACCGTGTTTCTCTCTTAAATTGCTATTTAAATATCCATCAAAATCTCCACCCAAAACTTGATTTGCAACAATTGTGGCAAAATAATCTGGATCGGTCATTTTTAGATTCGTGATATTGGTTACCGAAATTTCTGATTGAACAGCATTGGGCATATCAACAAAATTTATTTGAGCATATTGTGCGTCTTTTGGCTCATTGTATGTTAATAATGGTGCTGAAGCACTAACCCAAGAACTAAATAAATTTTCGACTTGTGTTCTTACATCCGCAAATTTTACATCACCAATGATAATTAAATAGGCATTTTGAGGTACAAAATAAGTGTTGTAATTGGTTTTTATATCCTCTAGTGTCACATTACTAATAGTAGATTCGTTGAGAAATTCACCAAAAGGGTGATTTTTTCCATACGAAAATACATTTTCAACACGTCTTGCTACCGCTGGAACACTTTTCTCATCGGATTTTAAGCCTTCAATAAGTTTGGTTTTTTCTTTATCAAATTCTTCTTGAGTAAATACTGAATTTAATGCGCCATCTGCCATTAATTCAAGAATTCGTTTAGAATATTTAGACAAACCACTTGCGTAAGCACTGCTACTTGTAAAATTTATGTCTGCTCCAAGAAAATCTACTTCTTCATTAAAATTATCTTTTGTCATTTTAGAAGTTCCGCTACCTATTAAACTACTTGTTAATTCAGCAACACCTTTTTTGTTTCCTTGAGAATAAGGTGCATTATCAATGGTCAAATTATAAGAAACTCTTGGTAGTTTGTGGTTTTCTACAACCATTACTTTTAGACCATTAGTAAGTTCAAATGTTTGCGGTTTTCCGATATTTATTGATGGTGCTGGTCCAGGTTTTGGTTGTGATCGGTCTTGTGCTTGCATAATTATTGTTAAAAACAAACTAGATAGTATGTATATTGATTTTTTCATGATTCTTAGATGCTTAATTTTGAGATTTATCTTTAGACGGAACATAATCTAAGTGCAAGCGTTGGTTGGTGTTCAAATATTTTTTGGCAACATCTCTAATTTCTTCAGGAGTAATTGTTCTATAAGAATCAATATCTGTATTAACAAGGTTTACATCACCATAAAGTAAATAATAGCTAGCCAAGCTTTCTGCAATTCCTTCAATATTTGAATTGTTGTTTACATATTCGTTTTCGATATTATTTTGTAGTTTTTGCAATTCTTTTTCAGAAATCAATTCGGTTTGCAATTTCAAAATCTCTTCATCTATTTCTGTCACAATACTTTCGGTTGTGTTTTGTCCTAACGGAAGTCCGTAAACAATATACAATCCATAATCTTCTTGATTGCTACCAAAAGCTCCTATTTGAAGAGCCATTTTCTTATCATCAACAATTTTTTTGTACAATCTTGAGCTTTTTCCGCCACTTAATAAGGTAGAAATCATTTCAAGAATTCTAGCATCACGCGTTTTCATAGATGGTGTTCTGTATGCCAAAACCACTGCGGGTATTTGAATATTCGGGTCTTCGTATTCAGCTTTTATTGGATTTGTTATTGGAGTTTCTGGAAAAGATTTTTTGACAACAGGTGTTCCTTTTTTGATAGGTTCAAAATATTTTTTTATCCATTTTTTTGCTTGATTAGATTCAAAATTTCCAGCTACGACAAGAACGGCATTATTTGGAATGTAGAATTTTTTATTAAAATCTTGAAACTCTTCTAATTTGGCTGCATCCAGATGTTCCATAGAACCAATTGTTTCCCATCTATAAGGATGATTCACAAACATACTTTTCTTTACTTCTCGAATAACACTTCCGTAGGGTTGGTTGTCCATACGCAATCGTTTTTCCTCTTTTACCACTTCGTTTTGAGTATCAACCCCAATTTGATTGATAACGGGATGCATCATTCTTTCGGATTCCATCCACAAACCCAATTCAAGATTATTAGAAGGAAAAACTTCATAGTAATAGGTTCTATCATCAGAGGTATTTGCGTTGTTGACACCTCCATTTGAAGTAACAATTTTCATCCATTCTCCGCGTTTTATGTTTTCTGTGCCTTCAAACAATAAATGTTCAAAAAAGTGAGCAAAGCCTGTACGTTCTGGATTTTCATCTTTCGAACCTACATGATACATTACTGAAGTCACAACAACTGGAGCTGAATTGTCATGATGCAAAATAACATGAAGACCATTTTGTAAAGTATACTCTTCGAAAGCAACTTTCTGAGATGTAGCTATATTTCCGAGCAAAAGCGAAGCACTTAAAGCCATTATTGATTTTTTCATAAAGATTAATAAATTGTTGATACTTTATTTATTCCTATTGGTGTTAAAATAGAAAATATGTTACACCAAAAATACTTTTAATATTAAAATAGAACTATTTTTTTTAAAATATTTATGAAAAAACAGCATTAAAAAGATCTGAAAATATTGAAAAACAAACAATAAAGATATTTTTTTAGTAAGTAATTGCAGGAATGATAATTAGTTGTATATTTGCAAACTTAAAAATTAATAAAAACAATTTGTTATGTACGCAATCGTAGAGATAGCAGGGCAACAATTTAAAGTAAGCAAAGACTTAAAGGTTTATGTTCACCGTTTGGCTAATGAAGAAGGTTCAAAAGTTTCTTTTGACAAAGTTCTTTTATTAGACGATAACGGTAATATAACTTTAGGCGCCCCAGCTATAGAAGGTGCTTCAGTAGAAGCCAAAGTGTTACAACACTTAAAAGGTGATAAAGTTATCGTTTTCAAAAAGAAAAGAAGAAAAGGATACAAAAAGAAAAACGGTCACAGACAATATCTTACGCAAATTCTTGTAGAAGGTATTACTGCAACTGGTACTAAAAAAGCTGCTCCAAAAGCAGAAAAATTAGTTGAAACAAAAGCTCCTAAAGCCGCAAAATCTAGTGATGATTTAGTTATTATTGAAGGAATTGGTCCTAAAGCTGCCGAAGCATTGGTTGCTGCAGGAATTATTACTTTCGCTCAATTGGCTTCAACTAGTGCTGATGCTGTAAAAGCTATTTTGGATGCTTCAACTTCTAAAGTACAACATTTAGATCCAACTACTTGGGCTCAACAAGCTCAATTGGCTGCTGACGGAAAAATGGACGAGTTAAAAAAATTACAAGATGAATTAAACGGTGGTAAAGCGGTTTAATTTAAATTATTAACAATATAAAAATTATACGTCATGGCTCATAAGAAAGGTGTCGGTAGTTCTAAAAATGGTAGAGAATCAGAATCAAAACGTTTAGGTGTTAAGATTTTTGGTGGTCAAGCTGCAATAGCTGGAAACATCATTGTTAGACAAAGAGGTTCTAAACACAATCCAGGAGAAAACGTTTACATAAGTAAAGATCATACTTTACATGCAAGAGTTGATGGAGTGGTTAGATTCCAAAAGAAAAGAGATAATAAATCATATGTTTCTATACTTCCATTCGAAGCATAATTAGCACTGATTTTTGTTATAAAAAAAGCCTTCTGAAATTTCAGAAGGCTTTTTTGTGTGATTAACATTTTAAATAAAATTTATTTTTTAACTACTTTTATTCTTGTAATAGTATTGTCTTGATTTTTAATACTTAAAACATAAATCCCATCTGGATATTGAAGTGGAATTGTATAATTTGAAATATCTGTAGCAACAAATACATCTATTTTTTGTGATAAAGAATTATAAACAGCTACTTCTATTTCCTTTTGAAAATCTTTAAAGGCAATTGTTACCATGTCTGTGGTTGGATTAGGATAAACCACGCAATTTGTTGTCTGAAAGTTTGTTGTAACAAGGGTTTCTGGCTCTAGTTTTACTAGCCAATAATCTAAAAGACCATAAGGATATACTGATATATTCCCAGACATTGGGGATGTAGTATTACCGTTTAACACAATACTATTATCAGGCAAAACTATAACATTATTAAAACCATCTTCATATATACCTCCAATAGTTTTTTGCCAATCTATTGCGCCATCATCATTTATTCTAACAATCCAGCCATCACAAATGCCATGATTTACTTTTGTTTTATCTCCATTTATTTGAGAGTAAGATGTGCCAGCTAATATATATCCTCCGTTTGAAGTATTTTGTAAATCATAAAGACCATCTTCTTCAGTGCCACCATAGGTTTTATCCCAAAGAATAGCTCCTGAATTGTCTGTCTTTATTATCCAATAATCATTTATCCCACGCGAATTTTGGGTTTTATCAAAAGAAATATCAGAGTATGATTCTCCTCCAAACATATAACCATCTATTGTTTTAATAGCTTTATACAAAAGATCACCGTCAGAACCACCAATTGTTTTTTGCCATAAAATTGTACCTTGATTGTCTATCTCAAGAATCCAAAAATCGGCACCTCCTTTACAAATATTAGTTTTTTCTCCTGAAATAGGAGATACTGAATAGCCTGCCAATAAATAATTGCCGTTTTCCAAAACTACAATTGAACTTAATATATCATCACTTGAACCTCCTATTGTTTTTTGCCACTCAATTGTGCCTAAAGCATCTAGTTTTACTACCCAATAATCAAACCGTCCTCTTGACTCTTCCGTTTTATTGCCGGAAATCCCTGAGCGCGATGGTCCGCCTAGAATACAGCCACCATCTGCAGTTATTTCCAAAGCAAACAAATCATCTGCGCTATCACCACCAATGTCTTTTTGCCATTGTATATTGCCCATAGTATCTAGTTTTACTACCCAAAAATCTTCAAGCCCAAAAGTTGGCTCTGTTTTATTACCAAAAACTGGCGAATCAGAATTTCCGCCTAACAAATATCCTCCATCACTAGTTTGGCGAACAACACTTAAAACTTCTCCAAATTCCTCTGAAAAAGCAAAATTGGTACCGCCACCTATAGTTTTTTGCCACTCTATAGCACCTAAACTATTGGTTTTTATGACCCAATAATCATAATTAAATCCTATGACATCTTCTGATTTTACTCCAGATGTTTCAGAATTAGACCAACCACCTATAAAATAACCACCATCTTGTGTTGCAATAATTGATCTACAATGATTCCCTAGGTTACCACCATAACGTTTCATAAAATCAATTTGTGGCTCCTGAGAGTAGTCAAAAAACATTCTTAAAAGAAATAAAAAACAAAATAATTTTTTCATTATTTTAAAGTTTTAATGAAAAAATCTGGAAATGATTAAGTATCATTTCCAGATTTTAAATTTGTTATGGTTTATAAAATACAGTATTGACTTCTGCGCCAGATTCAGTTACTTTTTTAAGAATATAATAGTATTCTTCTAATAACTGGTTGTATAACTGAGGATCTTTTACTTGCAGTTCGTTAAGTTCTCTGACCGTTATGTTCATAGACCCTAAAATTTCGGTAGAAAAAACAAGTCCTCTTATATAAGGCTCATTTGCACACGTTTCCAGACGATTGCAAATTGGAACTTGTGATATTCGTATTGTTGGAGAATACTCTGCAAGTAAAACTTTATTATAATCACTATTAAATCCATCTATTTCTTTTAGCTCATTAGGATTTGTATTGGCAGTAATGTTATTTTCTTCATCATAAAAGGTATAATGAAATCCTTTTTGAAAACGATTTCTCATAATTACATTTCTACACACTTTTGCAGTCCCATCGCCATTATCAGATGTTCTGATAATAACATTTCCGGGTAAATATTTTATCTCAAAGGGTTGGTATAATTCTTCATACGGTATTTCGGCATCCATCCAATAATGATAACCCACTCTATGGTCTACGGCAAGAGCCCAACGAATTCTTTTGCCTTGACCATCTGTAAATGAATATCCTGACTCGTAATCGTGACCGTCGTGCACGTGCATAATATTATTGTTTCTAGGTTCTTCTGTTCTAAAAAGTCTATTGATACTAGAAGCAGGAAGTGAAATATTGTCATCAACATCTAACCCGGTATAAATGCCTAATTCGTTATATAGATTATCGCTCCAAATTTTTGTTGCTGGAGTATCGAATATTTGATCACCTGCACCATCAGCATTAAAACCAGATAGAGACGGATTTTCAAAATCTCTTGTAACATGTTCGCTAGAAAAAGTATCTCCATGATTTTTAAAATCATGGTATAAGTAAAAATTGTGACCCACTTCGTGCATTACAACTCTGTTGGTTTGAAAACCTTGAGGGCTATAAAAACTTACTGTACTCCAAATTAATCCTACACCAGGAACAATTGCATTATGCCCATCAACGGTACCTGTAATATCACCATCAAGAATAATAATATGAAAATTTGATCTATTATACAATGGGCGAAAAACAGATGTTAGTTGTCCTATAGAAAATGAACCCACCATTTCGTCTTTATCATCATATTGAACACCACCGTATTTAAAAAAAATATTGAATTTATTATAGGCTACATTCAAATTTAATATTGAATTCATACATTCATTCTCTCCAATTGGTTGAGAAACTCTTACACCTGCTCCATTTCTAATTACATGATATATAACTCGATAAACATATTTTCTATCTCGTTGGGTATCTGGATATGATCTATCATCAGGGTTTTGACCTGTTGGCTGGGCAAAATCGTTTGAACTTGTTGAAGGAATATCGAAAACTGGAGAAGAGTTTACAATATTACTTGTTTGAATGTCTGGATTATACATTTCCTGACAATTTTGCAATTGAGAATAGGCCGTTGTTTTACATAGTAAAAAAACAACTAACGAGAATGCCATTTTTTTAAGTACTGTTTTCATAATTATTGGTTTTTAAGTGTTAATTACAGTTTAAATATGTAACAAAACCAATTCTACTAATAAGTAAAAGCGTGGGACTGCACCATATTTTGGCAAGAGGTATCTGCAAAGACCCACACACACAAAACAGGACAGCCCACGCCTGAACGTGAGCGGTTTCCTATCTTACTCTGTGTGCTTAAAATTTTGCAGATTTCCTTGCCAGAGTATTTTTAGTAAACTTTCAAATAATTTTTAACTTTTTTTTAATCTTAAAACCAAATATACAAATTTTATTGACTTAAGTAGTATTTAATAAAAAAAAACTCTAACTGAACTGACAATTAGAGATTTATTATTTTTTTATTTTTATAGACTTTATTAAATCAATCCTTTTTCCTTTGCCACTCTCACCAAATCTACATCACTTCCTTCATTGATACTTAATGATTCTTTTATGCTTGATTTTCTTTTTTCGATAGCATTTGATGATAGTGGTACATATTGCGGAATATCTTTAGATTTTATTCCTTTTGACAAGTGATATAGTATTTGTTTATCAAAAGCATCCATCTCTACTAAATCATTGTTTATTTGACTAACCAATTGCACAACGGTTTGACTGTAATAATTTTCAGCTTTCAGAATTTTATCGATAGCCAATAACAATTCGTCATAGGTTAAGTCGTTTTTGATTACCAAACCGTCAGGATTTACGTTTTTGATAATGGTATTGATTTTTAACAATTCGGTATGCATTGTCAAAAGAATAATTTTGCATTCTGGCATATTGTTTCTAACCAAAACAGCTAAATCTTCGCCAGAATAAATACCTTTTTCTTCATAAATTGGCATACTCAAATCAAAGAACGAAAGTCCAAAAGGTTCGTCGCTACTTTGTTCTGTTATGGCTTCGTAACCTGTTTTGCAGTCTTTGGCTTGTGTAATTATAAATTCGTATTTACCTTTTGAATTGTAACCGTTTAAGGCGTTTTTATAGCCTTCAATAATAAAAGGATGATCGTCGACTATTAGAATATTAATTTTTATTGCCATGATTTGTTTTGGAGCTTGTTTGTTTTATGCAAACGTATACTTTTTATTTTTTGGTTCAAAGAAAATAGGATAACTTTTATTCTCTTATTAACTTTCGACTTTAGTTCTCTCCATCGGAACCGAGACTGAAACAGTTGTTCCTTTATCTTTTTTAGATTTTACTTCAATAAAACCATCACACTCTTTGGTTCTGGCAATCATATTCTGCACACCGATTCCTTTTTTCTTAGAATCAACATCAAAACCAATTCCGTCGTCTGTGATTTTCAAAAGAATCATTTCGCCACTCTTTTCAAAACTCACATTGATGTTTCTTGCTTTGGCATATTTATTAATATTTTGTAAGGATTCTTGTAAAATACGGAACAAATTAATTTTAGTTGTGTTATCAATACTATTCCATTGAATAGCATCGTCTATTGTATGCGAAATTGTAGGTTCGAATAATTTTCCTTGTTCTTCGAGAAGATTCTGAACAATGGCCACAAAATTGTTTGCTACTTCTTTTTTCTCTCTACTCAAATCATGCGAAATTTCACGAATGTCTTGTTCTATTTGTTTGAGTTCGCTTAGATAAGTGTAACGCAATCTTATTGCTTCTTCATTCGGATTACGGTTTAAGCTGTCGAGATTTAATCTAACTCCAAACATCCTACCTAAAACACCATCGTGTAAATCTTGTGCAATTTTCTTTTTTTCTTGCACTCTACTATCTTCAATGGTTGCCTGTTGCGAAATCATAAGATTATAGATTTCTTCGTTGGCTTGTTGTTGTTGTTGTTTGTATAGCAGTTCTCGGTTTTTGGTACGTTGTGTTCTTATGACAAAAACCAATAGAAACAAACATATGGTACCAAGAAAATAATAAAGATAGTTTCTGTTTTTTTCTTCGAGTTGGCCTTTTTCTTGTAGAATTTCGTCAGTTTCAAAGGCAATTCTGGCAAATTTATCTTTTGCTTTTCTTTCTTCTTGTTG
>JAYTIV010000157.1:0-3315 GCA_043731625.1 Flavobacterium sp. | reverse complement strand
AACAGCCGTTTGGCAAGATTGCGAATTTTGTGGTAAATTCACGTTTACATTTCGCAAGAAATATTATCTTAGTGGAAAATAAACGGTTACGAAGTTCGCAACCTCGCCAAGCGGCGGAACGTTATGTGGCATTTTAAAAAACCGAAAACATAAACAGAAATGACAACCATAGGAAATACTGAAAAACTTATTTTAACAACAAAAATCAATGATAAAATTGTTGAAAGTTCTAATATTATGGACAATAATACCAAAGTAGCTTTTTTGAACTTGTCAAAATTTACAAGAGATTTATTGGAAAAAGAACCTAAAATGAATTCCTACGGATTAAACTCTTTAAAAAATGGACTTTTAACATATTGGAACGAAAGTATAAATCCTGACACGGAATTTTTTTGGGCAGAATTAAAAGCACAAAATATTTGCTACGAAAGAAAAGAACCTTTGAAATTTGCGCTTCAGAAAAATCGTTTCAGAAGAGTTGATCAAGGAATGGATGCAAGAAAGCATTGGACTGAATTAAAAAAAAATAAAGAAATTACTGCAAATTATAAGATGTCAGAAATTGAACATATTGAAAAGATAATTTCAGAAGACGAAAAACGTAGACTTGAAATATTAAAGAAATGCTTAATTAAAAAAGAAATACCGCAGTCACAATACTTGAAATTTGGTGAATGTTGGGCTTATATGAGCAATTGTGAACTTTGGGAAAAATATTTTGCCAAAGAAGAAGTTGAAGAATTATTGAACATTTGGAAAAATTTTGAGAGTAAATAAAAGAAGAAAAAAAACGCCACATAACAGCGGTTTGCAAAAATTGGGGTTTTGGTCTTAACTTTACACATTGTTTTGTACTTTTGTGTTCAGCGATTTACTGAAAGTTTAGGCTAACCAAATCCCCAACTTCTGCAAGCCACGAGACGTTAACTGTCATTCTCGCTCAAAATTCTGGAAAATAGAAACGTTGAAAAAAATTCAATAAAAAGTACTAATTTTGCGACTGAATTAAAACTAAGAGAATTAGATGAAAAATAAATATGTTGAATTTATAACGGACGAACATTTGCTGAATTGCATTGCAAATCTTCACAAAGCGTATTTAAAAGCGAAAAACAATATCACGAAAAAGAATTTTTACAGCAACAAAGTGGATACAATTAAATTGACTTTTGATGCTCAATTCAATGATATAAATCAAGAAAGTCTAATTCAAGCCGAAATATTACGCCAAATTGATAAATCAATAAATAATTCTATCGGAACTTTTCACGAGCAAATTTTGGGAGGAATCAAAGGTTTTCAAGTCGGAAATTTAAGTGGTTTTGACATAAAAGCAAATGATGATACTTTATTTGCAGACATAAAAAACAAACATAATACAATGAACAGCAGTTCGGCAGAAAGTTTATTTCAGAAACTAAAAACTTATGCTGATAATTACAAACAAGCCAAATGTTATTGGGTTCAAATTCTCGCAAAAGGAAGTTTCAACGATTTGTGGAAAGGCGAAATAAATGGCAAAGAATATAGTCACAGTAGAGTTTACAAAATTTCTGGTGACCAATTTTATGCATTACTTTCGGGAAAAGAAAACGCACTTTTTCAATTATATAAAGTATTGCCTTCGGCAATAAAAGACTATTTGAATTCAATTGAAAAAGGCGATACTATTAAAGAAAATTCTGCATTGGACGAAATAAAATCAGAAACTAAATTTTCGAAAAGAACAATTTTAGACCAAATTACTTTTGAAAATTACAGTTATTATTTAGGTTTTGATAAATTGTAGTAAGAATTCAAAAACTTAATAATCGAGTAACCAACTTCTTTTCCAAGATTTACAGGAACTGCATTTCCTATTTGTTTGTATTGTTGTGCAACAGAACCTTCAAATTTCCAAGCATCTGGAAAAGTCTGAATTCTCGCATATTCTCGAACCGTAAACGGTCGAGTTTCTTCGGGATGACATCTTTCCGTTTGCTTTTGTGCTGGACTGCAAGTCAGAGTTAAACAAGGTTCGTCCCAACCTATTCGCCTTGCTATTCCAGTTTTTCCACCACCAAGATGAAAACTTCCGCCCATAAATTCTTTTTGAATTTTTAACGGTAAATCACGCCAATAACCTTTTTGCGGAACTAAATCTAAAACGTCAATTTTACTTTTCGGGTATTTTGAACCTTCAGATTTTGGAACATTACAATCGAATAATTCGCCTTTTTTTAGAGCATCTTTTAAATTATAGATTTTTTTATATGGTTTTGGATATTCATATTGCAAATCAATATCTTTTCTAATTCCAACAACAATTAATCGTTCACGTTTTTGTGGAACATTGAAATTTATTGCTTTAAGAACTTGAACAGGAACAACATTATATCCAATTTCATCAAGAATTGAAATCATTCCTTGTAAGGTTTTTCCGTTTTCGTGACTTAATAAACCACGAACGTTTTCGCCAATACAAATTGGAGGATTTACTTCTTTTACGGCTCTAGCAAATTCGTAAAACAAAGTTCCACGAGCATCGGCTAAACCAAGTTTTTTACCAGCATAACTGAATGCCTGACAAGGAAAACCGCCAGTTACAACATCAACTTTATTGTGATATTCTGAGAAATTAAACGACTTTATATCGCCTTCTAAAACATTCCAATTTGGACGATTATTTCGTAAAGATTGACAAGCCCATTTATCAATTTCGTTTAACGCAACACATTTTAAACCTGCTTTTTCCATTCCAACAGCCAAACCGCCAGCGCCAGCGAACAATTCTAAAACGGAATAATCGTTATGTGGTTCAACGAAATTTGAAACGGTTTCTTGAATATCGGCGTCTAAAAAGTCACCAAATAAAGTATCTACATCGGTTTTTCGATAAACTCGATAATTGCTCATCGGTTCACGAACCGCAGAAAGTTTACCTTCTTTGTCCCAACGTCGTAAAGTTTCTTTACTTTTACCAATATATTCGGAAGTTTCCGAAAGTGTCAAATAATCATTCATAACCAAATTGTTTAACCTTACACAATGGTTACAAATTTAAAAGAAAAATTGGAATAACAAAACAAATAAAAAGAAAAAAGAACGACAGTTAACAGCGGTTTGGCGCAATTGGGGTTTTAGGCAAACTCATAGGTTGGTCTTGTACTTGGAAGTTCGGTCTTTAATTTATACATTTGGCTAACCAAATCCCCAACTGACGCCAAGCCACGGGACGTTAACTGCTAGTTAAAACCAAAATTCCGCAAAAAGAGAAAATCCGAATGTAAATAAATGAAAAATGTATATATTTTTAGCGGTTTAGGCGCTGAC
>JAYTIV010000156.1:0-3336 GCA_043731625.1 Flavobacterium sp. | reverse complement strand
CGTGCGAATTTTTACAAGCATCATACGCATTATCATAAGATGAAATGTATTTTTTATTTTGTTCATCAGTTCTAGTTTCAAGATAATTTAAGTCTGTAATTATTTGATTAAAAGTAACTTTAGGATCATAAACTGCAATATTAGCTTGCTCATTTATTAAATCATCTGCTACATAAATTGCTGCAGATTCTCTTGTATCATTGGTATCTTTCTTGAAAGCCCAACCTAAAAATGTAATTTTTTTATCGGCAATTGTATTGTATAATGTATTTACAATATTTTTAGAAAAACGTCTTTTTTGATGGTCGTTCATAATAATTACTTGCTCCCAATAATCTGCTACTTCGTTTAATCCGAATGATTTACAGATATAAACTAAATTTAAAATGTCTTTTTGAAAACAAGAACCACCAAATCCTACTGATGCTTTTATAAATTTAGAACCAATTCTAGAGTCCATTCCAATAGCTTGTGCTACTTCACTAACATCTGCTCCAGTTTTTTCACACAATTCTGACATTGCGTTTATTGATGAAACTCGTTGAGCAAGAAATGCATTGGCTGTAAGTTTAGATAATTCTGAAGACCAAACATTGGTGGTTAATATTTTGTCTTTATTTACCCAATTGGCATAAACATCTACTAAAGATTGTATTGCCTCTTGACCTTCTTTGGTAGCATCGCCTCCAATTAAAATTCTATCAGGATTTAATAAATCTTCTACTGCTGTTCCTTCTGCAAGAAATTCTGGATTGGAAAGTATTTGAAATTGAACACCATTTCCAGTATTGTCTAATATATTTTTAATTGCTTCTGCAGTTCTAACTGGAAGAGTTGACTTTTCAACTACAATTTTATCTGTTGTAGAAACCCTAGCTATTTGTCTGGCACAAAGTTCAATATATTTTAAATCGGCTGCCATTCCTTTTCCAGAACCATAGGTTTTTGTTGGTGTATTTACAGATATAAATATTAATTGAGCTTCGTTTATTGCTTTATCAACTTCGGTAGAAAAGAATAAATTTTTTCCTCTAGCTTGTTTTACAATTGCACCTAATCCTGGTTCGTAAACCGGAATATTATCTACATTTTCGTCGTTCCATTTTGCAATTCTATCGGCATTTAAATCTACAACGGTAACTTTTATGTTTGGGCATTTTTGAGCTATAACAGCCATTGTTGGTCCGCCAACATAACCTGCTCCAATGCAACAAATATTTGTAATTTTCATTTTATAAATTTATTTTAAATTTTCCCAATACCAATTTATAGATTCTTTTAAACCTTCTTTAAAAGAGTATTTTGGATTGTAATTTAATAATTTTTTTGCTTTTTCAATACTTGCAAGTGAATGCGGAATATCTCCATTTCTTTTTTCTCCATAAATAATTTTTACGTTTGAAATAGCAGCATCATATTGAGATAAATATTCTTTTAAATAGTGAACCATCTCGTTTAATGTAGTTCGTTCTCCAAAAGCTGTATTGTAAATTGTGTTAATTGCTTCTGTATTTTTAGTTTTAATAGCCAATTCATTCATTTGAATAACATTATCTATGTATGTAAAATCTCTAGAATAATTGCCATCGCCATTTATGATTGGACTTTCATTGTTTATTAATTGTTTGACAAATTTAGGAATTACTGCAGCATAAGCTCCGTTTGGATCTTGTTTTCTTCCAAAAACGTTAAAATATCTTAATCCAATAGTCTCAATGCCATAAGTTTTACTAAAAATTTCGGCATACAATTCGTTTACATATTTTGTAATTGCGTATGGTGATAATGGTTTACCTATAACTTTTTCAACTTTTGGTAACGCTTGAGAATCGCCATAGGTTGACGAACTTGCTGCATAAATAAATCGTTTTACATTGGCATCTCTAGAAGCTACAAGCATATTTAAAAACCCAGAAATATTTACATTATTAGTATCAATAGGATTTGTTATAGATCTTGGAACCGAACCTAATGCTGCTTGATGTAGAACATAGTCTACACCAATTACAGCATTTTTACAATCATCTATATTTGTAATATCGCCTTCAATTAATTTAAAATTAGAATGGTTTATAAATTCTTTAATATTATGATGATGACCAGTTGCAAAATTATCTAGACATACTACACTATAACCTTTAGACAAAAAGTAATCGCATAGATTGGAACCTATAAAACCTGCGCCACCAGTTATTAAAACTTTATAACTCATTAAATTTATTTTTTAATAAACTTTTTGTACAATTTCACAAAAATATTTTGTGGCTTATCGTCTTCATGGTATCCATTAGAGTAAGCGCCATAACCATAGCCATAACCATAGCCATATCCTGCACCATATTTAGCTTTATTTTGGAAACCGTTAAGAATAATACTTACATTAGTAAGCTCACCTCTTTTTACACGATTATTTAATAAATTAATCATTTCTTTTTTTGTGAAATTTTGTCTTGTTATATATAATGTTACATCTGCATATGTAGAAAGTTCTACTGCATCTGTAACCAAACCAACTGGTGGAGTATCTAAAATTATATAATCGTATTTACTTTTTAAATCGTCTATCATTTCCTTCATGCTGTCACTCATTATTAATTCTGATGGATTTGGAGGAATTGGTCCAGAAGTTATAACATCTAAAAATGGTATTTGAGTTTTTTGAATCACTTCGTCTAATGATTTTTGACCTATTAAATAATTTACTGCGCCAATATCATTATTCAAATTAAAATCGTCAAAGATCTTTGGCTTTCTTAAATCTAATCCTATAATTACGGTTTTCTTTTCGCTCAATGCAAATACTGTAGCAATATTTACAGAGCAAAATGTTTTTCCTTCGCCACTAACAGATGATGTAAGCATTAATGTTTTTGTACCTTCAACATGTTGCTTTTTGTATAAAAATTGAAGTGAAGATCGCACTGCTCTAAAAGATTCTGATAATGCAGATTTTGGTTTTTCAAACACAGATAAATTGGTGTCTGTATGTTTCATACCAATTACTCCAATTAATGGAATTGTTGTTAATGAACTTATGTCATCTGTATTCTGGATAGAATTATTAATAAAAAACATTAAAAACACTACTAATAATGGTATTAGAAAACCCAAAAATAATGCTATTACATAGTTAACTTCTGTTCTTGGACCAATTAATCCTGAACCAATATCTTTAGCTGGATCTATAAATTGTATATCTGCTAGGTTTGCAGCTTTTACAATTTGTGCTTCACTACGTTTTTGAGTATACGTTTGATAAATATTATCACTTAAATCATATTTTCTAATAATTTTTAAATACTCTTGTTTATCATCTGGAAGTAATCTAATATTAGA
>JAYTIV010000155.1:0-8373 GCA_043731625.1 Flavobacterium sp. | reverse complement strand
AATAACAACTGGAATTATCCGATAAAAACTTGTGGTATTTGTTTTGGCTCTAAAACCTTGCTAAATTTAATACAAAAAAAATTACAAAACTAAATTTAATGTTAAAAATTTATCATTAAAAAATAAGAAACACTAAAAAAGTTATTCAATTAATAAAACTAGATTTACGAAAAGTTAATTTTAGCCCCGATAGAAGTGGAAATCCTTTTATCAATTGGTTTGGGTGTAGACCCAAACCAATTGATAAAAGATTGTAACGTATAGCGGGAAAGAATCATATTAAATAAACCCCAAACCATTATGCTTCTAATAATAAAAACCGTAATTTTGCACTCCAATTTTTAAGTCTATGAGAACCAAATCGTTAAAGAAAAACAAAATCAATGTTATCACACTAGGTTGTTCTAAAAATGTGTATGATAGTGAAGTGCTAATGGGACAATTACGTGCCAACGGAAAAGAAGTAGTACACGAACAAGAAGGAAACATTATTGTGATAAACACTTGCGGATTTATTGATAATGCCAAAGCAGAATCAGTAAATATGATTTTGGAATATGCGGACAAAAAAGAGCGTGGTTTGGTTGATAAGGTTTTTGTAACCGGATGTTTGTCAGAACGTTACCGACCAGATTTAGAAAAAGAAATTCCGAATGTAGACCAATATTTTGGGACTACCGAATTGCCTCAACTACTCAAAGCGCTTGGAGCAGACTACAAACACGAATTGTTGGGCGAAAGATTGACTACAACTCCCAAAAACTATGCGTATCTGAAAATTGCGGAAGGTTGTGATAGACCTTGTAGTTTTTGTGCTATACCCTTAATGCGTGGCAAACACGTTTCGCAAACTATTGAAAAACTTGTTAAAGAAACGGAAGGTTTGGCAAGAGATGGTGTAAAAGAACTGATACTTATTGCGCAAGATTTGACTTATTATGGGTTGGATATATACAAAAAACGAAACTTAGCCGAATTGCTTGAGGCATTGGTAAAAGTAGAAGGTATTGAATGGATTCGTTTGCATTATGCATTTCCGACTGGTTTCCCGATGGATGTTTTGGAGCTAATGAAACGTGAACCAAAAATTTGTAATTATATTGATATTCCGTTGCAGCATATTTCTGATTCTATTTTGAAATCAATGCGACGTGGTACGACACAAGCAAAAACGACTAAATTATTGAAAGAGTTTCGTGAAGCAGTTCCTGGAATGGCAATTAGAACAACGTTAATTGTTGGTTATCCTGGAGAAACTGAAGTAGATTTTAATACTTTGAAAGATTTTGTACAAGAAATGAAATTTGACAGAATGGGTTGTTTTGCTTATTCTCACGAAGAAAACACACACGCTTATTTGCTAGAAGATGATGTTCCAGACGAAGTTAAAAAAGCGCGTGCTGAAGAAATAATGGAACTACAATCACAAATTTCATGGGATTTAAATCAGGAAAAAGTAGGTCAAACTTTTAAATGTATTATTGACAGAAAAGAAGGTGCTCATTTTGTAGGGAGAACAGAATTTGATAGTCCAGATGTTGATAACGAAGTTTTGATTGATGCTAGCAAACATTATCTGAAAACAGGAGATTTTGCAATGATAAAAATCACAGAAGCTACTGAATTTGACTTATATGGCGAACCTATAAAATAAAAAACTTATTTGATTATAAAAAAACCGAAAACTTAAATGCTTTCGGTTTTTTGCTTTTTATGTTTTTTGTTTCTTTTTTCTTGCTGCTGGAAACAATACATTGTTGAGAATTAATCTAAATCCTGGTGAATTTGGATGTAGGTCTAAAACTGTTGGCTCATCTCCCACTCGATGCTGATAATCTTCTGGATCGTGACCACCATAAAAGGTAAAGAACCCTTTTCCTTTTTGACCGTGAATATATCGTGCTTCTTCGTTCAGTTGATTTTCACCCAACACCAAAACATTCGATTTTATAAAAGTTCTATCAAAAGAAGTTGTTTGTCCCATAAATCCTTTGATTAATTGGGTATGATTTTGGCATAACATACTTGGTATAACATCCCATTTTGCAGAAAAATCCATTAAGGTAAAATAATCTTTCTCGAAAGGGATTTTTCTTTTTTCGGTCATATCAATATCCGAAAATTCGTAATGTTCTGGTTTTCTATCCAAAGTATAATCCTTGAATGCAAACGTTTTTGAATAATCTATTTTTGATTGATAATTGCCATCACTTGCATCACCATCAAACATGGTTTCGCAAATATCAACACCTTCTGCTGAAAGCGCAATATCAAAACTATCCGTTGCAGAACACATGGCAAACATAAATCCGCCACCAATAACAAAATCTCTGATCTTTTTGGCCACAGCCAATTTCTCTTGAGAAACTTTTGCATATCCTAATTTGGCAGCCAATGCTTCAGCTTCTTTTTTCTGATCAATATACCAAGGTGCATTTCTATAGGCTCCAAAAAATTTTCCGTATTGTCCTGAAAAATCTTCGTGATGCAAGTGCAACCAATCATAAAGAATCAATTGATCACTTAAAACTTCTTCGTCATAAATTGGTGTAAAAGGAATTTCGGCATAGGTCAAAACCATTGTTACTGCATCATCCCAAGGTTGTTTTCCTTTTGGAGTATAGACTGCAATTTTTGGTGCTTTTTCTAAAACAACGGTTTCCATATTTTGAGATGGACTCGAAATATCCTCTAAGATTTGATTGGCTTCACCATCAGACAAGATTTCAAAACTCACACCACGTATTTGGCATTCTTTTCTAATTTCTGAAGCATCCGGCAATAAAAATGATCCTCCACGATAGTTTAACAACCAACTGGCTTTGAATTTTTTATCCAAACACCAATAGGTAATTCCGTATGCTTTGAGATGATTTTTCTGCGACGTTTCATCCATGGGTAACAAGATAAAACTTGCCTTTACCGAAAAGGATAAAAGGAAAACAAAAATTAAAAGAGATTTTTTATAATGCATTTAATCAATAAATTTAAATCAAAGATAGTAGTTTAAATGTGAAGAAAAATATAAAAAAAATCCCGATTTCTCGAGATTATATTTTTTTAGAAAGGAACATCACTGTCATCATCGTCTTTATTCAAATTACTTCCAAAGGCTTCATTTGCTGATGGCAGATGTTTTGTAGTAAATGGATTGTCTTCGTGATTCATTTTTGATGGTAAATCGTCATAACTACCACCAAAATCTTCTAGATTGTCGAATTTTCCTAGATTTCCGATAAATTTCAAACGAATATTTTCTAAAGAACCATTACGGTGTTTGGCAATGATAAATTCGGCTTGACCTTGTGTTGGAGTTTGCTCATCATCATCCCATTCATCAATTTTATAATATTCTGGTCTATAAATAAAAGAAACAATATCGGCATCTTGCTCAATCGCGCCCGATTCACGAAGGTCAGAAAGCAAAGGTCTTTTGCTAGAACCACGTGTTTCAACCGCACGTGACAATTGTGAAAGTGCAATTACCGGAACACCCAACTCTTTGGCCAAAGCTTTTAGGTTTCTAGATATAGTAGAAATTTCTTGTTCACGATTTCCGCCACCTTTTCCGTTGCTTCCGCCAGCAGTCATCAATTGCAAATAATCGACGATGATTAATTTTATTCCGTGTTGAGAGGCCAATCTACGTGATTTTGCCCGTAAATCAAATATAGAAAGCGAAGGTGTATCATCAATATACAATGGTGCTTTTTCGAGGTTTTTTACTTTTATAGAAAGTTGTTCCCACTCGTGTTTTTCTAGTTTTCCTGTTCTTAGTTTTTCTGAAGATAAACCAGTTTCAGACGAAATTAAACGTGTTATTAACTGTACAGAAGACATCTCAAGTGAAAAAAGTGCAACTGGATGTCCAAAATCTATTGCAATATTTCTCGCCATAGACAATACAAATGCTGTTTTACCCATACCAGGACGAGCTGCAATAATAATCAAATCAGAAGGTTGCCAACCTGAAGTAATTTTGTCTAGTTTTTCAAATCCAGTAGCAATACCACTCAATCCTTCTTTACCAGCAATTTCTTCGATTCGCTTTTTTGCTTGAATAACTAAGCTCTGTGCGGTTTCTGAACTTCGTTTGATATTTCCTTGAGTAACTTCGTATAATTTTGATTCGGCTTTGTCTAATAAATCAAAAACATCTGTAGTTTCGTCATAAGATTCCTCAATTATTTCTGATGATATTTTTATTAAACTTCGTTGAATGTATTTTTGCAAAATAATTCTAGAGTGAAACTCAATATGTGCAGAGGATGATATTTTTTGTGTAAGTTGAATTAAGTAAAAATCACCACCAGCCAATTCTAGTTTTGCATTCTTTTTTAACTGTGCCGAAACTGTTAATAAGTCAATAGGCTGAGTATCTGTGAATAACTGAACAATCGCTTCAAAAATATGTTTATGTGACTCTTTATAAAAAGCATCAGGTTGTAAAATATCAATAACTTCATCAACTCCTTTTTTATCAATCATCATTGCACCAAGAACAGCTTCCTCAAGATCGAGCACTTGTGGCGGGAGTTTCCCTTTTTCTAGATTGATAATCGTAGTTTTTTCTACTTTTATGGGGTTGATATTTCTGAAATTTTCCATATTGCGAAAGTAATGATAAAATTAGAAATTTTTGGGCTAGAGTTATTACAAACTAATGTTAATAAATTTACTTTTTTTGTTGATAACCCAAAAAAAATCTGAAACTATAAGGCTTCGGATTTAGTATAATTTTGTACGAATTTACTCCTTGAACTCTCCCATTTTACTGTATTTATCCATTCTTTGGGCAACTAATTCTGTTGTTGATAAATCTTTCAGTTCGTTATAAGCTTTAGTAATATATTGTTCCACTGTTTTAAAAGCTGTTTCTCTATCGTAATGCGCTCCACCTAATGGTTCAGGAATCACATCATCAACTAGTTTTTGTTTTTTCATATCGGTAGAAGTCAATTTTAATGCTTCTGCAGCTTGCTCTTTATATTCCCAGCTTTTCCATAAAATAGAGGAACAAGATTCTGGAGAAATTACAGAATACCAAGTGTTTTCCATCATTAATACTCTATCTCCAACACCAATTCCTAATGCACCACCAGAAGCACCTTCGCCGACAATTACAGCAATAATAGGTGTTTTTAGGCGAATCATTTCGAAAATATTTCTAGCAATAGCTTCTCCTTGTCCTCTTTCTTCAGCTTCTAAGCCAGGATAAGCTCCAGGAGTATCAATTAATGTTAAGACTGGAATATTAAATTTTTCTGCCATTTTCATCAATCGCAACGCTTTTCTGTATCCTTCAGGATTTGCCATTCCGAAGTTACGAAACTGACGCGTTTTGGTATTATACCCTTTTTGTTGTCCAACAATCATATACGATTGTCCATCAATTTTTCCTAAACCGCCAATCATAGCTTTGTCATCTTTGAAACCTCTATCACCAAAAAGTTCTAGGAATGTATCACCACATAATGCACGAACATGATCCATTGTATAGGGACGATTTGGATGACGTGAAAGTTGTACACGTTGCCAAGCTGTTAGGTTTTTGTAGATTTTACGTTTGGTTTCTTCTAGCTTTTTTTCAATTTGTTTACAGGTATTTGTGACATCTACATTTGATTCAAGTCCGATCACTTGACATTTATCTAACTGATCTTCTAGTTCTTTTATTGGGAGTTCAAAATCTAAATATTCCATAGGTTTTGTGTGGTATTAATTTTTAGTTTGGAGAACAAATATAAAGTTTTATGCTATAAATTAAAGATAAAATAACATTAGTTTTCCACTTTTTTATTTTTTAAGATTCCGTTTACGATTACTGAAGTGATAATAATAAATGCACCAACATAAAAAAGGTGATTCATTTTTTCTGAATCTTTAAAGATTAACAATGCCAAAATAATTCCGTAAATTGGTTCCATATTAATGGTAAGCATTACGGTATAAGGACTTAAATATTTCATAACCTTTATTGAAGCAGAAAAGGCGTAAGCGGTACAAAACGATGATAATATAAGCAACCAAAGTATATCTTTTAATGAAATTGAAAAAAATTCGGGTTTAAAATCACCTGCAAAAAACATATAAATTGACAGGAAGAAAACACCTCCAAATAACTCATAAAAGGAAATTACATTTGGATTGTATTCTTTAGCAAATTTTCCATTTATAACAGAAAACAAAGCTGACAATAATGCGCTTGTTAATGCTAATACAACTCCAGATAAATTTACAGAAGGATCATTAAATGAATGTTGAAAACTTTCTATAATACCGTATTTATCAATAACTTCTGCAAAAGCTACAAAATACAATCCTAAAACCACAAACAATCCTAGAAATACATTTAACCAGTTAATTTTTTCTCTGTAAATTATTGGTTCTAATAATGATGCGAAAAATGCACCAGTAGACAAACAAGCTAATGTTATTGAGATGTTTGACACTTTTATGGCTTGATAAAATGTAAACCAATGTGCTGTAATGATAATTCCAGACACCATAAAACCAACAAAAGTATGCAAGGAAATTTTTAAGGATTCTTTTGTGTATAAAAAATAAAGTACCATAAATCCGAATGCAAAAAGCATTCTGTACCAAACTAAATCTAATGCTTGTAATGAAATTAATTTACCCAAAACAGCAGTAAATCCCCATATAAATACAATTACGTGTAGATGTAAGTAGCTTTTTAGGTTATCGTTTGGCATTTCGTAAGAGATAAATTGCTAATAGTCCGAAAACAAAATTTGGTATCCATACTGCAATGATTGGTGCAATACTTGATTTTTCTGCTAATACTCCAAATATTTTATCAAAGAAAACAAAAGCAAAAGCAAGCAAAATTCCTATGGCTAGATTCATTCCCATTCCACCACGACGTTTCATTGCAGAAACGGCAACAGCAATTATGGTTAAAATAAATGCTGATACTGGAATACTGTATTTTTTATACAATACTACTAAATAAACATTCATATTAGAGGAACCACGTTTTCTTTCTTTATCAATAAAATGAACTAAATCTCCATAACTCAATGTTTCTGCAACATAAACTGTTGGGGTTAAATCATCAAGTTCAAATTTAAATCTTGCATTTCTTTTATCTGCTTTTTCTATTTTATCATCAATCTCACCTACCGTTCTTTTGACATAGCCAAACATAGTGTAAGTACTGTCTTTAGTATTAAATTTGATTCTGTTAGCTGTAATTTTATAATCGAGTTTATCACCTTTAAATTTTTCTAAACTAAAATTAAAAGCCGTTTTAGAAATAGTATTAAAATTACTCACATATATATACTCATCATCACTAACTTGACGAAAAACATCGGTGTTATCTCGCATTTCTTCTCTACCACCACCAATCAGGTAGGTATACCTGAAATTTTTGAAACCTTCACTTGCTTTTGGAACCATATAAAATCCCATTAGTAATGAAAAAAGTGACACTATAGTTGCACCAATAATATAAGGTCTTAAAAATCTAGTAAATGAAATACCAGAACTTAATATGGCAATAATTTCGGTATTATTGGCCAATTTTGAGGTAAACCATATAATAGATAAAAACAAGAAAATAGGAAATAACAGATTAGCAAAATAAATAACAAAATCCCCATAATAAATGACAATTTCTTTGATAGGCACTTTGTTTTCGATCATTTTATTGACCTTTTCAGAGATATCAATAACAATACCTATGGGGATAAATAACAGTAACATCACAACAAATGTTGCTAAATATCTTTTGAGGATGTATCTGTCTATTATTTTTAACATATAGTTTCTTTTACTTTTTTGATTATAAAATATAAAGTATAAAAATTATAATCTTTGGCTCATATTTCTCACCATCATCTCTTTCCAGGTTCTAAAATCTCCTGCTAATATATGTTTTCTTGCTTCACGAACCAACCACATATAAAAGCCAAGATTGTGTATCGTTGCTATTTGTTTTCCAAGCAACTCATTTACCGTAAACAAATGTCTTAAATAAGCTTTTGAATATTCTGTATCTACAAAGGTGATTGCCATTTCATCTATTGGAGAAAAATCTGCTTCCCATTTCTTATTTTTAATATTGATTGATCCATTTGCTGTAAAAAGCATACCGTTTCTTGCATTTCTGGTAGGCATCACACAATCAAACATATCAATTCCTAATGCAATGTTTTCTAAAATATTAATTGGAGTTCCAACTCCCATAAGATAACGAGGTTTTTCTTCCGGTAGTATATCGCAAACTATTTCGGTCATTGCATACATTTCTTCTGCTGGCTCTCCAACAGATAGACCACCAATAGCATTGCCTTGCTGACCAGAATTAGCAATATATTCTGCCGATTGTTGTCTCAAATCTTTGTA
>JAYTIV010000154.1:0-3343 GCA_043731625.1 Flavobacterium sp. | reverse complement strand
AAAGTGATGGAATAGGTCGTGATTATTTGAAAATAGATGCTGGTGGATCAATCCTTCCTTCTTCAAAAGAAACAGTAGAAAACAGGCAACATTATGTTTTTCAAGACGGGAAAACAGTATTTAAATATGCTGTAACAGGAATGGCAGATGTGAGCGAAAAAATAATGGAAAGAAACAATCTAACAAGAGAAACTGTGGATTGGTTAATTGCACATCAAGCCAACAAAAGAATTATTGATGCCACTGCTAACCGCATGGATCTTGACGAAAGTAAAGTATTAGTAAATATTCATCGTTACGGAAATACCACTTCAGCAACTTTGCCATTGTTGTTGAGTGATTTTGAAAACAAATTCAAAAAAGGTGATAATTTAATATTCGCTGCTTTTGGAGGTGGTTTTACTTGGGGATCAATTTATCTAAAATGGGCATACGACAAACAATAAAATAAATTAAATAACAAATATTATGGATTTAAAAGAAATTCAAAACCTAATCAAATTTGTATCCAATTCAGGAGTTGCAGAAGTAAAACTTGAAACAGGTGATATCAAAATCACTATTAGAACAACTTTAGAAGGAAATTCTCCTGATATTACCTATGTTCAGCAAGCGCCAATGCAACAAGTACCTATGCAACAAGCGCCACAAGCACAACAAGCTCCAGCAGCACCAGTTGCAGCAGCACCAGTTGTTGATGAAAATGCAAAATACATTATAGTAAAATCTCCAATTATTGGAACTTTTTACAGAAAACCTTCGCCAGACAAATCTGTTTTTGTAGAAGTAGGTAGTACAATTGCAAAAGGTGATGTCCTATGTGTTATTGAAGCTATGAAATTATTTAATGAAATTGAATCTGAAATTTCTGGAAAAATAATTAAAATACTAGTTGATGATATGTCACCAGTAGAATTTGACCAACCATTATTTTTAGTAGACCCATCTTAAGAAATTATAAATTATAAATTATAAATTTTGAATGATGAATATTCGTTGTTTAAAATAATATAAAATTTAAAATTCATCTTTTAAAATTTCTAGCTATGTTTAAAAAAATATTAATTGCCAATCGAGGCGAAATTGCACTTAGAGTAATTCGTACTTGTAGAGAAATGGGAATAAAAACGGTTGCAGTTTACTCAACAGCCGATGCCGAAAGTTTGCACGTAAAATTTGCAGACGAAGCAGTTTGTATAGGACCACCACCAAGTAATTTATCCTATTTGAAAATGTCAAATATAATTGCTGCTGCAGAAATTACGAACGCAGACGCCATTCATCCAGGATATGGTTTTCTTTCTGAAAATGCTAAATTTTCAAAAATTTGTCAAGAACACGGTATCAAATTTATTGGTGCTTCGCCAGAAATGATTGATAAAATGGGAGACAAAGCTTCGGCAAAAGCGACAATGAAAGCTGCTGGAGTTCCTTGTGTTCCAGGTTCGGAAGGACTATTAGAATCATTTGAACAAGCCAAAAAACTTTCTAAAGAAATGGGTTATCCAGTGATGCTAAAAGCTACAGCTGGTGGTGGTGGAAAAGGAATGAGAGCTGTTTGGAAAGAAGAAGATTTATTAAAAGCTTGGGAAGGTGCACGTCAAGAATCTGCCGCTGCTTTTGGTAACGATGGAATGTATTTAGAAAAACTAATCGAGGAACCTCGTCATATAGAAATTCAAGTTGTAGGGGATGCTTTCGGAAAAGCATGTCATCTTTCTGAAAGAGATTGCTCAGTACAACGTCGTCATCAGAAATTAACTGAAGAAACGCCTTCACCATTTATGACGGATGATTTAAGAACCAAAATGGGTGATGCAGCCGTAAAAGCAGCAGAATTTATTAAATACGAAGGTGCTGGTACTGTAGAATTTCTAGTTGATAAACACCGTAATTTCTACTTCATGGAAATGAATACACGTATTCAAGTAGAACATCCAATTACTGAACAAGTAATTGATTATGATTTAATTCGTGAACAAATAATGGTTGCAGCTGGAATTCCTATTTCTGGAAAAAACTATCTTCCTCAATTGCATGCTATAGAATGCCGTATCAATGCTGAAGATCCATATAATGATTTCAGACCATCACCAGGAAAAATTACCGTTTTGCACTCTCCAGGAGGACACGGAGTACGTCTAGACACCCACGTTTATGCAGGTTATACAATTCCACCAAATTATGATTCTATGATTGCAAAGTTAATTACAACTGCGCAAACAAGGCAAGAAGCTATTAGCAAAATGAAACGTGCACTTGACGAATTTGTAATTGAAGGTGTGAAAACCACAATCCCTTTTCACAGACAATTAATGGATGAACCTGATTATGTTTCAGGAAATTACACTACTAAGTTTATGGAAACTTTCAAAATGAATGATCCAGAATAAAACAAAAAAAACCGTTTGATATTTTCAAACGGTTTTTTTTTATTCTTAATGTGTACTTATAACACAAATCGATAAGTAGCTTTTAATAGAAAAATATTTTCAGGTTTTCTATTGAATATTTGTTGATTTATACCCGAAAACAAATCTTCTCTCGTATTTGCATACCCAAAAAGACCTTGTGACCACACCAGAAAAATTTCTGATCCAGGAATATATTCCCACCTTACTACTAAATTTGAGTTGAAGGCAACTTGCGAAAAATCAGGATTATCAAAACTATAATCTGCTGTGCCATCGGTATTTTCATCTACAGCATAGTTATTACTTGTACTTATAAAATTAATTTGATTGGAGTTGAATAATGTGATTCGATCACCATAATACTTTGCTCTAGCATTGGTAACATGATTAAAAGCATTGTAAATTCCTTTTGAAATAAAAGGTTGTCCATAATATTGTATCGTTAAATTCGGATTGATATTATAATCCAATCTAATAGTTGCACTCAATGTTCTTTGGTCAAGATTTGCAGTAATATATCTTGGAGAAGTATTAAAAACAGATTCTGTAACATACTGTGTTTTTGTTTTATTAATTACAAAATTTGGACTCAAGGAAATCGACAAAGAATTCAAAGGACGATAACCAATACTTGCATCAAACTCGGTATAGCTAAAAGAGTTGTTTCTTCCTTTAGAAGCATATATTCCAGTATAATAATTTAATTTTTTTCTAGAATCACTATTAAAGTTTAAACCTGTAAAAACTTCTTCCGAAAATCTAAAACGTGGTCCACCTTGCAATGCAGTATTGCTATAAATTCTGGGTTTATAAAATAAGTTGAGATTCACATTCCAATTGTTTTTAAAATTCAAATTTGTATTAGAAGTATATTGCATTCGATTGTAGTTTCCTTCAAAATCAAAACTAGAAAATTGCTCAAAACGACC
>JAYTIV010000153.1:0-3345 GCA_043731625.1 Flavobacterium sp. | reverse complement strand
CCTGCGCCATACAATCACAGTAATATAGATAGCGATGAGGTTTTGTATTACGTAGATGGCGATTTTATGTCAAGAAATAATATAGAACAAGGTCATATTACATTACATCCAAAAGGAATTCCTCATGGTCCAGCTCCAGGCGCAATGGAACGTAGCATTGGTCATACAGAAACACAAGAATTGGCAGTTATGGTAGATACATTTCGTCCATTAATGGTTACCGAAGAAGCAATGGCAATTGACGACGGAAAATATTATAAATCTTGGTTAGAGTAAATGCGTTGCACCGCAACGTATCAATAATTAAAGTAATATAAATATAAAAACCGCTAATTTATATAATAAATTTTCATTAAATTAAAATTATGTCTAAAGAAGTAAAATCAGTCGAATACGGCTTAGAAAAAATATTTGAAGGTGCACAAGATTTTCTGCCGCTTTTAGGAACAGATTATGTAGAGTTTTATGTAGGAAACGCTAAGCAATCAGCACATTATTATAAAACAGCATTTGGTTATCAATCATTAGCATACGCTGGTTTAGAAACTGGAGTTCGAGACAGAACAAGCTATGTTTTAAAACAAGACAAAATAAGAATAGTTTTAACAACACCATTAAAACAAGATTCACCAATTCACGAGCATTTAAAAAAACATGGCGATGGTGTAAAAGTCGCTGCACTTTGGGTAGAAGATGCCACTTCTGCCTATGAAGAAACTATGAAACGTGGTGCAAAATCGTTCATGGAACCAACTATTGAGAAAGACGAATTTGGCGAAGTCGTTAGATCTGGAATTTATACTTATGGCGAAACCGTTCACATATTTGTAGAAAGAAAAAACTACAAAGGCATTTTTCTTCCAGGTTATAAAGAATGGAAATCAGATTATAATCCAACACCAACAGGTTTAAAATATATAGATCACATGGTTGGAAACGTGGGTTGGAACGAAATGAATACTTGGGTAAAATTCTATGAAGACGTAATGGGATTTGTAAATTTTCTATCCTTTGACGACAAACAAATTAATACAGAATATTCTGCATTAATGAGTAAAGTAATGAGTAACGGAAACGGAAGAATTAAATTTCCAATAAACGAACCAGCAGAAGGAAAGAAAAAATCGCAAATAGAAGAATATTTAGATTTTTATGGCGGACCAGGAATTCAACACATTGCTATTGCTACAGACGATATAATAAAAACAGTATCAGAGTTGCGTTCTCGAGGAGTAGATTTTCTTTCTGCGCCACCACATACTTACTATCAAGCAATTCCAGAACGTCTTGGCAATCACATGGATATGATGAAAGAAGACATAAACGAAATAGAAAAATTAGCCATAATGGTTGATGCAGATGAAGATGGTTATTTACTTCAAATATTTACAAAACCAGTGCAAGACAGACCAACATTGTTTTTTGAAATTATTCAAAGAATGGGAGCAAAAGGTTTTGGCGCAGGAAATTTTAAAGCACTTTTCGAGTCTATAGAACGTGAACAAGCTTTGAGAGGAACTTTGTAAAAATAAAAACAGTTGTAAAACCATCTAAAAAATTTAGATGGTTTTTTATTTATATTAAATTTCAATATTTTAAATCTTTATCTCAATCTTAAATATTTAAATAATACTATGTAACTTTGTTTAAATTTAATTATTATGGAATCACGATTTCAAATACCTCGCTATACTTACAACGATTATAAAAACTGGAAAGAAGACTGGGAATTAGTTGATGGTTATCCATTTCAAATGTTACCTTCACCAACGCCTAGTCATAATCTGGTAATTATGAATTTTATATATCAAGGAAAAGATGCGCTAAAAAAAAATAATGATTGTGACTGCTTGCTATTTTCAGAATTAGATTGGAAAATTAGTGAAGAAACAGTTGTTAGACCAGACATGATGATAATCTGCGGTAGTACTAGTAAAGATTATTTAGAATTTCCTCCAGTTTTGGTTTTAGAAATAATTTCGCCATCATCAATAAAAAAAGATCGTGTTATTAAATTTGAATTGTACAGAGAACAAGGTGTAAAGTATTATCTTTTAGCAGATTACAATAAAAAAACAGTTGAGGTTTTTGAATTAGTTGATAATTTTTACAAACAAGTAGAAAGAACTGATTTTCAAATTGATAAAAACTGTGAAATCAATTTTGATTATGACGAAATTTGGAAATAAAAAAACAGTAACATTCAATAAACAGTTTATTTAACTTCTTAAGAAACCAAAACATTTATTTACAAAACTCTAAATTTATTAAAGAATTAACAATATACAACGTTGTAGTGACATTGCTATTGATAAAAATATGTTAAAGTCAATTTTTTTATAAGAATAATTCAAAAACCATAGTATCTTTGTAGCATCAAAAAGATAAGGAGTGGTTTCCTTTAATTTTTATATAAATTTTCATAATTTATAGTTTTTTGGTTGGTTAATAGCATAAAAACTCAGTCATTTGTTGACTGGGTTTTTTTGTTTTTATACATTTGGAACAAAATTTGCACTTCAATAGTAAATCTATTTAAAATTTTATGAAAAAAATTATTGCTTTAGCCCTACTTTTTTTAACGGTTAGTTTTGATACCCAAAAAGAAGATGCCTTTCAAGTTGGTGAATGGTTTAAATTTAGAATACATTATGGACTTATAAATGCTGGTTATGCAACTCTAGAAGTTAAAGAAGCAGTAAAAAATAATAAAAAAGTCTTTCATGCAGTTGGCAAAGGTTACACTACAGGAATGTCTCGTTTTTTCTTTAAAGTAGACGACAATTATGAAAGTTATTTTGATAAAATAACCAATCAACCATACCAATTTGTTAGAAAAATTAACGAAGGTGGATATAAAAAAGATCAAGAAGGATTCTTTAATCAAGCAACCAATAAAGTGCTTGTAAAAAATTATAAAGACAAAACAGAAAAGTCATATTCTGTATCAGAAAATGTTCAAGATATAATCTCAACTTTCTATTTTTTAAGAAATCATCCCAACGTTGATAAGTTAAAAGTGGGCGAAGCAATTGCAGTAGATATGTTTTTTGATGATGAAACAACAAAATTTAAGTTAAAATATATAGGAAAAGAAGATATAAAAACTAAATTTGGAACGGCTTCTACATTAATGTTTAGACCACTTGTACAATCTGGTAGGGTTTTTAAAGAAGAAGAAAGTTTAACAGTTTGGATAACAGACGACGATAATAAACTACCTGTAAGAATTAAGGCAGAGTTAGCCGTAGGTTCTATAAAAGCAGATTTAGAATCTTTTAAAGGATTAAAAAATCCATTTATGGTAAAAGTAGATTAAATAATGAGTGAAACAATATCATCAGA
>JAYTIV010000152.1:0-8447 GCA_043731625.1 Flavobacterium sp. | reverse complement strand
GATCTATTGATCCAGATAGAATTACTAAATGTTGGTAACGCTCAGGAAATTCGGTTGCCATTTTCACAATTACAGGTCCACCCATTGAATGGCCAATTAAAACTAAAGGTTTATGGTTGTTGATTTTTTCTATAAAAGTTTCAATTATTTTTGATTGTGAAGCAAGATTTTCTGCTTTTCCAAAGTTGCTATTTCCAAAACCTGGTCTATCAATAGCAATCATTCGGTATTTTTTTAGCAATAAACTATCAGATAAATACTGTTTGTATGCATCCCAACTTCCAGGTGAACCGTGCACAAAAAACAAAGTTGGATTTTCTGGATTACCGGTTTGTATGTAATGTATTTGGTGGTTATCGACAGAAAATGTTTTGTTTTCAAAAACCACTTTCAAAGTATCAAAATAAGTATTGGTTTCCTTTTTACTCATTCGCATAGTCATACAAGACTGACAAATGATAATGTAAACAAACAATAATCCAAAAAGCAGATTTATAAATTTGAATCTTTTCGGTTTTTTTGATTTCATTTATTCTTTTACGATGATAATAGTAGCTTTAAATCCCGTAGCAAGATTCCATTGATTTGAAGAAACAAGCATTCCTTTATCATCATATATTTGAAATTGAGCCGTATTAGGACCAGAAGTTCCTTGATTTAGAGCTTCAAAATCTATTTTATTAAATCCTTTTTCTAAACCAAGTTCGATGCCATTAAAATCGCCTTCAAGAAAAATGCGGGCAACAATCATTTTGTCGTTGACCAAAATTTTTATTTCATCACCATCAATTTCACCAAAGTCTCGATAACTTATTCTTACATGATCGGCTTTTGTTTTAAAATCTCCAAAATATTGATTTTTTCTAAAAATTTTCGAATCAAAACCTGCTTCTTTTACTACGTTTTTGTCTTTGTAAATATCACCAGGATTTACAAATTTATTAGTGTTTGTAAATTGTAAGGTATTCTTTTCAGGAATTTTAGATGATGGTAAAACATTAGAATTTGGCGCAAAAATAGATGGAGCCATTGGCTTTGGAGTATTGGGTTTACTAGGCAAGTTCAAACTTCCACCAGAAATTGTATTTGATTGGTTTAGAAACTCATTTTGTGCCAACATGAGAGTTGGTGACAGCAGAATGAAGAAATAAAATAACAATCTATGCATAATAGCTTTTTAAAGTGGTTAAAATTAAGGTATTTAATTACAAGCCAATCTGTTTTATCATTTTTTTATCCTTTTAAGGCTATAAAAACAGAATGCAATTATTATTCCATATTTTCGTTTTTTAAAATTAATAATCAATCAATCCAAAATGTACAATCCGAAAATTACAATTACAAACAAAGAAATACTTGCCAATAATTGGTATACTCTTCGAAAAATTACCTTTGATTATCAGAAAAAAAATGGCAGTTGGGAAACTCAAGTTCGTGAAGCTTATGATAGAGGAAATGGTGCAACTATACTTTTGTATAATAAATCAAATAAAAATATTATTCTTACCCGACAATTTAGAATGCCTACTTATTTGAACGGAAATGAAACCGGAATGATGATTGAAGCTTGCGCCGGACTTTTAGACAAAGACAATGCAGAAGATTGCATCAAACGAGAAACAGAGGAAGAAACAGGTTATCAGGTTTCTGATGTTCGGAAAATTTTTGAAGTCTACATGTCACCAGGTTCTGTAACCGAAATTGTACATTTTTTTGTTGGAGAATATACAAATGATATGAAAATAAGTGATGGTGGCGGTATTGATTCTGAGCAGGAAAACATAGAAGTTATTGAAATTTCTTTCGAAAAAGCATATCAAATGATTGCCTCTGGAGAAATAAAAGATGCCAAAACAATCATGCTTTTGCAATATGCCAAAATCAATAGTTTGTTACTCTAATTTCTAGTTTTAGATTGGTTATATTTGTGGCATTATGCAGAAAAATAACCAAAAAGCAATTGTAGAAAAAACAAATTTGCATCCTAGAAATGCGCATCGTTTGGGATATGATTTTAAAGAATTGATACAATCTAATCCTGAATTACAAAAATTTGTAATCATCAATGAGCATCAACTAGACTCGAGCGATAGCGAACTGGTGAAGCAAACAATAGATTTTAGTAATCCTGATGCGGTTGTTGCTTTAAATAAAGCTTTATTAATCTTCTTTTATGGAATTCAAAATTGGGATATTCCAAAAGATTATTTGTGTCCACCAATTCCAGGAAGAGCTGATTATATTCACACAATTGCCGATGTATTAGCATCTACAAATAATGAAGAAATTCCTATTGGGGAAAATATTCAAGGATTAGATATTGGTATTGGCGCCAATTGTATCTATCCAATTCTTGGAAATGCCATTTATGGTTGGAGTTTTGTTGGGACAGATATTGATGAAAATGCGATTCAAAATTGCAAAAAAATCATAGAGCAAAATCCAAAATTAATAGATATTATCAGTTTGCAACTTCAAGTAGAATCTCGGTTTATTTTCAAAAATATAATACTTCCTGAAGATCGTTTTGATTTTACCATATGCAATCCGCCTTTTCATAATTCGGCAGCAGAAGCAACAAAATCAACGATTAGAAAAGTTAATAATTTAAATGACACTAGAACAAAAAATCCTGTATTAAACTTTGGTGGTCAAAACACAGAATTGTGGTGTGATGGTGGCGAAATTGGTTTTATCACTCAAATGATTTATGAAAGTGCCAAATATCCTTTGCAAGTATTGTGGTTTACCACTTTGGTTTCAAAAAAAGACAATCTTTCTAGTATATACAAAACCCTTAACAAAGTCAATGCTGCCGAAATAAAAACCATTGATATGGCACAAGGACAAAAAACAAGTAGAATGGTTGCTTGGACTTTTTTGTCGGTAACTCAAAGAAAAAATTGGAAATTCACAGTAGAGTAAATTGTCTATATTTTTTGTAACTTCGTGTAAATATTTATTGTATGATAAAAATATTTCTACTTCTTATTTTATTAGTTTCAAAAGTTTGTTTTTCGCAAATTGTGAATATTCCTGATGCAAATTTTAAGTATTATTTGACTCATTTTTATTCGAGTTCTAATGGTGGTTATTTTGGATTTGATACAAATCATGATGGAGAAATACAAGTGGTTGAAATTGAGAATAAAACGAATCTTAATATTCGAAATAAAAACATTTCTGATTTGACAGGTATAGAATATTTTACAAGTCTGAAATATTTAGATTGTGGATATAATACAATTTCTTCTCTAACTTTAAACAATCCAAACCTAGAAACTTTATATTGTTCAAGACAAGGCGATGGTAATGTTTTGACAATTCTAGATGTTATTGCTTGCCCAAAATTAAAATACTTATATTGTGGTTCCAATCCATTATCTACTTTTAATATTACAGGACTTTCTTACTTGATAACATTAGATTGTGATATTAACCTAATTACCAATCTTGATCTAACTGGTTTATCATCACTCGGAGCTATAAATTTAAGTAAGTGTTATGCTTTAAACAATGTCAATCTTACTGGATGTAGTAATCTTACTTCCATAAATATTTATAATACTCCAGTTTCTAGTTTTATATTTTATGATAATCCTAAATTATCATATATCAACATTCGTTCAAATCCTAATTTGCAAGCGTTAGATTTAACTCCAGTTACAAATTTAATTCGTCTTGATTGTGATAGAAATAATTTAACCTCACTTAATATTTCAAATTTAGAAAAAATAGAAAATATTGATTGCAACCATAATAATTTAAACCAACTTGATTTAAATGGACTTTTAAAAATAATAAATTTAGATTGTAGTTTTAATGCAATAACAGAATTAAATGTTGAACCACTATTAAACATAGAAACTATTAATTGCGAAAACAATGCATTGACGGCTATAAAAATAAAAGACGCAATTAATTTGAAATATTTATATTGTAATAATAATAAAATTAAAACGATTGATATTGGGATTTCAAGTGGTACTTCAGCCATTAGTTTATTTTGTAATAATAATCTATTAGAGTCTTTTAAAGTTAAGCGACTTATTTCGTATTTTGATTGTTCTTTCAATAAACTAACTTGTTTAGATTTGAGCAATCAACCTTATTTAAAAGAAGTTACAGCAAATGACAATCATTTAAACTATGTAAATGTAACCAATACGGTAAGTCTTCCTTTTTATTCCGTTATTCAGATTAATTTTCAAAACAATCCAAGTCTACAATTTGTTTGTTCAGATGAGTTTCAAAAAGACAATTTAGATGGTTATTTTTACAGTATCAATAGTACAAGTGTACAAGTAAGCTCAAATTGTGAATTCGAACCAGCATTATATCCAAATCCTGTAAATGCTATTACTTCTGTAACATCAGCTGTGCTTATCAATACTGTAAATATTATAGATGCTAATGGAAAAGTCGTTAGGAGTTTTAAAAATGTAAACGAAAATTTTCTTCAAATGGATTTATCAGAATTATTACACGGTGTATATTTTGTGCAAGTTGTAGGGAATTATAAAGATAAATATGTTACAAAATTTATTAAAAACTAATACGATTAAAATATATTTTGAACTTTCAAGTCGTTTCTGATTATCAGCCGAAAGGCGATCAACCTCAAGCTATAGAAAAATTGGCTCAAGGAATAATAGCTGGAGAAAAATACCAAACTTTATTGGGTGTTACTGGTTCTGGAAAAACATTTACTGTTGCCAATGTTATTGAAGAAGTGCAAAGACCAACTTTGGTTTTGGCACATAACAAAACGCTAGCTGCACAATTATATTCTGAATTCAAACAGTTTTTTCCTAATAATGCCGTTGAATATTTTGTATCCTATTACGATTATTATCAACCCGAAGCCTTTATGCCTGTTACGGGAGTTTTTATAGAAAAAGATTTATCTATCAATGAAGAGTTAGAAAAAATGCGAATGTCAACTGTATCTTCACTCCTATCAGGACGACGAGATATTATTGTAATTTCTTCTGTTTCGTGTCTTTATGGTATTGGAAATCCAGCAGAATTTCAAAAAAATATTATCCCCATTGAGAGCGGACAAATCATTTCAAGAACCAAATTATTACACCAACTCGTTCAAAGTTTATATTCTAGAACCGAAGCTGATTTTAATCCAGGGAATTTTAGAATTAAAGGCGATACTGTAGAAATTTATCCAAGTTATGCCGACGATGGGTTTCGGATTCACTTTTTTGGTGATGAAATCGAAGAAATTGAAAGTTTTGAAATAAAAAAAAGTCAAGTTATCGAAAAATTCGAAAAACTAACCATTTATCCTGCTAATATGTTTGTGACTTCGCCAGATGTTTTGCAAAATGCTATCTGGGAAATTCAACAAGATTTGGTAAAACAAGTAACTTATTTTAATGAAATCGGGAAAAATCTAGAAGCCAAAAGATTAGAAGAACGCACCAATTTTGATTTAGAAATGATTCGAGAATTAGGATATTGTTCAGGAATTGAAAACTATTCTCGTTATCTAGACGGAAGATTACCAGGAACAAGACCTTTTTGTTTGATAGATTATTTTCCGAAAGATTTTCTGATGGTAGTTGACGAAAGTCACGTTACACTTTCCCAAGTTCACGCGATGTATGGTGGTGACAGAAGCCGAAAAGAAAACTTGGTAGAATATGGATTTAGATTACCAGCAGCAATGGACAATAGACCTTTGAAATTTGAAGAGTTTGAGTCCATGCAAAATCAAGTTATTTATGTTTCTGCAACTCCAGCAGATTATGAATTACAAAAAACAGAAGGCGTTGTTGTAGAGCAAGTTATTCGTCCAACAGGATTGTTAGATCCCATTATCGAAATACGCCCGAGTTTAAATCAGATTGATGATTTGATTGAAGAAATTCAAATTCGTGCTGAAAAAGATGAACGTGTTCTCGTTACTACATTAACTAAAAGAATGGCAGAAGAATTAGCAAAATATCTAGCAAAATTAGATATACGTTGCCGCTATATTCATTCTGAAGTTGATACTTTGGAACGAATAGAAATAATGCAAGATTTGCGAAAAGGAATTTTTGATGTTTTAATAGGAGTTAATTTATTGAGAGAAGGTTTGGATTTACCCGAAGTTTCATTGGTTGCTATTTTAGATGCTGACAAAGAAGGATTCTTGAGAAGTCATCGCTCTTTAACCCAAACTATTGGTCGTGCGGCAAGAAATCTTAACGGAAAAGCGATTATGTATGCTGATAAAATTACAGCAAGTATGCAAAAAACAATAGATGAAACCAATTATCGTAGAACCAAACAAATCAATTTTAATACAGAAAATAATGTTGTGCCAATGGCATTAAACAAAAAAATAGAAAGTGCTTTTACTAAAAATCCACTCGTTGATTTTGAATTGGGTTATACAACATCAATAGCAGCCGAACCAGAACCCGAATATCTTTCTAAAACTGAAATTGAAAAGCGCATACGAGAAAAACGCAAAGCGATGGAAAAATCGGCTAAAGATTTAGATTTTATGCAAGCTGCAAAATTGAGAGATGAGATAAAGATGTTACAAAGTAAAATTTAATTCAATTGTTCTTGAAAAACTTCCAATAAAAAATCAGGAGAAATTATTTTTGTTTTTGAGGATTCCATTGCTTTAAGTACCCTTTTTATTGCATGCGGATTCAAACCCATATTAATTCCTATGACCTGAATGGCATTTGTTTCACGTTCATGCAAAACACCATCACAATGCATTAATAATGCCAAACGATAGAATTGTTGTATTCGTTCGAACTCACTTTTTATAATTTCACTTCTTCGTTCTTGATGAAATAATTGTTTGAATTCAGTCTCATCAATTTGAAGTTCTTGAGCAATCAAGGAAAGAAAAAGATACTCTCTTTCGTGCAATTCACCATCAACAATGGCAAACGAAATCATATCTGCTAATAAATTTATTTTATCTTCTTTTGTATGCATCAATTATTTATTTTTAGCTAAAATATAATTTTTTATAACAAATCAAAAATAATTTTAATTTGAAAACTATTTTCACTCTTTGCCTTTTACTAATTTTCTGGAAAGTAGATGCTCAGGAAAGCACTGCAAGTAAACAAGTTTCCACCTTTATAATTGAAGCTCCTCAACTAAAAACAACTCGAAAAATATGGTTGTATTTGCCTAAAAATTACACAACTTCTACCAAAAAATATCCTGTAATTTATATGCACGATGCACAAAACTTGTTTGATGTCAAAACTTCTTTTGCTGGCGAATGGAATATTGATGAAAAATTAGACAGTCTCAACGCACAAGTTATTGTAGTTGGTATAGAAAATGGTGGCGAAAAACGTATGGATGAATTGACACCATATAAACATCCAAAGTACAATGGCGGCAATGCCAATAATTATTTAGATTTTATTGTAACAACTTTAAAACCTATCATAGACAAAAAATATAGAACCAAAACAAATGCCAAAAACACAGCTATTTTCGGGAGTTCTTTAGGTGGTTTAACTTCTTTTTATGCTATTTTAAAATATCCAAAAGTATTTGGTAAAGCAGGTATTTTTTCTCCCGCATTTTGGTTTAACCGTAATGAAATTAATGAATTAACTCAAAAGGCACCTAAACTCAATTCTAAAATATATTTCTTGTGTGGTGATAATGAAGGAGATGCAGATGTTATCCCAGATTTAAATAAAATTGAAGAACTAATAAACACCAATAGATGCTATTGTTTGAATTTGAATAAAAAAGAAATAATAAAAGGTGGGCAACACAATGAAAAATTATGGCGTGATAATTTTGTAAAAGCGTACCTTTGGCTTTTTTAATATACTTTAGAAACTAAACCTTCTAAACTTTTTAACTATCTAAACTTTTATAAAATGAACAATAACGATATATTCAAAAAACTACGTGTGGCATTAATGCTTCGCGATGATCAAATAGTAGAAATCCTAGAATTGGTAGATTTTCGTATTTCAAAATCAGAATTAGGAGCTTTTTTTCGAGATGAAAAACACGAAAATTATATGGAATGTGGTGATCAAGTGTTACGTAATTTTCTAAACGCTTTGATTATTCACTTACGTGGAACAAAAGAAAATCCTAAAAATCCAAATGAAGTTTTAGCCAAACACAAAGCTGAAATTCCTGTAAAAGAAAATCAAAAACCAAGAGCAGAATTTAAACCTGCTCCAAAAGTTGAGTTTAAAAAGAAACCTGCTTCAAATGCTAAATCTCGCGATAAAAAACCTGCTTCAAAAACACCAATTGTCGAAAAAGTAAGATTTAACAACGGAAAGAACAAAAAATCTTAAATCATTCTATTTTTCTATATAAAAAAATCCTGACCTCTGTTAGACTGAACCCAAAAGTTTAGACAAATTTATAATTAATTTTGATAATAATGAGTTCGATATTTTATCGGGCTCATTTTGTTTAAATTCGACTTGCTT
>JAYTIV010000151.1:0-3418 GCA_043731625.1 Flavobacterium sp. | reverse complement strand
AGAATAATTAAAACAAAGTAAAAATGAAATTTTAATTTTTTTTATTACTAAATAAATTATCTAGTAACCGTTCCTGTAGGAAAAGAAGTTAAACTTCTAGTCATATTTACCGTAGCACCTTCAACAGCAGGACTTGCTACTATATGTGATAATGGTTTTAAAGTAAATGGCATTGCAGAATTATCTGGATTTGGTTCTACAGAAATAACTAAAGTTGCACCACTTAAATTCCAAGGAAAAGTTACACCTGTTGGAGCATTTACAATAAAATCTTCACCAGGAAAAGGTGGTGCAGGTTGTGTTCCTGAATACGATGCAGTTAAATCTGATATAGCTGGATTTGAAAATTTACCTGTACTTAGTACTGTACCATTTTTAACGACCCAACCTTCATATTTCCAACCCGTTTCTAGAGTTGGTAAATTGAAACCATTACTCGGACCATTACCATCCATAAACCAAACACCAGCAAAGGGATCCATTGTGCTAATTGATGTTGGTGATGCAATTAGATATTTTCCAGCAGAAGTTGAAAAATCACCAACAATTCCAGAATTTACAGCTGCCGAATTTCCAGAAAAATCGCCTACTAAAAACTTAGTATTTGATGGTGCAGGATCAGTATCATTAGCTGGTTCAATACTTAAAACGAATTTTGTTGCGCTAGAAAGTGCGGTTGCATCAACATCAAAAGTAGTTTTTGATAAAACTCCTGCATCGTTAACTGTAAATGTTCCTGTTGTAACTGGCGAACCGTTTACTACAATCCAACCTTCATACTTGTAATTTGCACCCAAATTTTCAAGTCCAGTTAAATTTAATTTTAATTGTGGTGCAACTGGCGAAGCGTTATCGTCTTTACTACACGAAACTAACACCATTGTAAATGCCATTAGTGATAAGAATTTGTTTTTCATATAAATTTGATTTTTAAAATTTTAACAAAAATCGGATGATATGTTTCATATTCTATTTTCAATTTCACCTTAATAGTTAGCAATTTTACATAATGGATAATTAGTGTGAAAAATTGTACCGATATTTGAAATGTTATTAAATTAAATTATGAAAAAAATTGCTTTATTTATGTTTTTATTGTTTTCAATACTAACTAATTCTCAAACAAAAATCGTTGAAAGCATTGATTGGAAAGGTTCTAAAAAAATGAATAAAAAGTTCATGACTGAATTTATTCAAACTAAAGTTAGTACTACTATAGACAGTCTAAAACTAGATAATGATGTTGATGCATTAACACGCTTGAACGGAATCTCTAAAGTAACCTATGAAGTAAACACAACTAATCTTGGTAATTATGCCGTTATTTATACTATTGTAGAAGATTTTAGTATTATTCCAAACTTATCTTTATGGACAACCGATATTACGACTGCATACAGAATTGGCTTATACGATTTTAATTTTCTTGGAAGAAACAATACTATTGGCTGTTTTTATCAATATAATGGAGTATCATCATATGGGTTTAATTATTCGGCTCCATTTTTATTTAATACAAAACTTGGGCTTGAAGCTAGTTTTCAAAAGTTAGGAAGTATAGAACCTGTTTTTTTTGAAAGCACAAAAGCTAACTATCAATATATTAATACTGCAGGCGAATTACTCGGTGTATATCGAATTAATTATAGAAACTCAATTAAAGCTGGTTTTTCTTATTTTAATGAAGATTATTTATATCAAAACGGTGCAACAAGTACAAATGTTCCTTTAGCACTTAATGTTGATAAATATTTATTTAAATCGAGTTACCTGTATGATAATTTAAAGTATGATTATTATTTAGTAAAAGGATTTAGAAACAGTTCAAATTTTCAGTTGGTAAAAACCAATAATGATTTTCAAAATAGTTTTGTTATTGGATGGAATGATTTGTCTTATTATAAAAGAGTAGGAGTAAACGGAAATTGGGCAAATAGATTACGACTTGGTTTGTCAAGTAATGATGTAACTCCTTTTGCACCATTTTCGGTTGATAATAATATAAATATAAGAGGTGTAGGAAATGTTATCGATAGAGGAACTGGCACTATTGTTTTAAATTCTGAATTTAGAAAAACTCTATTTGAAAAAAAATGGTTTGTCTTGCAAGCCAATTCTTTTATTGATGCAGGAACTTGGCGGCAACCAGGTGAAAATTTCGGTAATTTTTTTAACAAAAAAAACATTCGTATTTATCCAGGAGTAGGATTGCGTTTTATGCATAAAACTATTTTTAATGCTATATTTAGAATCGATTATGGATATGGAATTTCAGAAAATGGAAACAAAGGAATTGTATTTGGTATAGGTCAATATTTTTAAAAGATGGAAGATAGAAGATGGAAATTCTATATTGTGTTTTGTTTCATAGTATCAATTTTTGGTTATGGACAATCTAAAATCAACGGAATTAGTTTTGTAGCTTCTGATAGAGAGATTACCATTGAAGCTATTAAACCTGTTATTACTATGAATGCCAATTGGGTTACTTTAATGCCTTTTGGATTTATGAAAACTGAAAACGATACTTCAATCGCTTTTAATACCAAACGACAATGGATAAATGAACGAAAAGAAGGAATTGAAGCAACATCTAAATTATTTAAAAGCACAAAAATTAAGATAATGCTAAAACCTCAAATTTGGATTCCAAAAGGTGGTTTTACAGGTTATATTAAAATGAAATCGGAAAATGATTGGAAAGTTTTAGAAGATAATTACGAAAAATTTATACTTTTTTATGCTAAAATAGCTCAAGGCAATAAATGTGAAATGTTTTGTATTGGTACAGAAATGAATTCATTTGTAATTACTAGACCCATTTTTTGGAATAATTTAATTTCTAAAATTAAAAAAGTATATACAGGAAAAATTACATATGCCGAAAATTGGGACACATACAAGAATGTTCCTTTTATTTCTAAATTAGATTATATTGGTATTGATGCCTATTTTCCACTAGATACTACTAAAACGCCAACAATAAAAGCTATAGAAACTGCTTGGCAACCTTTAAAAAAAGAAATGCAACAGTTGGCAAAAAAATATAAAAAGAAAATACTTTTTACAGAATATGGTTATCAAAGTAAAGATTATACTACACTCGAACCTTGGGATCATATTAAAAGTAGAACTGTAAATTTAAAAGGACAAGAAAATGCTTTAACCGCAATTTTTAATCAATTTTGGAAAGCAGATTGGTTTGCTGGTGGTTTTTTATGGAAATGGTACGATAATAACAATGAAGCTGGAGGAAATACTGATAGTGATTATGCTGTTCAAAATAAACCTTCAGAAAAAATTGTAAAAAAACAGTATACTAAAAAATAAAAAAAAGTGCAACCAAAATTAAAGTTGCACTTTTCCCTCTTAAACAAAACAAAACAGGTTGGTATTAATTTTTTATCAATCGCTTTTG
>JAYTIV010000150.1:0-8587 GCA_043731625.1 Flavobacterium sp. | reverse complement strand
CTTTACCAAAAGATAAAAAATTCATTAGCAAAATAGAGAAACTTATCAACGATAGAAAAACAATGTTTTTTGAAACCGATAAGTTAGATTGGGCAATGGCAGAATTATTAGCATACGGTTCGCTTCTAACAGAAGGTTATGATGTTCGTATTTCGGGACAAGATGTCGAGAGAGGAACCTTTTCTCACCGACATGCAGTTGTTAAAGTTGAAGATTCAGAGGAAGAAGTAATTCTTTTGCAAAATCTAAAAAATCAAAACGGGAAATTTAATATTTTCAATTCCCTACTTTCAGAATATGGAGTAGTAGGATTTGATTATGGTTATGCATTGGCTAGTCCAAAAACTTTAACCATTTGGGAAGCACAATTTGGAGATTTCAGCAACGGAGCACAAATTATGTTAGACCAATATATTTCTGCTGCCGAAGATAAATGGAACAACCAAAATGGTTTAGTAATGTTACTTCCTCACGGTTATGAAGGACAAGGTGCAGAACATTCCTCAGCAAGAATGGAGCGTTATTTACAAATGTGTGCCAACGAAAATATGTTTGTTGCAGATTGTACTACACCAGCCAATTTTTTCCATTTGTTACGTCGTCAGATGAAAACTACATACAGAAAACCTTTAATTGTTTTTACACCAAAAAGTTTATTGCGTGATCCAAGAGTTGTTTCAACCGTAAATGAATTTGCAACAGGAAGTTTCCAAGAAACAATTGACGATACTGTTGTAAACAAAAAAGACATTAAAACGCTGGTTTTCTGCACAGGAAAATTCTATTATGATTTGGTTGTAGAAAGAGAGAATCTAAAAAGAAATGATGTAGCCTTAGTTCGAATCGAACAATTATTTCCATTAGCTATTGATCAGTTAAAAGAAATAATTGCAAAATATCCAAATGCAGACGATTATGTTTGGGCACAAGAAGAGCCAAGAAATATGGGAGCTTATAGTTACATGTTGATGAATTTCAGTTTAGTAAAACTTAGAGTCGCATCGCTCAAGGCATACAGTGCGCCAGCTGCAGGTAGTTATGCTAGATCAAAACAACGTCATGCTGCTGCAATAGCAATGGTATTTGATAAAAATTTGTTTAATTAAAAAATATTCAAAATTGAAAAAAATATTTTTATTTTTATTTATATTAAATTCAATAATCAGTTATTCCCAAGTTTTAAAAAAGCCATCAGAAGGGAAATCTATGGTATATTTTACACGAGTAGATGAATTGGGTTTTTTGATAAATTTTAAATATTTTGATGGAGAAAATTATTTAGGAAAGTTTAATTATGGTAAATATTTAGCATATGAATGTGAACCAGGAAAACATTTGTTTTGGTCAAAATCAGAAAATACAGATTTTATTGAGGCAGATTTAGAGGCGGGAAAAATTTATATAATAGATTCTCAACCACAAATGGGTGCATTTAAAGCAGGTGTCAAATTAATACCATTCAATAATGATCCTTTAAGTTATAAAAACGAAAAAAAATATAATCGAATTAAAACAAGAATGCTTAAATCTATTTCTGGAGGTAAAGAATATATAATTTCAAATGCAGATTTAGTAGAAGCAAAAATTGAACATCAGGATCTTGTTAAAAGAATAATGGAGAAATTCAATTCTTTAAAAGCTGAAAACAAAATAATAAAACAATTACCTAAAGAGAAGAGTTTTGAATAAAAACTTATAATATTAAAAGCTATAAATTCATAATTTAAAATAATATACAATGATTTTAGAAATGAAAGTTCCTTCGCCAGGAGAATCAATCAAAGAAGTAGAAATTGCAACATGGTTAGTAAAAGATGGTGATTATGTGGAAAAAGACCAAGCTATAGCCGAAGTTGATTCTGATAAAGCAACTTTAGAATTACCTGCTGAAGCAAGCGGAATCATCACACTAAAAGCAGAAGAGGGTGATGCTGTAGCAGTTGGCGCAGTTGTTTGCCTAATAGATACAAGTGCTACAAAACCATCTGGTGCTGCTCCAATTGAAACTCCAAAAACGGTAGAAACTCCAAAAGCTGAAGTTAAAGCACAAGTAAAAGTTGAAGCGCCAAAAGCAGTAGAGAGAACCTATGCAGCTCAAACTCCTTCTCCAGCGGCAAGAAAAATATTAGACGAAAAAAACATACAACCTTCTGATATTGTCGGAACAGGTAAAGATGGTAGAATCACCAAAGACGACGCAGTAAATGCAGTGCCATCTATGGGAACTCCAACCGGTGGAAGCCGAGGTTCTAGTCGCACAAAACTTTCTATGTTACGTAGAAAAGTTGCTGAGAGATTAGTTGCGGCCAAAAACGAAACAGCTATGTTAACTACTTTTAATGAAGTTAATATGACGCCAATTAATGTTATCCGCAACGAATATAAAGAAGCTTTCAAATCAAAATATGGCGGTTTAGGTTTAGGTTATATGTCATTTTTTACAAAAGCAGTTACAAGAGCTTTACAATTGTATCCAGATGTAAACTCTATGATTGACGGAACCGATAAAATTGCATATGATTTCTGTGATATTTCTATTGCTGTTTCTGGTCCAAAAGGGCTTATGGTTCCTGTAGTTCGTAATGCTGAAAACTTATCTTTTAGAGGAGTTGAAGCCGAAATAAAAAGACTGGCTATCAAATCTCGTGACGGACAAATTACCGTAGATGATATGACTGGTGGGACATTTACTATAACAAATGGAGGTGTTTTTGGAAGTATGTTATCTACACCAATAATAAATCCACCACAATCAGGAATTTTGGGGATGCACAATATTATTGAGCGTCCAATTGCTGTCAATGGTCAAGTAGAAATTCACCCAATGATGTATGTAGCACTATCTTATGACCACAGAATTATTGATGGCCGTGAATCAGTTGGATTTTTAGTAGCTGTAAAAGAAGCATTAGAAAACCCATTAGAATTATTGATGAATGGTGATGCTAAAAAAGCATTGGAGTTGTAGACCTTTATTTCAAAATAGTAAAATCCCGTTTGAGAAATTAGACGGGATTTTTTGTTAGTATTAAGATTAAAAATAATTTCTGTATGTGTACGGAATATTAAAAATTAAATTATTTTTGTTAAAATCCTTATAATGTCTAATTCCATTTTTCAACAACTCGATTTTGATGACTTTGCAAAAGAATGTAATGAATTTAATATTGATTTATTTGAAAACGAAAAATTTGGGGTTGTCAAAGTATATGGTAACGAAGATCAACCTTCACTTTTTATAAAAGAAGTCGATTCTTTCGATTTTGAAAATTTAAAACAAATTGCAGAAATTCAAAGACTTTGTTGGAATTTTCAAAAAGTTTTATTTTTATATGTTTATACTAAAACTGAAATCAGAATTTATAATTGCTCTGAAAAACCTTTTGGTTATGAAGAAAATGTTGATGAGGATGAATTTGGAAAGAAATTAAGCAAACTAGAGTTATATTCTTGTAAAGAAACAGACAAAGAAAAATTTGAAAAACTAAATATTCTTTTCTCAAGAATTGCCATAGATACTGGATTTATATGGTCATCAATAGAAGCAAAAGAAATTAAAGACAAAATAAATCTTCAAAATAGAGTTGATAAATTTTTGATTCAAAGCCTTATTAATGTTGCTGATGCTTTAGACAAAAAGGGATTAAAGAATAAATTTATAATTCATAAATTAATTATGCGTTCTTTGTTTTTATTCTATTTAGAGGATAGAAAAGCAACGTCAATAGATTTATATCAATCATTTTTACCAAATGCAATATCTTTTTTTGATATTCTTGAAAGTCCAGAAGCTACTTATAATTTATTTGAAAAACTAGCAGAAGATTTTAATGGAAGTCTTTTTAATTTTGAAGAGAATGAAAAAGATTTTATTGAAGAAGAACATTTGTTGTTAATAAAAAAATGTTTTTTTGACGGGAATTTAAATGAATTTCAACAAAAATTATTCAGTTGGAAATTATTTGATTTTAGTATTATCAGAATTGAATTATTAAGTGAAATTTATGAGAATTTTTTATCCGAATTAGATAAAAAAGAGAAAAAAAACACAGGAACTTTTTACACTCCTCCTTCATTAGTTGAATTAATTCTTAATGAAAAACTACCTGTAAGAAATAATGAATCTGACTATAAAGTTAAAACTTTAGATCCAAGTTGTGGTTCAGGAATTTTTCTTGTTCAGAGTTTTAAAAGATTAATAAAGCGTTATGAAAACAAACATAATTCAAAGCTGAATGATTTTAATATTTTAATAGATATTCTTAAATCTAATGTTTTTGGAATTGAACTTGATTCTAAATCTATAAAAGTTGCAGCTTTCAGTTTATATCTAGCCTTATTAGATAATCTTGACCCAAAAACAGGTTGGTGGAATGGTACAATAAAATTTCCATATTTAATAAATGACAAAGAAGATGAAAGTTTAAAAGAACAAGGAAATAATCTTTTTAAGAGAGACACTATTTCAGATTTATCAGAAATAAAAGAATTACAAAATTTTGATTTGATAGTTGGAAATCCCCCATTTGGGACAAAAAATTTATTATCAACAATTACAGCATATTGTGAGAAAGAAAACTTTGCCAAAGAAATGGTTTTACCTTTTTTACATAAAGCAACTCTTTTAGCACCAAAAGGTAAAATAGCTTTAATTTTCAATACTAAAGTTTTAACCAATACAGGTGGAACATATAGGAATTTTAGAAAATGGTTATTCAATGAAAATTATGTAGAGAAAGTATATAATTTTTCGATATTAAGAAAAGCTCCAAAATTTTCTGGAGGCCAACTTTTTGGTTCAGCAGTTGGCCCAATTAGCATTGTTTTTTACCAAAAAGAAACTCCTGAAAACTCAAAAGACACAATTACTTATTATGCTCCTAAAACATATATTAAAAATGATGTTTTAGAGGGAATAGTTATTGATTCATCAGATGAAAAACAATTACCTAGAATTGAATGTCATAAACCAGACACTAAAATCTGGAAAATAGCAATGTGGGGAAGTTATTTTGATTTTGATTTGATTAGAAGAGTTAATAAAGATTTTTTAAATTTAGAAAACTTTATAAAATTAAGTGATGGGATTTGGGATTGTGCAAAAGGAATAATGTCCGATAGTCTGAAACCTGAATTTATTCCTCAAAAAATTGTATCTCCAAAACTAGTCGAAAGATATTCAACTTCAATTAACGCTTTAATTCCTAATGATAAATTTTACAGAAAAATAGATTCAAAATTTATAAAACCTCCATATTTAGTTTTCAAAGAAGGACAATCGAATAAAAGATACTGTGCTTCAATAATAAATTACGAGGAATATTTTACAAATTCTCTATATGGTTTCTATAACAATGGCGATTTTAAAAACTCAAAAATTTTGTGTTTATTTTTAAATTCTACATTTTCAAATTATTTTTTATCTATTTCAACGTCGACTTGGGGCATTGAAAGAGAAAGAATAAACCTTAATGAATTACTAACAATTCCAGCTATTTTAGATAGATTAGAAGAAAAAACTATCAACGAATTATCACTTCTTTCTGATAAAATAATTTCAAAGAAAAAATCAGACGAATTAATTCAAGACATTTCCCATTTAGAAAAACAGATTGACCAAATCATTTATAATGACATTTTAAAATTGACAGCAGATGAGCAAATTGTAATTCAAGATACTTTGGATTATAGTCTAGATTTATTTGAAAAACAAGAAAAATCTAAAGCTGTTTTACCTGTAAATGAAATTGATATCTATTCTAAAAGAATAACAAAAGAAATAAATGATTGGTTAGATAATGCTAACTTAAAAGTTTCTGCAACTCATTATAAAATTGATAGAAACTGCCCTTTATGTTTAGTAAAATTATCATTTGGAAATGAACTAAAAGAAATAGAAATTTCAAAAGAAAACATTTATAACGAACTTAAAACATTAGATGAAAAACTTTGGAGTAAAGATGCTCAAAGCATATATTTTAGAAAAAAATTAAATTATTTTGACGGAGATGATATCTACATCATAAAGCCAAATCAAAGAAGATTTTGGAGTCAAACTGCAGCTATGGAAGATAGTAAGTCTTTATTAGTTGAAATTCTTAATATGAAAGAATAATGGCAGGAACTTTAAAAACTTCTATATTTCTAAATTTTCAAAACAAGTTTAAAGAAAGATGCATAACATTGTTTATTGAAGCATATAACACTTCAATTTCATCAAAATCGGTTTCTTTAGATTTTCACGAAAATGATATAACTGCTATTCTACATAGTTACATTGATGAAAACCCTAAAAGAGTTAAATGGAGCATTTCAACAAATGCTGAAAGTCATATATTTAATAAATCCGTTGATTATACAAAGGGGTTTGCCGCTAAATTTCCTAGAATCGATATGAGATTTGTAAATATTTGGCAAGAAGTCGAATATAAATATTTTATGGAAGCAAAAAATTTAAAATCTAATGATTCTAGTTCAAAAAGAAGATATATCGACACTGGTATAGATAATTTTTTAACAGCTGGTAATTATTATAAATGCGATGGTTTTCTTGTTGGGTATATTCTAGAAGGTACAATTGAAAAATGTGTAGAAGGTGTTAATAAATTGCTAGTTAAAGATAAAAGGGTAAATGAAAAAATAGAGAAAATTTCAACTTTTTTATTAATTGATTCTCATTTCTCTTTTCATCAAGAAAAAGGGATTTATCATTTATTTTTAGATTATGTAAATAGAATATGAAACAATCCAAAAAACAAGCAGCGATAGGTTTTATATTCATCACGATGCTAATTGATATTACAGGTTGGGGAATTATTATTCCTGTTATCCCGAAATTAATTAAAGAATTGATTAATGGCGACATAAGTGAAGCTGCAAAAATTGGAGGTTGGTTAACTTTTGCTTATTCAATTACTCAATTTTTATTTGCACCTTTAATTGGGAATTTGAGTGATAAGTATGGTAGAAGACCTATTATTTTGATTTCACTTTTTGCATTTTCATTAGATTATTTACTATTGGCTTTTGCTCCTACAATTACTTGGATTTTTATAGGCAGAATTATTGCAGGTCTTACTGGCGCTAGTATAACAACAGCTTCAGCCTACATTGCCGATGTAAGTACGCCAGAAAACAGAGCTAAGAATTTCGGGATGATTGGTGCTGCTTTTGGATTAGGATTTATTATAGGACCAGTAATCGGAGGTGTTTTAGGACAATATGGTTCTCGTGTACCTTTTTATTCAGCAGCAATTTTGTGTTTACTAAATTTTATATATGGCTATTTTATTTTACCAGAATCATTGACTAAAGAAAACCGAAGAGCATTCAATTGGAAAAAAGCTAATCCTGTAGGAGCATTATTAAATTTAAAAAAATACCCATCTTTAATTGGATTAATGTTTGCTCTTTTTATGGTGTATACAGCTTCACACGCAGTGCAAGGAAATTGGAGTTATTTTACAATGTACAAATTCAACTGGAATGAAAAAATGGTTGGAATTTCTCTTGGAGTTATAGGGCTTTTAGTTGGCATTGTTCAAGGTGGATTGATCCGATGGATAAACCCAAAATTAGGAAATCAAAAAAGTATTTATATTGGGATAGCTTTGTATGCTTTAGGAATGTTTCTTTTTGCAAGTGCCACTCAAGGTTGGATGATGTTTGTGTTTTTAATCCCATATTGTCTTGGAGGAATTTCTGGTCCAGCTTTGCAAGCAGTAATATCTAGTCAAGTTCCTGCAAATGAACAAGGTGAAATACAGGGAACATTAGCAAGTTTGATGAGTGCAAGTGCCATTATTGGACCACCAATGATGTCGACAATATTTTATTTTTTCACCCATAAAGAAGCTCCATTTCAGTTTGCTGGAGCTCCATTTTTTTTAGGTGGAATATTGATGCTTGTTAGTGCTGGATTAGCTTTTTACTCTTTTAAGAAAAAATAAAAATTTTATTTTACTCTAATTACAAAATAATTTTTCTTTCCGCTTTGTAATAATACAAACTGATTATTGATTAAATGATTGCTGTTTAATTCAAAATTTTCATCAACTTTTTCTTTATTCACCGAAATAGAATTGGCAGTTAGAGCACGTCTAGCTTCGCCATTTGATTTAAAAAAACCTGTTTTATCATTTAAAATCGTTACAATGTTAAGTCCGTTATCGATATCAGTTTTTGTGATATCTGCTTGCGGAACTCCATCAAAAACTTCTAAAAATGTAGCTTCGTCTAATTGTTTTAAATCATCAGCAGTAGCATTTCCGAACAAGATATTTGAAGCTTGAATGGCTTTTGCTAAATCTTCTTTTGAATGTACAAATGTGGTGACTTCTTCAGCTAATTTGCGTTGTAAAATTCTTAAATGAGGCGCTTCTTTGTGATCTTCAATCAATTTTTTAATAGTTTCATGATCTAAGAAAGTGAATATTTTAATATATTTTTCAGCATCAACATCAGTAGTATTTAGCCAAAACTGATAAAATTTATATACCGAAGTTTTATCTGCTGTAAGCCAAACATTGCCACCTTCAGATTTTCCGAATTTTGAACCATCCGCTTTTGTAATCAACGGACAAGTCAT
>JAYTIV010000149.1:0-53951 GCA_043731625.1 Flavobacterium sp. | reverse complement strand
GGCACCACGTTCAAAAGTGGGCCACCCACGCTAAAGTCACTTTTTAAACAACAACACGAGAATGAAACACCTATTCACCCTACTTTCCCTATTCACGGCTACCCTTTCGGGTGTGGCTCAAAACGATACGATAAACCCCTTCACCTTTCAAGGGTATGGCGAAGTGTATTATAGTTATGATTTTTCAAATCCGTCAAACCACGAAAAACCCAATTTCAGTTACAGTCACAAGCGGCATAACGAACTCAATATCAATTTGGCTTATGCCAAAGCCTCGTATCTCAAGGATAATGTAAGAGCCAATGCCACAATGATGGTGGGCAATTATGCGCAGTACAACCTATCGGCCGAACCTACTTGGGCGCAAATGATTTATGAAGCCAATGTCGGGTTTAAACTCGCTCAAAAACAAAACCTGTGGCTGGATGCGGGTATTATGCCCTCGCATATTGGATTTGAAAGTGCCATTAGTGCCGATTGTTGGACGCTCACCAGAAGCATATTGGCCGAAAATTCGCCCTATTATGAAACAGGGGTCAAACTTTCGTATACGAGTGCCTCCGAAAAATTCAATGCCGCCTTTTTAGTGTTGAACGGGTGGCAAAAAATAAAAAAACCCGATGACATCCAAAATCCGTCCTTTGGGGTACAACTTAATTACAAACCGAATACCAAACTGACCTTGAATTACAGCAATTTTATCGGCACCGATAAAGCCGACAGTATTCATGCGTGGCGTTTGTTTCATAACCTTTATGCTATTTACGAACCGTCGAAAAAATGGGGTGTTATTGCCGGTTTTGATATCGGCACCGACAAATACAATGCTACGGAGTATGATGTGTGGTATGCACCCGTGTGTATTTTGCGGTACCAACCCACACCAAAATACCGTCTAGCTGTTCGTGGCGAATATTACAACGACAAAAAACAAATCCTTATTGCCACCAATACGCCCAACGGCTTTCAAACGTGGGGACTCTCCTCCAATTTTGACATCCAAATAAGGGACAATCTCGTTTGGCGCATCGAGGGCAAAGAGTATCTTTCCAAAGACAACATCTTCGACAACCACAACCATAATTTTTCCCTAACCACGTCCTTGGCGGTAAAATTGTAAGGGGTTAACACCAACGGTATTGTAAAACCACCTAACCCGGTCTGTTCGCCTGTTTTCTGAATAACACAACGCAACAAAATAAGGTTCGAGAACCCTTTTTTCCTGTTTTCTGAATAGCACAACGGAACGAAAAAACGGCATTAAAAAACGAATAATACCCCACGTGTCATTTTTTCGTTCAAGCGACTTCTTTTTTGATTACCTTTAGGTGCTATTTTTATTTACTAACCGTAACACCTTTATTATGAATAATGTAGACACCATCAAACAAGCCTATGCCGATTTTGCGACAGGCAATGTGCCCGCTGTTTTAGCACTTTTTGATCCAGCCATTGAGTGGCACGAATGCAAAGGAATGCCTTTTGTCAAAGACGAGGGCCTTTACATCGGTCCAGAAGCCATCGTCACCCACGTTTTTAGGCACCTACCCGACTACTTTGACGGCTTTATGATTGCGGTAACCGACGTATTCGGAGCAGACGATAAAGTCGTCATGGTAGGCTATTATCAAGGCACCAACAAAGCAACAGGTCATGCCTTCAAAGCCAATGCGACCCATACGTGGACGCTCCAAAACGGAAAAGCGACGCGTTTCTTTCAAGCCGTAGACACCGCCACCATCAACACCTAGTTGGGGTTTCCGCCGACCGTTTGGTACCACCACCACCTACCCAAGCTCGTCTCCCCATAGGGCTTTATTGTTGAGGAGGTGGTGGTGCTATGTTATATCACGTTGCCGTTTGGGGAACGCCGTGCCACCAAAAGAGACCAAAATCCCGTTTCCCTACAACAATCCCTAGGCGCAGCTGCTGTCGACCGGCAAGAGCAACTGCCTTTCGGGATTGGGTAAACCCTAGGATCCAAAACCCTTCCAAACAAAAAATAACGGCTCCCGTACCCCATTCCTAGCGCATTTTGGCACTTTGTGCTGCGGTAGAGCAGTGCTACAGCGCTTTTTTCACCCAAAGGCTCCCCTTTTTCACCCCAAATCCCTCCTTTTGGGAACCCTTGCTACGAGTGGTTTTGTTCGGGGTGAGTCTATAGTGAGTCTAATCTTACTGTATAGTGAGTCTATAAAAACGTCTTTTTTTATAGAGTCACTATACAGTAAGATTAGAAAAAGTATAGATTTAACAGCCAGAAAAGCACCACCGAATAGATTTTTTTATATCTTTAACCCCAACATCCTTAATATGTTAGCGTATGGCACGAGTACACGCAAAAAACAGTATCAGTGGTTTGGTAGGCAAAGTGGTCTATAAAACCCTCAATGGCGCACAAATTATACAAAGTCGTCCCAAGAAATTCAAACAAACGGCAGCCACCAAAGTCAGTAGTGCAGCTTTTTTGCAATGCAGCCAATGGACCAAAACGCTCCGCTTGGGATTGACCCCTTTTTTGGTGGGACTCACCGACTCTTTTATGTACCGCCGCCTGACGGGGCAATGCTACCAAGCGTTGTTGAACGCCACAACATTGCCCGTAGACCAACGCACCTTCCTGGATACCGATATGAGTGCCTTGGCCGGATTTGAATGGAACACCCACTCGCCTTTTGCCCACTTTTGCACCGTACCCATCACGACCACGAGGAATGCGCTACGCCAAGTGACGGTCACGGTACCCGAAATACACCCCACAACAGACCTGCAGTTTCCCGACCACACGAGTCATGCCGAGTTGTTGGTGTACGTCTATGCCCTGAATTTTGAACCCAACGCGCCCACGGCCGATGCCTGTTGGGTGCTGCCCATAGCCAAAAACGGCCCCACACTACCGCCCGCCGTGTGGACCACGCCGCCTTTGCCCGAAAACTATGCGGTGGTCGTGAGCGCCAAACTGCTGTATTACGAAGCCAACAGACTCACCGCCCGCCATTATGTGAACAGCAAACAACTGAATCCCGCTAGGATTTTGTGGATGGGGACGACTTGAGGAAGCTGTTTGGAGTGGTTTTTATAGGTAATATAAATGGGAATAACTCTTTTGGGTTTTGTGTAGGGTATGTATTTAAATTGGTTATATTTGAGAAAAATATAAGCAATTAAAACAAACTAAAAACTTAAAATAATGTGCTATGAGTATAATTGTTGGGGTCTATATAGTTGGCAGCAATTTTAAAACCAAATACATAAAAAAATGTTCGTAATTCATTTACAAAAATTTGCAAATACATTAAAAATAGATGAAACTATCGCAGATGAAAACAAAAGCGAAAGTCCAATCATAATATATTATAATGAAAGTGGAAAAATTACTCGTCATGAAATCTTACGTCGGTTTTATGAAATCTTACGCGAAATCAAATACGATTGGATAAGACCAATGAACACATTAACTGGAGAATGGTTAATCGACTTAAAACAACTAAAACAAAATTTTGATAGTCTAAAAAAAACATCATATTTAAAATCAAAAATAACTATAGAACCTGAGTTTATTCAAGATGTAAGTTTTGACAGTTTAACAGGGAAAGATGTTGTGAAGTCAACAATGGTTAAGTTTTCAATTTATCCTGAAGAAATTAAAAATATTAGTTTTGTTAATGATATAGAAATAGAAAATGAATTAATCGACCCAATAAAAAATTTCAGTAAAGATTTTCCAGATTCAAAAAAGTGCTGTTTTTTGATGATGAAATTTGAAGATTCCAAAGAACAAACTAAAATTGTAAAAACATTAAAGGAAGAGTTTAGTAAAAGAGGCTTGAATCTACTAAGAGTTGATGATAAAGCTTATTGTGATGATTTATTTTTAAACATAAAAACATATATGCACGGATGTACTTTCGGCTTGGCTTTATTTGAAAGGATTAATTCAAATTATTTTAATCCTAACGTTTCTTTAGAAGTTGGATATATGATGGCATTGAAAAAGCCAATACTATTTTTAAAAGATAAAAATCTTGATTCATTACACAGTGATTTAGTAGGTAAATTATATTATCCATTTGATGTTCAAAATAAAAAATCAATAAAAACAATACTAGACAAGTGGTTAAACGAAAAAGATATATTATAAAAACTACTACCAACGGTCGTTTTAAGAAATTGGGGTTTTTGGGCTTAATTTAAAGTTTGTTTTGTACTTTTGAAGTCAGTGCCTAACCGAAAGTTTTGGCTTACAAATCCCAAAATTCTTAAAGCCATGATACTTTAGGTATAATTTTTACAAAATATGACGAATTCAATAACTTAATGCAACAAATGATATTTTTTAAATAAAAATGAAAGAAAAAATAAATGAACTTATAGAAGAAGCTAAAGAACATACATTTGAAAAAAATAATTATGTCCATTCTGATTTAGGACTTTTTAGTAGACCAAATGCAAATTTTCAAGCTTGGATAGCAGAATGTGAGGATTTTATTTTATCAAATTATGGAAAAGATAGTGCGCCATGGAGGATTTTCGAAAGATTTGAAAGAAAAAGACTTGATGGTAATTACTCAGATGAAGTAGAAAAACAAAAAGATATAATTGTAAGTTCTTTAGCTTCTTGCTTAAGAATCCCTGCAAAATTAAAGAATAATTCTCCAATTGTAACTAAAGATTTAGATTTAAGCAAAGTATTTATTGTTCACGGACACGATGCTTTATTAAAAACGGAAGTTGCAAGATTTATTGAAAAACTAAAACTTGAACCAATAATTCTTCACGAAAAGGCAAATTCTGGTAAAACTATAATTGAAAAAATTGAAGAATATTCTAATGTTGGTTTTGGAGTTGTTCTTTATACTCCTTGCGATTTTGGAGCTATAAATGGTGAATTGACTGATTTAAAACCAAGAGCAAGACAAAATGTAGTTTTTGAACATGGGTTTTTAATTGGTAAAATTGGTCGCAAAAATGTTTGTGCACTTATAAAAGGAAACACTGAAAAACCAAATGACATATCTGGTGTAGTTTATATTTCTGTAGAAGATGAATGGAAATTGAATCTAGCTAAAGAACTTAGAAGTAGTGGATATGAAATTGATATGAATTTGGTAATCTAAAAAAAAATATGAAAATAGCAATACTAGGTTGGGGCTCTTTGATTTGGAAACCTGAAAAGTTAGAATATAATATTGACTTCGAGTGGTCAGAAGAAGGTCCAATTTTACCGATTGAATTTGCTAGAATATCAAATGACGGAAGACTAACTTTGGTAATATCAGATTTAGTAAAAGAAGTTAGAACACTATTTGCGATTTCAACTTTTGAAAGTTTAGAAAAAGCAATTTTAAATTTAGCACTAAGAGAAGGTTCAAATATATCAACAATAGGATATTATATAAAAAGCAATAGCAAAATTTCACCAATTAACTTCAAACATAAGAATAATATTAAAAATTGGATAGAACAAAACGATTATGTAGATGCTGTAATTTGGACTAATTTACCTGAAAATTGGAAGGCAAAAACTAAATTCCATGATAGGATTGAATATTTATTGTCATTAGATGAGAAAGCAAGTAAAACTGCTGAAGAGTATATTCGCAAAACTCCAGAGCAAATTAATACAGAATTGCGAAGTGAAATAGAAGAAAAGCTAAATTGGAAATTCAATGCTGAAAAAAACTGGAACATTTGATTTTGATCTAGGCCTAATGATAGCTTTTTATTTTACAATTCCAAATAACTCTATGCCTATGTTTTGGAAAGATGGCTATACTTATACAGATAAAAATGGTGCAATAAAGGAATGGAAAGCAATTTTACTGCGTAGGTTTTAATAAAAATTTCCACTAATAGCGGTTATAAGAAATTGAGGTTTTTGGGCTTAATTTAAAGTTTGTTTTGTACTTTTGAGAGGCAGTGCTTTGTTTGGAGTTTTTGGGGTGACTAATTCCTTATTTCTTTACACCGCGAAATGTTACCAGCAATTATAAAAAATCGCATAAATAAAGACGATAAAACAGAAAATGAAGTATAAAAAAATAAGAGAAGAAGAACTAAAAAATAAAGTTGGTGCTGATTGGTTTAAAGAATATGACACAACCGAAATTATTGGAAATATAGATTTTACAGTTTTCCCAAAACAAGACAATTTATTTGGAAGAACGCCACTTCTCTGGGCAGAAGCCAAAACAGGAAATTTTGATATTCCTTCAATGTTTGTTCAACTTATTTTAACAATTGGTAAAGCACGAACATTTGACAAAACTTTACCACCAGCTTTTTTAGGTGCTTTTGACTTTAAAAAAATCGCCTTTGTACCTTATATAAACATACAGGATATTTTTTATTTAAACGATTTTAATTGGAACGTTGCTCCAAGTAATCACGAAACTAAAGAATTTAAACTCATTAAAGAACGAATTGAAAACCTACTTTATAAAAACACTTACGTTTATGATTTTGAAAAAGATGGAAAAGACCTCTTAACTTTCATTAAAAACAATGTTGCGAAAGCAACAACAACTAGTAAAATAAAGATTGACAAAAATAATTTCATACCAATTTATTTACGTTGGTTAGAAATAGTTAAACCAATAATTGACGTAAATTGGGAAGATTTAAAAAAAGCAAACATATTCGATAACGACTTTTATCTTGCTGACCTTTTTGTTGACGATAAAGACACCCAAAATATTGACGATGATTTAACAATACGTGATAATTTATTTGTAGTTTTTCAAAATCAAGGTTATAAAATAGCAAAGGAGAACATAAAACAAATGTTTGATGCAACAATCAATATTAAAAATAAAGAGACTTACCTCCTATTTTGGAAACGCTACAAAAGACCACCCATTAAAGAATTTCAAGATTACATAATTGAACGTAGAGATTTATTGGTTTCCCAAGATATTAGAGAAAGAAAAGGTGCTTTTTTTACACCTCGTAAATGGGTTGAACTTTCGCAAAAATATATTACTGATTATTTAGGAGAAAACTGGCAAGATGAATATTACATTTGGGATTGCGCTGCAGGAACAGGTAATCTATTGGCAGGTTTAACAAATAAGTACAATATTTTTGCTAGTACATTAGACCAAGCTGACATTAACGTTATGCACGAACGTATTGATCATGGAGCAAACCTTTTAAAAAACCATGTATTTCAATTTGATTTTTTAAATGATGATTTTATTAAGCTTCCAAAAAGTTTGCAAGACATTATTAATGATGAAGAAAAAAGAAAGAAGCTTGTTGTTTTCATAAATCCTCCATATGCAGAAGCAAGTAATAGAGATACTGTTGTTGGTAAAGGTGAAAATAAATCTAATGTTTCAACACAAACCATGATTTACAATAAATATCAATCTAAAATTAGCACTGCGGCTAGAGAACTTTTTGCTCAATTTTTCATAAGAATATATTTAGAAATTCCAAACTGCAAAATTGCAGAATTTTCAACTTTAAAGATATTGCAATCTTCAAATTTTACTGATTTTAGAAATGTTTTTCGTGCAAAACTCGAAAATATTTTTGTAATGCCTGCAGATACTTTTGACAATGTAAATGGAAAATTTCCAATTGGATTTTTTATTTGGAATACTGAAATAAAAGAAACTTTTAAAAATGTTTCTGCTGACATTTATAATGAACATGGTAATTTTATTGGCAATAAAAATTTTAATTATTATGCTAAAGGTGGTTTTATTATTGATTGGTTGAGAAATTTTTATGATAAAAAGAATGATCGAATTTCATATTTAAGAATGATTGGTACTGATATGCAAAATAACAATGGTGTGTTTTTTACAAACACTCCTACAAAAAATGATTTATTAAAAAAACTCACCACAAATATTACCAAAAAAAATATTATAGAAATGTGTATTTATCTAACTGTAAGACACGTTTTTGAACAAACATGGCTAAATGACCGCGACCAATTTTTATATCCAAACGATGGTTGGCAAACTGATAGTGATTTTCAAAATGATTGTTTAACCTTTGCTTTATTTTCAGGACAAAATAAAATTACAGTTAATGGTGGTATAAATAATTGGATACCATTTACTGAACAAGAAGTAAATGCAAAAGACAAGTTTTCAAGTAATTTCATTACCGATTTAATAAACGGTAAATTAAAAACAGATTCATCATTAGAAAATTCTTTATTTGATAACGAAATAAAAAAGTTTATTTACGATAATAAACCAAAAGAATTTTCAGAAGAAGCAACAGTAGTTTTTGCTGCAGGACGTGAATTATGGAAATACTATCATTCACAATATGATATCAATGTTAACGCAAGTTTATATGATATAAAAGAATATTTTCAAGGGAGAAACGACAAAGGCAGAATGAATGCAAGAAGCAATGACAAAACATATACCGAACTAATAAGTAATTTAAGAACTAATTTAAACATACTTGCAGACAAAATAAAACCAAAAATATACGAGTATGAATTCTTGAAAGTATAAATATTCCTAATAGTGGTTTTCAGAAATTACATCGTCAGTTGTCTCTTTCAGTCTTGTTTGTGGTTTTCAGGGGTATTGTAAAGATTATTTTGTACTTTTGAGAGGCAGTGTTGGGTTGGGGTTTTGGTGTGTGTATATCCTGCTTCTAAAGTAGCAAAACGTGAATAACCATTATAAAAAAACGGAATGCGAATAATAGCACAACTAATATTAATTTTTCTTGTAACAGGAATTCAAGCACAAGAATTAACAAACTTCGAATTAGTAGACAATTATAAATTAGAAGATTTAAAAGTAAAAGTCTATTTCAAAGACCCTTTGAAAGAAATCCTAAAGGAATATCCTGAATTTGATGGTAAGGACGATAAGGTAAAGCACGAATTACTTTCTAATTACCTTCATAATAATACACTTTATGTATTTCAGACATTCACAAAAAATAAATTACAAAAAAGCTATGAATTAAAAGGAAACCCAAAGAAAATAAGAACTAAATATTATTTTAATCTGGATATACTTAACGCTACAGGTAAAATAGATAAAGAAATTGATAAAGTTAGTCTCGGCGGTTCGTTTTTTGAGCATATGTTTCTATTTCAGACGGCACAAGGAAAGGAAGCTGTTGGAAAAGGAATTAAAATGTGGGGATTTATTGTATTGATAGAACCTTATGAAAATATAAAATATAAAATATCAGAATTAATTAATAAGGATATCCAAAACACTATTCCAGATGATATTTTAGTAAAAGAAGAAGTAATTATAAAACCATTATTTGAATACCAAAATTATGGGTTACAGAAAATTTCAAAACGCAAATTTACGATTACAGTTTTCCAATATGACTCCATTGGAAATATAAAAAACAAATACCCACGAACAGAAACAGATACTAAATTATATATAACTTCTACAAGTAAAGACTTAATAGGAGTTACGACATTTCCATTTTTCTCTTCAACCGATAAAAAAGTTACTATTGGAGATAAAATACGAGTAGAAAGTGAACTTGAAAATATTAAGTATTATTTAAAAGACATTATAATCACAAATGATTCTGATAATATTTTGAAAATCGAAGGACAATTAATTATTCACGGATATACTACAGAAGGCGAAACAACTAATTATGAACTTTATGTTGCGGAATTTGAAAAAATTGGTAATTGTAGTTTCCCTAAATTAATCAAGTTCTGTCCATTAGAAGATTTGGAATATAAAAAACCAAGATTAACTATAGAAATTGAATACGAACTAAAATAACGCCTTCCGCTAAGCGGTTTTAAGAAATTACTTCCTCTCTTCCCTCTTACAGGCTTGGTTGTGTTTTTCAGGCTAATTGTGCAGCTTATTTTGTACTTTTGAGAGGCGGTGTTGGGTTGGGGGTTTTGGGGGTTGTATCTCCCCTATTTCTTTGAGTGGTGAAACGTTAAAAACAAACAAGATGCAGCTCATAAAAATAAGAAATTAACATCCTATGAATATAGTAAAAACGTACATTTTATTCTTTATTTTTTTAGTTAGTTCATTTTGTTACTCACAAGAAAAAGACATTGACAAAATTATATTCAATTATAGTTCTGCTAAAAGAATACCTTTTAATAGTGTAAAAATTCAAATTTATAAAAAAGCAAGTGGGAATGGTGCTTTTGCATTTGTGCAAAGTGAGCCAGGAAATGATGACTCTGAATGGCAGTATTCCAAAATAGATACTATTTACGATATTGAAATTGAAAAGTTCAATAATTTAAAAAAGAAAATAGCTTTTTTGGAGAAAATAGATTTGGACAAAGCATATGAAGAAGGTGCTGATGGTAGCTCGTGTAAGATTGAATTTGGCGCAAAGGGTCGTGGTAGTACTTATGAATTTTGGATACCAAAATCTAAAACAAAAGAAAGAGGGTTAGACATTTTTGTAGCACTTTGTGAAGAAATTTTATCATTAGTTAAATTAGATTCAAAAAAAATATTAGATTAATATTTAAATATATCGCCAGCTTTTAACAGTCGTTTTAAGAAATTACTTCGTTAATAAGCTCTTTCAGTCTTGATTGTGGTTTTAGTGCTTTTTGTGCAGCATATTTTGTACATTTGAAAGGCAGTGCTTGGTGGGGAGTTTTTGGGGTGTGTATCCTGAGCTTCTTTGGGTGGTGAGTAACACAAAAAATAAATGTGCGGTTAATTTTGGTTGCAGGAATATACAAGTTAGCAGACCGCTTAAAAAACGACAGTCATCATTAAAAATGAAAGAGATTAAAAATTTAGAAACAGAAAGAACAATCATGCGTAAACTGACAAAAGAAGACGCATTAGATTTTTATACCTTAAATCTTGACGAACAAGTACTAAAATATACGGGAGACAAACCTTTTGTAAACCTACAGGCTTCCATTGACTTTTTAACAAACTACGACCAATATGATAAATATGGAGTTGGACGACTTGCAGTTATTGACAAAACAACATTAAAATTTTTGGGTTGGTGCGGTCTAAAATATTGCCAAGACAAAAAGGAATATGATATTGGGTTTCGATTCCACAGCAACTATTGGAATAAAGGTTATGCGACTGAAACGTCTAAAAAGTGTCTTGACTTTGGTTTTACTGAACTTGGAATTGAAAAGGTAGTTGGACGTGCAATGAAAGAGAACATTGGTTCCATAAAAGTACTTGAAAAAATGGGTATGACATTTAAAGAAAAGTTTGACTTTGATGGATTTGAAGGGGTAATTTATGAGATAACTAACAAAAAAGAATAAAAGCCAATCCAATAACACAGATTATATGCTATTACTTCGCCCGTTCGCTATGGATCGGGTGTTGGTTTTAGGGCTTATTGTGCAGCTTATTTTGTACTTTTGAGAGCAGTACTTTGTTGGGAGTTTTGGTGGTGTGTGTCCTTTGCTTTTTTGAGTGGTGAGGCGTAGTCGGATATTTTATCGCAGCATCGATAATCTAACACAATTTTAGGCAATAAAAATAACTTAAAATTAGAAGGGTTAATTTAAACGAATTTGTTATATATTTAATCAATCCTTAAAAGTCAATAGTATGAAACTAATTTACTCCTCTTTTTTATTTTTATATATTGGTATTTTTACTCCAAGTAATGTAAAGGCTCAGTCAATTGAATGGATGCGCGATGGTGGATCAACACCTTTTAGTGCCAATGAACTAGGTACTGCTGTAGCTATTGATGGTAATGGTAATTCCTACTCACTAGGGCATTTGGCTATTGATAGTTATATCTCTGGGTTGTTTGTTCCAGCACAACAAGACGGTTTCTTAGCAAAATATAATGCAAGTGGTGTAATTCAATGGGCACGTACCTTTGGTGGTCCAGGATTTGTAGACATTCAAGAAGCGTCCGTAAAAGTATCGCCAATTGATGGAGCTATATATATTTGCGGAGCCTTTCGTACCCAAATTTCCAATAGCACGGTTACATTTGATGGAATTTCTTTTACGTATGCAGGCAATAGTCGCCACGGTTTTTTAGCAAAGTATGATGCTTCTGGAAATATTATTTGGATGAAACATGGTGGCGGTACGGGTGGACTTGGAGTTGGATATAATGATCTCGATATTGATGATCAAGGTCGTATCGTTGTTGTTGGTACTGCTGATGGAACCAATGTTTTCGATACGCAAACCTTAACGTATGATGGTGGAATCCTAATGCGATACCTTCCAGATGGCACACTTGAAAATGTAATGCAATTAAACAACACTACTGCAGAACATCAAGAAGCAAGAGAAGTTGAAGTAGCACCAGGAACAGGGAACATTTATGTAGGTGGAGCATTTTTTGGCACCATCGCTTTGAATAGTTTTACAGCAAATTCAGCTGCCTTTAGTGCTTTTGCATTAAAACTCGATGTCAATCTTAATTGCCAATGGCTTAGCAATGGTGGTGGTACTTATAGTACTTATATTAGAGGTTTAGCAATTGATAGTAATGAAAACATTTATATAACTGGTAATGCAAGTGGTAGTACGGTAAATTTTGGACCTCATTCCTTTACAGGAAATACAGCAACCGATAATGAAATAATTACTGTAAAATTCAACCCACAAGGTGCACCACAATGGCTTCGTCACGGGGGAAGCATAAGAAACGATGAAGCGTGGGATATTATTTCTGATGCTTCAGGAAATACCATTATTACTGGCTTTCTTGGCGGTAATATTTTATTTGCAAATTTCGATACCGTACAAGTACAACTATTTACCCAGAGCAAACATTGTTTTGTTGCTCGTTATGACACCAATGGCAATGTGGTTTATGCCAAAAGATTGGGCGGAGGTTCTGATGATGTTGGTTTAGGTCTTGCATTAGTAAACGATACTACATTTTATCTTACAGGAACCACTTGGGGTTCAGCACCATGGTTAAACTGGAATTACGTTTCCTGCTGCCGTGACCCTAATTTTTTTGTCATAAAATTTAATGAAGCATCTAATGGAATAGTAAATAATGATCAATGTGCAGAAGCAATTCCTTTAAATATAGGAAGTACTTTTACAACTAGTCCAGTGACAGCATCAATATTAGTAGCAACTACATCAGCCGATATTACTCCATCTTGCCAATCTTCTTCTGGTTTTGATGTTTGGTATGCTATTGTAGTTCCAGCTTCTGGTAATGTAACCATCGAAACGCAAGTAGCAGATGTGAATTCTATGACAAATACAGTACTATCCGCTTTTACAGGAACTTGTGGGTCATTATCTCAAATTGATTGCGATGATGATAGTGGTTTACCTGGTACAAATGATTTTATGTCTAAATTAAATTTAACAGGACAAGTTCCTGGTTCAACAATTTATATTGGTCTTTGGAAATCAAACGCTACAGCTCCGAATGGTACTAATGACCAATTCAAAATTTCTGCATATGATACTACTTTAGCAACGAATTCTTTTGATCATACAAATTTTAAGTATGCACCAAACCCAGTTAAAAACATATTAGATTTATCATATAATCAAAATATTACAACTGTGTCTGTTTTCAATTTAGTAGGACAAAAAGTACTTACTAAATCAATAAATACAAAACAAGCCAAGATTGATATGTCAAATTTAGCAAGCGGTGTTTACCTAGTTAAAGTAATTGCAAATCAACAAACGAATACTATTAAAATTAGTAAGGAATGAATTATTTGCTCAGTTTCTTTTAGGTTATTTATATAGAAAATCCCAATCGAAAGGTTGGGATTTTATATTGAACTTTTGGTTCATAATTTAAATATTTTTCAAACTCCAATTTGAGTATCGTTCAGTTGTTGAAAAAACTAATTACTACATAAAAGAAACACAACTATCTAGGGACATATTATTATAATAGCCTATTTCGCAAAAGAATCATAATATATAGTATCAACAAAACCGATAACGAAAAAACTATTAAAAACGAAAATGGATAATAGAAACTATATGCGATTTGGAAATTATTGGGCATAAAAAAAATGAAGGTAAATATTAAAAACAGATACTAACTGCGGTTTTAACAAATCACTTCCTCTCTTCCCTCTTTCAGGCTTTTTTATGAAATTACTTCTTCAATTCGTTCTTTCAGGCTTGGGTGTAGTTTTAAGGGCTTTTTGTACAGCTTATTTTGTACTTTTGAGAGGCAGTGTTGGGTTGGGAGTTTTTGGGGGTGTTTGCCCAGATAGCGCAAATTTGCATTCCTTGCCCACTAAGAGCATACAAGATAAAGGTATTGGTGTGCTGTTTGCTTCCAGAAATTCACAACAAAAAAACCTCACTATACCAAGCGAGGTTTTGTTTATACTCAAACCAATTTTATCAGTAACAACCAATGGGTATTCAACTCGTGTACCTTTTCGTTGGTCATAGACGGAAGATTAGAAAACCTCTATGTTTTAAATGCCATTATGCTAATCTATCAAATTGCTACTTTAGAATCAATAATATGGTCCCTTTTATACGATACAAATATTAGAAAACTAGGGATAGCAATTGTTATAGAATTCCTGCTATAGGTTATATAATTGTGGTAATGAAGTTATACAACGACATTACTGGTGCGTGAAACCTTTCGACGGTATCGTACTTTATTTTCTTCTTTTAATCATGTTTTATTTTCAAAAACTTTCGGTATATTTGTTAGTGTTGGTGATAAAAAAGAAACATTCAAAAGCAGCATTTTGTTCAGCAATTTTATAAAAGACAGCCAGATGACAATTACACTATTTATATTCCTTTTTTCGTCGGTTCTATTTTCTTGTTCCAATGAAAAGGGTTCAGACCAAGCTGCAGAAAAAATGAAAAACTTTGTAATTAATATTTCTAATTACGCAAGACAATATAACCCCAACTTTATCATTATTCCTCAAAACGGAATTGAATTGGCTTTTAATAACGTTGACACGAAAGACGGACAAAACGCAAGGTATATGAGTTCAATAAACGGAATTGGTGTTGAAGAACTTTTTTATAATGGCACCTCTGCTTTAGTTGACAATCGGCTTTCTATGCTTCAAGAGTTAAAAAAATCGAAAAAAATATTGGTATCTGAATTCGTTTCTAAAAATAATAATATTGCTGACGCTTTTTCCAAAAATAGTAATGAAGGATTTATCTGTTTTACTCGAAATAGTAGCAATTATCACTACAAACAAATCCCAGATTACATTCCAAACGTGAATGCAACAAATATTACAAATCTATCGTTAGCACGCAATTTTTTATATCTCATCAATTCCGAGAATTATTCATCAAAACAAGAGCTGATTAATGCCATTTCGCAAACAAATTATGATGTAGTTTTAATAGATTTATTTTTTAAAGAAGTAGCGTTTACATCAACCGAAGTAAATCAACTAAAGGTAAAAGCTAATGGTGCAAAACGACTTGTTATATCCTACATAAATATTGGTTCAGCAGAAAAATTTAGATATTATTGGAAAAAAAACTGGAGACTGCATCATCCTTTTTGGATTAAAAAAAAGTATGTCGGCTATGACGATGAGTTTTGGGTAAAATTTTGGAATAAAGACTGGCAGGATATTATTTATGGTAATGACAACTCCTATATGAAAAAAATTATAAATGCTGGTTTTGATGGTGGTTTTTTAGACAATGTAGAAGCTTATTATTTTTTATATCATAATGAATAGTCAAGGATTGTATAGGGTTGGTTCTTATTATTCCAGTTTTTTTAGAAGCATAAAATTTATGTTTTCTATTCACTTTTTATTAAAATAGAACATTAAGATTTCTACGCTATAACAATTTCATAGCCAAAAATCTTGTAAATGAAAAATTACTCCATCTGTTCCCACATTAAAGTTTGATTTCCTTTTCAGTGCTCAATTTAAAGATTATTTTGTATTTTTGAGAGGCAGTGCTTGGTTGGGCGTTTTGGGGGTGTAAAACCTTCATTATAGTCGCAAAACATAATGCAACATTTTAACACCAAAAATAGATATGAATAAATCGTTTAAAGGAGAATATATCTCATTTATAGTAAGACTTGCAAAAAGATTGGCACCTGTTATTTTATTGCTGCTTTTTGCACTTTTTAAAATATATTATGGTCGCTCATTTTCTGGTAATTTAGCCAATTATAGAAATCATTTTTTAATCTTATTAATTATATGTTTTTTAATTGGTATTTATTATCATACAGATAAAATAAGAACCGTAGTAAACGAATTAAGATTTTCTGAAAATAATATTCATATAATTGGACAAGATTTTACTTCAAAATATGAAGATAGACTTGATATAAACCAAACCATGCTTGAAATCCAAGAAGAAGAGTTAGGTAAAAATAAAATACGCTATTGTCTAGAAATATATTCAGATAACAAATATTATTATTTGAATAAATTTGATGATTGGCAATACGCAACGCTTGCTGAAATAATTGACGAATATAAATTGAAAACTGGAAAGACAATTGCAGGGATGGAATTTTACTCACAACTTAAAAATAAAAAATAGAAAAACGTTACATAACAGCTACTACAAAGGATTTACATCGTCCGTTCGGCTTGCAGCCTCGGGTGGGCAATTGGCATAATAGGAAGATTATTTTATACTTTTGAGAGGCAGTGCTTGGTTGGGAGATTTTGGGGTGTGAAGCCCTTGCTTTTTTGAGTGGTAAAACGTTGGCGGGTACATTTCACTACATCATCTAAATGCCTTTAACCTCTTGTAATCATTTGGTCTACTAAATAATCACTTGACTATTAATGTCTCTTTACTTAATATCAGTTAATTATTAACTAATATTTATTGTTTATAAATAAATATTTATTATTTTTACATCGTAATTTAAATAGTAACAGTTATGAAAAAGAAAAACGATTTTATTTTAGATGTATTAAATATAGTATCTTGGATTGTTTTCATTGGACTATGTATTGAGGCTGGAGCCTTAATTTTTAATTTTATTTTTACGCTACTCAAACCTATTGCTTCCCATAACATTTATAAGGGGTTAAACCTTTCAGAACTGTATGAAAATCAATTTGGACATTTTATTGGCGTGATGAGTTTTATTGTTGTTTTAGCTATACTGAAGGCCTTTTTATTTTATCTTGTTGTAAAAATATTTATGAAATTAAATATAGAAAAACCTTTCCATATTGAAATTGCAAACCTTATACAAAAGATAAGTATGGAAGCATGTACTATTGCTATTGTCAGTATCTTTGCGCATCAATATACAATGAGGCTTATTCAATCCGGATACGAAGTTAATCTTGTAGAAAAATATTGGAATGATACCTCCGCCTTTTTGATGATGGCAGCAATAATATTTGTAATTTCACAAATATTCAAAAAAGGTATTGAATTACAAAATGAAAACGATTTAACAGTATAAGCTATGCCAATCATTGTGAATTTAGATGTAATGATGGCAAAGCGAAAAATGTCGCTTAATGACCTATCAAAAAAAGTTGATTTAACACTCTCTAATCTTTCTATCTTGAAAACAGGAAAAGCAAAAGCCATTCGATTTAGTACTTTAGAATCTATTTGTAATGCCTTGGATTGCCAACCTGGAGACCTTTTAGAATATGTTAGTGATAATAAATAAACTATAGCGCAATAAAGCGTTTAAACGAATTCTTGGTTTTTTGAATTCATTTAAAGTTGGTTTTGTACTTTTGATACCTGTATTAATTCAAAAAATAAAACCTAATTTAGTACTAAACATTGTTTGAGTTTTGAAAGCGTTGCAGTTAAATTATGACAACACAAAACCAACACAATAAATAGAATAGGATGAAATTAAAGACTACTACAACTTTTCCAATATTGACTACTGAAAAGCTAACTCTCAGACAATTATCAAATGACGACCAACTGGCTGTTTATGATTTGCGTTCAGACCCAATTATAAACAAATATCTTGACAGACCACTATGTCAGACAACCGATGAGGCCAAAAACTTTATCAACAAGGTCAATGTTAACATCGAAAAGGTACCTATTATTGGGCGATTACCTTGACAGACACCCAACAATTGGTGGGTACCATTTGCCTCTTTGATTTCTCTATTGAAAATAAAAGTTGTGAAATAGGCTATGAACTACTGACAAAATTTCAAGGACAAGGCATTATGCAAGAAGCGGCTCAAACAGTAATTGACTTTGTGTTTCAGTCTTTAAAATGTAAAAAAATACTAGCTTATACCCATCTTGAGAATCAGCAATCCACCCACCTACTCTTAAAATTAAATTTTTTAAAATCAATTGAAGTTGACAAAGAAAATCTTAACTTAGTGCTATATATTGTTTTAAACTCTAATTTTAACAAGTAGTCATCAAACAGAGGAGCAATGGTTGTATTTGCAATTTTAGCCGTTTCCTACATTTACTATCACAAATTAAATAATACTATACATTCATAAAAATATGGCACTTATTAATCCACATATTAATTTTAACGGCAATGCCGAAGAAGCATTTACATTTTATAAATCAGTATTTGGTGGAGAATTCGCAAGGATCATGCGTTTCAAAGAGCTTTCAAGTCCTGAATTTCCAGTCGATGAAAAAGAAGCCAACAAAATAATGCACATAGCTTTGCCTATTGGCAAGAACGTTTAATGGCCAATGACGTTCCAGAATCTATGGGACCAACAAATGAAAACGAAAATAGAAGTAAAATATCCATCAGTACAGAAAGCAAAGAAGAAGCTGACCGATTATTCAACGGACTTTCTGCAGGAGGACAAATTGAAATGACTATTACTGATAGTCCTTGGGGTTCTTACTTTGGAATGTTAAGAGACAAATACGGTATTGAATGGATGGTTGACTTTGACCCAAAACACAAAGGGCAAATATAACGCGATTGGCATTTTATGTACATTTCAATATTCAATTTTGATTATATGACCACACGAAAGGATTCGTGCGGTAGCGTAGGGAGTACAGTTTGGGATATATCAGAAAGGTTTATTTATCAACCCTAATTTTTTATATTTGTAAAAAACCAGTAAAAAATTTGGAAGCTCTTTATAATGGAACACGAATATTGTACTTTAATATTTTGACAAACCCAACACCTTTTTAAAAAGTTCTGCCTATTTATTATCGATATGAGTAAAATATCATTTTGCATTTTAATTTTTTTGAGTTTATTTATAAACAAATCGAATGCTCAAAACACAAGATTGAACAATCACAATTCTATTGGATGGTACAACTATTTTGGAACATTTAAGGTTTCTAAAAAATTTGGTATCCATACCGAATACCAATTTCGTAGAAATGAAATAATAACCAAATGGCAGCAAAGTTTATTGCGATTAGGAGTTAATTATCAACTTAACCCAAAAATACAATTTAGATTAGGGTACGCATGGATAGAAACTTTTCCTTATGGAGAAATTCCCATCAACGGAATGGGAAAAGATTTTACTGAACACCGTTTGTTTCAAATGACAACGATAACTGATAAAGTTTCTATTGTAGATTTTTCTCATCGTTTTATACTTGAACAACGTTGGGTAGGAAGATATTCAAATGCTAATTTGACAAGTGAAGATGATTTTGCAATGTTGAATAGATTGAGATATATGTTTCGTTTGCAAATACCATTAAAAGGTAAAGAGATTAAAGACAAAACACCATATATAGCTCTATATGATGAAGTTTTTATAGGCTTTGGAAAAAATGTAAATGAAAATATTTTTGATCAAAACCGTGTTGGGTTATTACTGGGATACAAATTTAATCCCTTAATAAGGATTGAAGCAGGTTATCTGAATCAGACTTTACAACTTGGACGTGAAGTAAACAATAAAAATATATTTCAATATAACAATGGCTTAATAGTTAACATCAATTTAAATATTGACTTGACAAAACATTAGAAACTAATATCATTAAATAAGAAATGGTTGTTTAAAGGCGTTCGAAAGGAACCAATAACCATTATGGTCTATTCCAAAAATGAAGCATTAGGAAAACCAATTGATTCCTTTGATGCCAAATCAACGCTTTACACGGGAGGATTACTTGTTCCTCTTGTTATACCTATCACATTGAAGTCTACTTTAGTTGGGAAATATCAAATGAAATTGAGTGAGAACTTTGCACCAATTAAAAAATAGTGAAATAAAGATTTTATTATAGTTAATAGTCTAATTAATTATAAATTCAAAAAATTAAATAAAAATGAATACAATTGAAATCTATAAAATTGACATTGCATCTTTAGATTCCTTGCAAAAAATTAGTAAGCAAACCTTTTTTGAAACTTTTGCTAGTAGTAATTCTGAGGAAAATATGCAACATTATTTGAATGAAGGCTTTACTTTAGAAAAACTGACTTCTGAATTATTAAATCCAAATTCAGAATTTTATTTTGCAGCTTTTGAAAATGACATCATAGGTTATTTAAAAATAAATTTTGGTGATGCTCAAACGGAGCTTATCGAAGATACAACTCTTGAAATAGAACGTATTTATGTTTTGAAAGAATTTCACGGAAAAAGCGTTGGACAAATACTTTATAATAAGGCTTTACAAATAGCAAAACAAAATAATATAGACTATGTCTGGTTAGGTGTTTGGGAAGAAAATCCTAGAGCCATACAATTTTATAAAAAAAATGGGTTTGTTGCTTTTGACAAACATATTTTTAAACTTGGAAATGAGGAACAAACAGATATCATGATGAAATTAAAATTAGATTCTATTTTCTAGGGTTGAGTTGCAATAGAAATAAGAACTTAAAACATAATAAAAAATAAACTTTCCCAAAACTTTATAAATAGTGAAGTTTCAATTTCCTTTTAGGTACATTTGTTGACTACGTTAATGATTTTGCATCCTTATGAAATGTTTTTAAATAAAAAAATAAGGTATTTGAAAGAATGAAATAGAATTTGCATAAAACACAAAACAAGTTAATGGAAAGTAATACTGATAAAAAAAAGATTCTTAAAACAAGCTATATCCCAACTGCTGAATTTTATAGCCAAATCATTGATAGCTTACAAGATTATTCCATCTTTACTATAGATAAAGATTTTGTCATCAATAGTTGGAGTTCTGGTTCAACCAAAATATTTGGTTACGAAACAGATGAAGTTATTGGAGAACCATTTGATTTGATATTTACCGATGAAGATTTAAAAAATGGGATTCCAAAAAAAGAAATCGAAACTGCATTAAAAGAAGGTAGAGCTACCGATAATAGATGGCATATTGCAAAAGACAAAAGTCTTTTTTATGCATATGGTTTGGTTTTTCCACTTATTGGGCTTGATGGAAATCTTTTAGGATATGTAAAAATATTGCGCGATTTAACAGAAAGGAAACAATCTGAAGATGCCATAAAAAAATATATCAAAGAATTAGAAGACCTTAACATTCATAAAGAAAGTGTTTTAGCAATACTCTCTCATGATTTAAGAAGTCCACTTTCTGCAATAATTGGAACTGCTAAATATCTTAAAGAAAATTTTAATAAAATGAAACCTGAAACCGTTCAGGAAATGCTCAATTTACTGTATAAATCATCAATAGATGAATTAGAGATGTTAGATTATTTAGTAGAATGGGCAAGAATAAAATACGCTTCAGATGTTTTTTCTCCAGAAAAAATTAAACTTACAGAATATATTGATAAAGTTTTTGAAACTTTAAACGAATCAGCTACTATAAATGCTGTAAACCTTCATCATGAAATTGAAGAAAAGACATCTGTTTTTGCAGATAGTAAAATGCTAATTTCCATTATTCAAAATATTGTTTCAAATGCCATAAAACACACCAATAAAGGTGGGTCAATATCGGTTTCTGCAAAAAAGAAAGAGGATAAAATTATTGTACAAGTAAAAGATACAGGTGTAGGAATGTCTAAAGAAATTATGGAAAGACTATTTACACCTCAAATAAAAACCTTGTCAGAAACAAGAAAGAAAAATAAAGGTGCTGGAATAGGATTATTATTAGTAAAAGGGTTTTTAGAAAAAAATGGTGGAGAAATTTGGGTAGAGAGTATAGAAGGTGAAGGATCTTCTTTTTATTTTACATTACTCACAGAGAAACCTTTATATAAAATAGGTAGTTCAGACGAAATTATGTTTGATGAAAGTGCTTAGATATACATAACCCCAATTTAAAATTTTAAGACTCAATAAAAGGTAATTTAAAAAATAAATCAAACCTCTATAATTTTAAACTTACACATTTTTTAGGATAGTCAAAAAAAGTATTAATTTAATAAAAAAAATCCCGAATTATCGGGACTTTTATACTTTTACTTTTTCTTTTGTTGTGCTTTTTGAGCTTCAGCTTGTTCCATCATGTCTTGCATTTTTTGTTGGAATTTGCTTTTCTTTTTTGGCTCTTTTAATTTGTTTTCTTGAATTTGAGCGTGAATTTTAGTATCATCAACTACATACTTTTTTATCACAATCATTATTCCAATAGTAATAAGGTTCGAAATAAAATTATACAAACTCAATCCTGCTCCATATGTATTAAAGAAAATCAACATCATTATAGGCGAAACATAAATCATTATTTTCATGATTTTTGCCATATCAGGCATACCTTCTTGTTGTGGCGCTGCCATTTGTTGGTCACCTGAAGTCATTTTCATATAAAAGAAAATAGCAATAGCTGCCAAAATAGGAAACAAACTAATATGATCTCCATATAACGGGATATGAAATGGTAATTTTGCTATTTGGTCAAAAGAGGATAAATCATCAGCCCAAAGGAAACTTTTTTGTCTTAACTCAAATGCCGACGGGAAAAACTGAAACGATGCATACATAAACGGAATCTGAATCAAAGCAGGAATACAACCCGCCATAGGATTTACTCCAGCTTTGTTATACAACTTCATTGTTTCTTGTTGTTTCTTCATTGGATCTTTTTTGAATTTTTCACCCAATTCAGTTATTTCTGGTCGCAACACTTTCATTTTGGCTTGTGACAAAAATGATTTATAGGTTATTGGCGACATTGCAATTTTAATAATAATTGTAAATACAATAATTGCAATTCCGTATGCAATATATGAACTCAAAAACCCAAACAATGGGATAAAAATAAACATATTAATCCAACCAAAAATTCCCCAACCTAATGGAATTATTTTGTCTAAGTTTTTATCGTATACTTTTAAGGTTTTATAATCTGTTGGTCCAAAGTACCAATTCATTTTATAATCAACTTCTCCATTATTAAAAGCCAATGGTACATTTGCTTTAAATTGTTTAGTGAAAAGAGTATCAATAGCTTCATCAACAACTAAATTCTTTGAAACTAATTTTGATTTTACAAAAGGTTTGTCTGTTATTAATATTGATGTAAAAAAATGTTGCTTAAATGCAATATATTCTACATTCTCTGGACTTTCTTCTTCTTCATTTCCTAATCCTGTACTACTATTTTTTCCATCTTCATATTCATAACGTATGTCAACATATCGGTTTTCATAAGAAATACTCTTCTCATTTCTATATGCTTTCAAATTCCATTCTAATTCTAATGGTTTTGTAGTATTCAAAACTTTTTTTAATCCTTGAGAACGAACATCAAAATCGACCATAAAGTCATTTGGTTTCAATACATAATTGTATTCTAGAAACTCATTTGCACTAGCTTTCAATCGCATAGTTAGAATTTGATTCTCTCCTACTTTAGAAACTGTTGGTTCAAAAAACAAATCTTTGGTATTCAAGGTTCTGTTGTCTTGTGTTTGCAGATTGATATTTAAATCAGAATTATTGTCTTTAATCAACGAAACCAATTGTCCAGAGTTTTTCTTGAAACGCTCTTGATTTTTTAGTGTAGCTTCAACAATATAGCCGCCTTTGTTGGCTATTTTAAGTTTTAAAACTTGATTTTCTAGAGTCGTAAAACTTTCTTTAGCAGTTGGCAAAGTTGCAGAATAAGCAAAATTACCTAAAGTTGTTTTTAACTGAGCTATTTGTGTAGAATCTCCAGCAATAAGTGTATTTGCTGTCAAAACTGGCGGAGTTTTTACTGTTTTGTTAGCAGTTTCTGCTTTTTGAGTTTGCTCTTTTTTGGCTTTATCAGCAGCAATTTGCTTATCAGTGGGTTGGTTTTGATACAGAATCCAAAGTAAGATTCCGAAAATTAATACAAATCCGATGATTGAATTTAAGTCTATTTTTTTTTCTTCCATTTTATTTTAAAAGGTTACTTTTTTAATTTATTTTATTTTCTATTGAAAATAGATTATCAAAAACCATTCTCTTTAGCCCTGATTGAAGGGAAAATCCTTTTTTCTGTACTTTTTACAGAAAAAAGATTTGGAATGAAAGCAGGAATTGCCATTATTGACTAGACTACTGCTTTGCTCCTATTTTTTTTTATTTTTTACTGTTGCCGCGACAAAGCTAACAAATAATGGATGCGGATTGGCAACCGTACTCTTATATTCTGGATGATATTGAACTCCAATGAAAAATGGGTGGTTTTCAATTTCAACAATTTCAACTAAACCCGTTTCAGGATTGGTACCTGATATTTTTAGTCCTGCTTTTTCTAATTGTTCAGCATAATCGCTATTGAATTCATAACGATGACGATGACGTTCTGTAATGCTCGTTTTACCATAAATTGCTGCTGCTAAGGTATTGGGTTTCAAATCACATTTCCAAGCACCAAGACGCATAGTTCCTCCTTTTTCGGTTATAGTCTTTTGCTCTTCCATAAGGTCAATCACTGGATGTGAGGTACCTTGATTCATTTCGGTAGAATTAGCATCTTGATACCCTAAAACATTTCTTGCGTATTCTATTACAGCCATTTGCATACCGAGACAAATTCCAAAAAAGGGTAATTTGTTTTCTCGTGCAAAACGAATGGCTTCTATTTTTCCTTCAATACCTCGCTCACCAAAACCAGGTGCAACAAGTATTCCGTCAAGACCTTCAAATTTCTCAGCAACATTTCCGGCATCAATATATTCTGAATGAACCGAAACTACATTTACCTTGGTTTCATTTGTTGCTCCTGCATGAATAAAAGCTTCAAGAATTGATTTATAGGAGTCTTGTAGTTCAACATATTTTCCAATTAGACCTATATTGACGGTATGTTTTGGATTTTTTAATCGGTGTAGAAAAACATTCCAATTTTTTAAATCGGGCGCTGCTTTTTTGGGTAAGTTTAATTTTTTTAAAGCCACAACATCCAATCCTTCTTCAAGCATTAGATTTGGAACCTCATATATAGTAGAAGCGTCAATAGATTGAATCACAGCTTCTCTTTTCACATTGCAAAATAAGGCTAATTTTTGACGCAATTCATCCGATATTTCGTGTTCGGTTCTACAAACAAGTATATCTGCTTTGATACCACTTTCCATTAAAGTCTTAACAGAGTGTTGAGTAGGTTTTGTTTTTAATTCTCCAGCTGCTGCAAGATAAGGCACTAAAGTTAAATGAATAACAATACCGTTTCCTTCTCCCAATTCCCAAACCAATTGACGAACTGATTCGATATAAGGTAACGATTCGATATCACCAACCGTTCCTCCTATTTCAGTAATTACAATATCATATTCGCCAGTATTACCTAGCAATTGCATTCTTTCTTTTATTTCGTTGGTAATGTGCGGAACAACTTGAACCGTTTTGCCAAGAAATTCACCACGACGTTCTTTTTCAATCACCGAAAGATAGACTCTACCAGTGGTTACATTATTGGCTTGTGAGGTTGGAACGTTTAAAAATCTTTCATAATGACCCAAATCAAGATCCGTTTCTGCACCATCATCTGTGACATAACATTCGCCGTGTTCGTATGGATTTAAAGTTCCTGGATCTACATTGATGTAAGGATCAAACTTTTGTATAGTTGTCCTATAACCTCTTGCTTGTAATAATTTTGCCAATGAAGCTGCAATAATTCCTTTCCCGAGAGAAGAAGTCACGCCGCCAGTAACAAAAATATATTTGGTTTGATTCATTGTGTTGTATATTGTTGTGTTGTAGTTGTGTAAAAAAACGTGGCAAAAATACGAATTTAATTGGATTTTAAGTTTTTTAGATAGTTTGATTTTTAGATTTTAACTACAATCTTATCTTCTAATTTATGGGTTTTGGATATTGTTTTTTGATATTGCGAATTAACTCTTCTAAACCATTCAGTTTGAGTTCATAAATTAATTTTAGTTGTTCCCCTAATTCTCCATTAGGAAATCCTTTATTGCTATACCATACTATATAATATTCGGGAATGTCTATTAAATACCAATCTTTATATTTACCAAAAGGCATTTTGGTGTGAGCAAGTTTAATGAGTTTTTTTTGATTGTTGTCCAAAATAAATAATGATCTAGATTTAAAAAAAAAATAAAGCCTAATAGATTTAGGCTTTATTTTTATAAATATTATTTTTTTATTATTTCCAATTAATGGTAATTTCCTTATCTATATCAGTGTGTAAACTTAATAATACGGGACAGTTCATTGCAGTTCTCTCAAGAATAATTTTTGTTTTTTCATCAACTGCAATTGCCATATTCATAACAATAATAATTTTCGAAATACGTCTAGGTTCGGCTTGCATAATTTTAGTCACCTCTACTGTTGAATCTTTTAAATCTATACCTAAATCATTTGATTTGATGGCCATAATAGTTAGCATACAAGTGCCTAATGATGTTGCTGCCAAATCGGTTGGAGAAAATGCCTCCCCTTTTCCTTGATTATCTGTTGGTGCATCAGTGATTATCGTTGCGCCAGATTGAATATGTACACATTCGGTTCTTAAATTTCCAAGATAAGTTACTTTTGAAGTCATTAGTTTACTTGTGTTACAGATAAATCTTCGTTGTATTGCATAATATAGACTCCTTTGTTGAGATATCCTTCGGTATCTTTTTTGGCATATTCAAATTTGCTTTCAACTTGTTCTGTTTTGGAATCGTTAGCTGTATTTTCAAATGTTTTTCCTTGTGACAAACGCAACATGGTATCAAAAGTGACATCAAAACCTCGAACAGCATATTGACTTGGGAATACTTTGTTTATTGTTTTGTATTTATTTTCAAATATAGCAGCTTCTGGAGTGTTATTTTCTCTATTTAATGATGGATATAACATTTTAAGTATCGTTAACCTTTTCATAGAAATTTCTTCAAAATCTAAAGTGTCATTTGGTTCTATTATTACTAACTGGATTTGAAAGTTTGATAATTCGTTTAATAATTTATTTGTTGTTCCAAGAATCATTCCTGTTTTCTCGGTATCGAGCACTACATAATTTAGCTTGTCTTTGACCAATAAAGTTTTTAAATTTTCTAAATCTAAGGCTCCTTTTTCTGTAAACGCTACAAATTGTGCTACAGGATATTTTTTAGTAATAAATTCTCGATTGCTTACTTTTTTAGGGTCACTCACTATGATAATGTTGCCGTTTTTTGAAATCATATAATCAAACATAGCACTTTTGGCAAAATCACTTGGAGGCATTGCTTGATATAAATTGCTATAAGATTTTCCAATTTCTTTTGATAAAGGGGAAATAACGGGAACATTTTTGCTATTTAATAAATCTGCAACTTTTTCTACATATTGTTGATAAAAGGGTCCGATAATAGCATCTGTATTTTCAAGTTGATTATTATTAACGAGATTCACTACATTTGAGGATAGTTTGTTTTCTTCTGAATCAAGAATTTTAACATCAATATTCAAACCTAATGTTTTTGCAGAATCAATTGCCATTAAAGCTCCAGAATAAAAATCGAGTGTCATATTCAAAAAAGCATCTTTTTTTAATCGAACACCTATTGTTTTTAAAGTATCTGCTTGAATTTTTGATGCATTAAACGGAATCAATAATACCAATTGTTTTTTTGTACTAATTTGTATAGATTTGGATAAATCTGAAAAAACACCTGTAGAAGGGGTTACTTTAGTAATAGAACCTTTGCCAGGAACTTTTAAAATCATTCCCTCTTTTACACCATCTTTTAGATTAGGATTCAAATTGATTAATTCTTCTTGTGAGATTCCGAAAAATTGAGATAAGCTGTATAATGTTTCTTTAGGTTTTACTTCATAGTTGGCAAAACCACTTTTCTTAATAGTTTTAACAACTTCAGTTTCGACAGTTTTTGGAACAGATATTTCATAAACCACTGGTTTTGGTTTCTCAACTACAGTTTTTTCTATTACTGTTTTTGGAGCAGTCCCAGAAATTATAAGTTTATACCCTACAGTTAAATTAGTAACAATTTCTGGATTTTTTGCTTCTAGTTCTTCTACTGTCATTCCGTATTTTTTGGCAATACCAAATTTGGTTTCCTTAGGCTCTACGACATGATAGCTTACTTTTTCTTTTTCGGTTTTAACTACTTCTTTTGATTCCATTACTATTGGTTCGACAGTGGTTGAAATAGTAGTACTTGGAATTTTTATTACCTGACCAATTTTCAAACCGTCTTTTAAAACGTCTTCATTGAGCGCTTTAAGTTCATTGAAATCTACATTATAATCTCTTGCAATACTGTATAAATTTTCCTTAGGTTTTGTTGTATGATTTTTTACAGGGTTTCCTTTGGGTTTGGTTACTGTTGGAAGTACAGCAGTAGATTTAACTTCTGAATTTGGTATTAATACAATATCATTTTCTTTTATTCCGGCTTGATAATCAGGATTTAATCTATAAATATCAAAAGGGGTCACTTTGTACTTTGTTGCAATTTGAGAAATAGTTTCACCTTTTTTAACAGTATGTTTAACAAAGCCTTTTTCTTGTGCAAAGAGAGAATTCGAAATAGAAAGAGATAGTAGAAGAATTAAAAATAATTTATTCATTTTCATACTTTTAGAAATAATATAAAGTTTTTTTTTCAATTGAAATAACTTTTTTATTGTTTTTTGATTAATAATATTTGTCCAATTTGTAAACCATTTTGCAATAATGCTGCATTTTGTTCTTTAATAACATCTACAGAAACATTGTATTTTTTAGACAAACTATAGAGTGTTTCTTTTGGTTCTACTTTATGTTTGATAATACTTTCGGTAGTTGCAATATTGGTTTTTGTATTTGCAACTTCATTTGTTGGTGTTGATTCTTTTGTTACAGATGGTACATTTGTTGCTTCTATTTTTGATGCAGGTATTTTAAGAACTTGTCCAATTTTCAATCCGTTTTTCAAAACACTTTCATTACTCATTTTGATTTCATCTGGAGAAACATTATATTTTTTAGACAAACTATACATCGTTTCTTTAGGTAATACGGTGTGATTGGTTTCTGTAGCTCTTTCAACTACTGTTACCGCTTTTTTTTGTTTGATTGGAGCATTGGTAACTTCTTTTGTAATTGTGTTTTCTTTTATAGGATTAGAATCAACAATTTCTTCTGTTTTTCCAGGAATTTCTTCATTAACAGGTTCTGCTTCTTTTATTGGAACCTCTTTTTTTGGAACAGGAATTTTCAATACCATACCTTCACTAATACCGTTTACAGCAAAATCATTTAGTTTATAGATCTCAGCCGGATCAACCATATATTTTTTGGATAACATCCTTACTGATTCACCCATTTTAACTTGATGACTAATAATATCAACTTCTTGATTTTTCTTTTTTATTTGACAATAACCATTTTCAAATATAAAACAAACTAATAAAAACAAAATTAATTTTTTCATAATCAATCAAAATTTATGTTACTCCCACTCTATTGTTGCTGGAGGCTTAGAGCTTATGTCATAGACTACTCTATTGACTCCTTTGACTTTATTGATAATATCATTAGACACTTTCATCAAGAAGTCATAAGGTAAATGTACCCAATCTGCAGTCATACCATCAGTAGATTCTACTGCTCGCAGGGCAACAACTTTCTCATAGGTTCTTTCATCTCCCATAACGCCTACACTATTTATTGGTAATAAAATAGCTCCTGCTTGCCATACTTTATCATACAATCCCCACGATTTTAAACCGTCAATAAACACTGCGTCAACTTCTTGCAATATACGAACTTTTTCTGAAGTTATATCACCCAGAATTCTGATGGATAAACCAGGTCCAGGAAAGGGATGTCTTCCTAACAATGCAGCATCAATTCCTAATGTTTTACCTACTCTACGTACTTCATCTTTAAACAGCATTCGGAGCGGTTCTACAATTTTTAGTTTCATATAATCGGGTAATCCACCTACATTATGATGAGATTTTATTGTTGCTGAAGGACCTTTTACCGATACCGATTCTATAACATCAGGATAAATTGTTCCTTGAGCCAACCATTTTACATTTTCTATTTTGTGCGATTCATCATCAAAAACTTCTATAAAAACACGTCCAATTATTTTACGTTTGGTTTCAGGATCTGAAACTACTTTAAGTTCATCCAAAAAGCGTGCCGAAGCATCAACACCTTTTACATTCAATCCCATTCCTTTGTATTGTTCAAGGACATTTTCAAATTCATTTTTGCGCAACAATCCATTATTTACAAAAATACAATACAGGTTTTTTCCAATAGCTTGATGCAATAAAACTGCTGCAACTGTTGAGTCAACTCCTCCAGAAAGTCCTAAGACAACTTTATCGTCTTGAAGTTTTTCTTTCAATTCGGTTATCATTTCTTCTGCAAATGCATTGGGTGTAAAATTTTGAGGAACATGAGCAATTTTGACAAGAAAATTTTCTAACAATTGCATACCATCAGTAGAATGATATACTTCTGGATGAAATTGAATAGCATAAGTAGTTTCGTCATCGATACGATAAGCAGCATTTTCAACATCGTGTGTGCTAGCAAGTTTTACACCTTTGGTTGGTAAATGTTTGATAGTATCGCTATGCGACATCCAAACTTGAGAATGAGTATCTATACCGTCAAAGAAAATTTCATCTTCTTTAATAAATGATAAATTGGCTCTTCCGTATTCTCTAGTATTTGACGATGCTACTTCACCTCCAGAAAAATGGGCTAAATATTGCGCTCCATAACAAACAGCTAGTAATGGCATTTTGCCACGAATTTGAGATAAATCTGGATGTGGTGCATCTTCAGCTCGAACAGAAAAAGGACTACCAGAAAGTATTACTGCTTTGTAAGAAGATAAATCGTCTGGAAAATGGTTATATGGAAAAATTTCGCAAAAAATATTGAGTTCGCGAACTCTACGGGCAATAAGTTGTGTATACTGTGACCCGAAATCTAAAATAAGTACGTTGTGTTGCATAGGCAAAAATACTTTTTATATTTTAAATTTGAAATCAGTTTGAGTAAAATTTGTAAATAGATTTTAACAATTTTAAATAAATTTTGATGATATATTTTTAACGTTTGTTGATTTAAAAAAAACAATTTAAATTAAACTTACATACTATAAGCATCAAACTTTCGTTATTCACATTATTAGAAAAATAGTGTTCATAAAAAAATCAGGGAACATAGAAGCCTTTTTTAAATTTTATGCACTTTTGTAAAAATACTTAATACCAAAACAAAACATGACAATTTTAAATTTCTTTTTGCAAGCAGCTCCAATTGTAGACTCACTTTCTAATGCCGCTACTAGTGCTGCAACTACAGAAGTTAGCGTAACAGAAAATATTTCATACTTAGATTTTATACTAAAAGGTGGAATAATGATTTACCCGCTGATTTTGTTGCTTTTTTTCTGTATATATGTAATAATAGAACGTTTTTTATCAATCAAAAAAGCAGCAAAGCAAGATGCAAACTTGGTTAGTGAAATAAAAAGCCAGTTACACGCAGGAAAATTAGACAATGCCATAATGCTTTGTAGTAGAGAAAACACTGCTTCAGGAAATATTTTGCGAAGCGGAATTGCTTTAATAGGAAGACCAATCGGTGAAATAGAATCGGTTATGGAAAAAACTGCTAATATTGAGATTGCTCAAATGGAGAAAGGATTAGGAAATCTCGGTTTGATTTCTGGTATTGCTCCTATTCTTGGATTTATTGGAACAATTTCTGGGGTTATTAAAATTTTCCATACCATATCAAATACTGGAAATTTGAATATTCAAACCATTTCTGGAGGGTTATATGAAAAAATGATTAGTAGTGGTGCTGGACTTGTTGTTGGTGTTGTTGCTTATTCTGCCTATCATTTATTCAATATGATGATTGATGGTTTTGCTTTGAAAGTGCAAAAACAAACTTTAGAAATTATTAACGTTATTCAAGAACCACAAAATGGCAATTAAAAGAAACAAACGTTTTCACGCAGAAATTCCGACCTCGTCTTTGAGCGATATTATGTTTTTCTTGTTTTTGTTTTTCTTGATTATCTCTACTTTGGCAAACCCAAACGTTATTAAGTTGACATTACCAAAAGCCAAATCAAACGAAACAACCAACAAAGACCATGTCTCACTTTCTGTTACATCAGATAAACTTTATTATATCAATAAAGAATTGGTTCCTTTTGATCAATTAGAGCAAGAATTATTTAATAAAACTACAATGATGAATGACAAAGTTGTCGTAGTTCGTGTTCCTGCAGATAACAAAGTACAAGATTTAGTAGATTTGATGCAAATGGGTGTCAAATTGAAACTTAATTTTGTAATTGCTACTTCCAAATAATGATTCGTACCATCCTTTTAATTGCTTTAGGTGGCGGAATTGGTAGTGTTTTTAGATATATTACATCAGTAATTATTCAGAAATATTATGCTACCGTTTTTCCATTGGCCACTTTTATTGTTAATATTCTAGGATGTTTATTGATAGGAATTATCATGGGTTTATTAGAAAAAAATCAAATATCCAACACCAATTTAAAATGGTTTTTGATAACAGGTTTTTGTGGTGGCTATACTACGTTTTCTACTTTTGGATACGAAAATATCTCTTTGCTTCAATCAAATAATGCAGGTTTAATGTTGTTGTATATTGGTACAAGTATCATAATTGGGTTGTTTGCAGTTTGGTTTGGATTGTTTATCACAAAATAACAATACTAAGAACCTGTTAAATTGTTTCTCTTTTGTGAAAAAAATGTAACTTCGCAGCCTATGAAAAAAGATGATATTATTGCCATTCGAGAACTATTAGCATCTCCAAAAAAAATTGCCATCATACCGCACCGAAGTCCTGATGGTGACGCAATGGGTTCAACATTAGCATTATATCATTTTTTGTTGAAACTAAATCAGCAACCGGTAGTGATAGCTCCAAATGATTTTCCTGAATTTCTTTCTTGGTTACCAGGTTCAGATCAAGTTTTAATATTTGAAAATGAAAAAGAGAAAACAACAAAAATACTTCAGGAATCAGAGTTGATTTTTACATTAGATTTTAATGCATTACATCGAACGGGTGAAATGGAACTTGTTTTAAACAAACTTCAAGCCCTATTTATTATGATTGATCATCATGAGAAACCAGGTGTTTATGCACGCTTTACTTATTCGGATACAGCTTTTGGTTCTACTTGTGAAATGATTTATAATTTTATAATTGAATTAAATCATAAAGAACTGATAGACAAAACAATTGCTACTTGTATCTACACCGGAATTTTAACTGATTCTGGTTCGTTTCGATTTCCAAAAACAACAGGAACAACTCATAGAATCATTGCTGAATTAATAGATTTGGGTGTTGAAAATTCAAAAATTCCTAATTTATTGTTTGATAATAATTCGTATCACAGTTTACAATTACTAGGAAGAGCTTTGCAAAATATGAAGGTGATACCAGAATTAAAAACTGCTTATATATCACTTTCTCAAAAAGAGTTAGACCAATTCAAATATCAAAAAGGTGATACAGAAGGAATCGTAAATTATGGATTATCAATAAAAGGCATTGTTTTTGCAGCCATCTTTATTGAACATAATGAAGAAAATATAATAAAAATTTCCTTCCGTTCTCAAGGTTCATTTGATGTCAATCAATTTGCTAGAGATTATTTTGGTGGAGGTGGACATATCAATGCAGCTGGAGGAAAATCAAATCTTTCCTTGAAAGACACTATTATTAAATTTGAAAATTTAATAAGTCAATTAAAAATATAATATATGAAAGAAATGAAATATACAATTGTAATTCTTTTTTCAGGAATTTTACTCTCATGTTGTTCGCAAAAAGAAGAAGCAAGACGACCAATATCGCAATCCTCCGGAACTTTTCTTAAAGAATCTGTAGATAGAAATAAAAAACTAGTTGCTGGAGAAGAAGGAAAAATTGATTCAATTATTAAAAGTAATCCAAATATCAAATATATAGCATCAAATAAAGGATATTGGTATACTTATGAAAATAGAAATACTCAAGACACTTTAACTCCAAAAAAAGGAGATATTGCTCATTTTATTTATGAAGTAAAAGATTTGAATGGCAATATAATTTATTCAGAATTAGAATTACGTCCACAAACGTATTATGTAGACAAAGAACAGAAAATTATTATTGGCTTAAGACACGGCATTAAATTAATGCGCAAAAACGAAAAAATTACTTTCTTATTTCCTTCACATTTAGCCTATGGGTATCACGGTGATGATAGAAGAATTGGACACAGTACACCACTTAGTTATACTGTAACGTTGACCGATTTTGGTCCAGAAAATAAAACTAAAACTGAATAAAAATTGAAATAAAAAATGAAAAAAAGAATTTTACTATTACTTGTTGTATTTTCAACCTTGTTGGCTTGTAAAGAAGAACATAATAATCTAAAAGATGGTCTATATGCCGAAATTGAAACCAGTAAAGGAAAGATATTGGTGCAATTAGAATTTGAAAAAACGCCAATTACAGTTGCCAATTTTGTGACACTTGCAGAGGGAAAAAATACTTTTGTTAGTCAGGAATTTAAAAACAAACCTTTTTATGATGGTTTAAAATTTCATCGTGTAATTTTGGATTTTATGATTCAAGGTGGTGATCCTTTGGGTAATGGTTCTGGTGATACGGGATATAAATTTAGAGATGAAATAACCGATTTACGTTTTGATAAAGGCGGTCTTTTGGCAATGGCCAATTCAGGTCCTGGAACCAATAGTAGTCAATTTTTTATTACCCATTTGGCAACACCTTGGTTAGATGGAAAACATACTATTTTTGGACATGTAATAGAAAATGGTATGGAAGTTGTAAATGCAATCGTTCAGAATGATGATATTATAAAAATTGCCATTATTAGAAAAGGAGACAAAGCCAAAAAATTTGATGCTGTGAAAACATTTTCTGATTTCTTTTCAAAAGAAGCAGAAAATTTAAAAAAACAAGCATTAATTGATGCCGAAAACAAAAAAGCATATGAGGCAAAATTCAAAGCAGTAATTGATCAAAAAATAGCTTATTTTGAAACAACAAAAAAAGCATCAACAAAATCTCATACTGGTTTGAGATATAAAATTATTACAAAAGGAATAGGAAAAAAGCCTGCTGTTGGAACCAATGTGTTTCTTCATTATTCAGGTTTTTTTGAAAATGGAGAATTATTTGATAGTAGTGTTGCAGAAGTTGCCAAAGCTTTTGGTAAATTTGATCAACGAAGAGAAGATGCAAAACAATATATTCCAATTCCTTTTCAAATTGGTAGAAAAGACGGCATTATTCCAGGATTAATTGAAGGAATCGAAAAATTGTCGTTTGGAGATAAAGCAATAATCTTTATACCATCAAATTTAGCTTATGGTGCTCAAGGTGCAGGAGGTGTAATTCCACCAAATGCGAATATAATATTTGAAGTAGAACTTTTAGATAAACAATAATAAATTTTTAAAAAAGGGAAGTAACCTGAAAATCCCTGCAATTGCGAAATAAGTAAGGACAAACTATTTATTAATCAAATGAAAATGAAATTTAAAGTAATCGTTTTATTGTTTTTAGGAATGATAAATGTATATGCTCAAAAAGCAAAAAAACCTGTTGCTAGCAAAAAACCAATGGCAACTACAATTAAAAAAGCTTCACCTTCAGCTTCAAACGAAGGAATTTTTGTTGAATTTACAACTCCAAAAGGTATTATAGTTGTAAGATTAGAATATCAAAAAGCACCTATTACCGTTGCTAATTTTGTTTCTCTTGCAGAAGGAACCAATACTTTTATTACAGATCCTAAACTAAAAGGGAAACCTTATTATGACGGATTAAAATTTCATAGAGTGATTAAAGACTTTATGATACAAGGTGGTGATCCAGCAGGAAATGGTTCTGGTGGTGCTGGTTATAGTTTTAAAGACGAAATTGTTCCTGAATTTGTATTTGACAAACCTGGAATTTTAGCTATGGCAAATTCAGGTCCGGCTACAAATAGTAGTCAGTTTTTTATCACACATAAAGAAACGTCTTGGTTGACAGGAAAACACACTATTTTTGGATATGTTGTTACAGGACAAGATGTTGTAAACGCTATTGCTCAAGACGATATTATGACAAAAGTAACAATCGTAAGAAAAGGTAGTGTCGCTAAAGCATTTGATGCCAATAAGATATTTGGTGATTATTTTGGAAATAAAGGAGAAGATGATAAAAAACAAGCAGCAATTCAAGCTGAAGCTAGAGCAAAACAAGCAGCTTTAGAAGCAGAAGCTAAAAAAGCATATGATGAAAAATATGCTCCAATAAAAGCAGAGAAAATGAAATATTTGGCTTCTGTAAAAGCTACCGCTACAAAATCGGCTACTGGTTTAGAAACAAAAATTATCAAAACTGGAACTGGAGTAAAACCAGTTGAGGGTTCTACTTTTTATATTCACTACGCTGGATATCTTGAAGATGGTTCTTTGTTTGATAGTAGTTATGAAGAAGTGGTAAAAGCATATGGTAAATTTGATCAAAATCGTGCTTCTCAAAATGGATACAATCCTTTTCCTTTTCAAGCAGGAAAGAAAGATGGCTTGATTCCTGGATTTTTGGAAGGAATTAATAGTTTGTCTTTTGGTGATAAAGCAGTTTTGTTTATTCCATCAGCTTTAGGATACGCAGAACGTGGTGCAGGAAATGTAATTCCGCCAAATTCAAATATTATCTTTGAAGTGGAATTATTCGAAAAATTGCCTACACCTCCACCACCAGCTACTCCAGCAACTTCAAAACAATAATTATTATTTTATTAAAAAAAAGGGATTTACAAACAATGTAAATCCCTTTTTTAATTTTATTTATTTCCAAATTTCCAATCAAACTCATCTTTATTATTGATGATAGCGCCTATTTCTACTTTAATAATTTCATCAAATTCAGTTTGAAGAATAATCCAATGATCTTCATTGAAATGATTTTCAACTGAATCAAAATCTTCTTGTTCCCAAGTTTTGTAATTGGTTAGTTCTTGTTTTACACTTGCTACTTTTCTCCCTAATAATTTTTTATCATTTAGCATAATTTCAGGATTAGATGTAATAATATAACCCAGTCTAAATTCTTCATCTGCATAGAAAGTCAAACGCAATTTCAATTCATTATAAAGAAAAATTGAGTTTCCGTCATCATCTTTAAATTGTTTATTTGGTTTACCATAAATAACTATAACATCATTTTGTTTCATTCCAAAAAGAAGTTGGTCAACACCGTGTTTTGGGTTTAGTTTCATACTTATTTTATTTATTCAAAGGTCGTAAAGTTTTTCTTCAACATGTTTAAATTTTCAAAAAAAATCATATTTAAAGATGCTTTAAAATAATCTAGATATTCTTGTTTTAAACCTATTTTGAATAGATAAAAAGAGAATAAAGTGCAGGTTATATAGATTTATAAGGAGTTCAACGAATTTTTTAGGATAATAAAATCAAAATTGCAAATCTTTGTTTGAAAGATTAGAAGATTAATTTTTTATATCGAAAATTTAAGAATATGCGTTTTATTTATTTAATTATTTGTTTCACTTTAAGTTCATCTATTTTTGCTAAAAATATTAGCACTGATAGAGTAATTACTGTTTCAGATAGTATATTGGTTTCTAAAGTTGGAGAGAATCTTAAAAAGTATTTTGAATTATCATCAGATGGTTCCCATTATAAATATTTGGTTGCAAATAAAAGAATGGAAACAGAGCATTTTTTAGATCAAAAGAAAATAAAAAAAGATATTACTGAAATCTGGGTTTTATATCATTTTAATTACACCAAAATTGAAGGGATGAAAGCAGGAATTTGGATTAAATTAGACGAAAATTTGCAATTGATTGAAGAGCCTAATTTTAATATAGTACCAGAATTTTTAATTAATACAACTGCACCAAGCTTTATTTCAAGAAAAGATGCAAAAGCTATTGCACTTAAAATTTTCACAGAAAAAGGAGCAGATATATCAGAACCTAAATTGCAATATGTAAAAAAGAATGAAAAATATATTTATACCATTGCTAACAAAACAATGAAAAAGAATATTAGAGAAATGGAGATTGTAGAATTGGATGTATTTACCGGAAAGCTTTTAAGTAAATATGAAAGCTATAATGGCTTGATTGAAAAATAAGATTTGAATAATTTGATAAAAAAAACTCGTTTATTGCTAAACGAGTTTTTTTATGAACTACTACTCTATTTTTTCAAAGGAATATTTTTTAATATTTCTAATACAAAAGCGTAGAATTTTTGTGACGATTTTATCGATGCTCTTTCATCAGGACTATGTGCTCCGTGAATAGTTGGTCCAAAAGAAATCATATCCATTTCTGGGTAATTTGTTCCCAGAATACCACATTCTAAACCTGCATGACAGGCGACAACTTTTGGCTTTTCTCCATTTTGTTTTTCGTAAATAGATACCAATACATCTAGTATTTCCGATTTAACATTTGGTGTCCAACCAGGATAACTACCACCTAATTCTACTTCGCAACCAAATAATTCATAAGCAGAACGCAATGCATTTGCCAAATCAAATTTTGAACTTTCTACTGAAGATCGAGTTAAATTTTGAATAGTAATAGCTCCATCTTTTACAATAACACGTGCAATATTATTGGAAGTTTCAACCAAATCTTCCATATCTGCAGACATTCTGTAAACACCATTGTGAGCAGCATATATGCCACGTAGTAAACCTTCTTGTACACCAAGTTCCATTATTTTTGAAGGTAAATCTGTTTTTTCTATTGAAATAGATAAATTAGGTTCAGTCGTTTTGAATTCGGTTTTTATATCACCAATAATCTCTTGCATATCAAACACAAAAGCTTCATCATACATACTTGCAACAATAACTTTAGCAACACTTTCTCTAGGAATGGCATTGCGCAAACTACCTCCACTGATTTCTGCAATCTGTAAACCAAAATTTTCAAATCCATCAAATAATAAACGATTCATAATTTTATTGGCATTCCCCAAACCTTTATGAATATCCATTCCAGAATGTCCACCATTCAATCCTTTTACAGTAATGGTATATCCTACAGAACCTTCTGGAGTTTCTTCTTCATGATAACTTCTTGTAGCAGTTACATCTACTCCACCAGCACAACCAATATCTATTTCGTCATCTTCTTCGGTATCCATATTCAATAGAATCTCTCCTTTTAGAATTCCACCTTTTAGGTTTAGAGCGCCAGTCATACCCGTTTCTTCATCAATTGTAAACAAAGCATCAATTGCTGGATGTGCAATATCTTTACTTTCTAAAATTGCCATCATCATTGCTACTCCTAGTCCATTGTCTGCACCAAGAGTTGTACCACGAGCACGAACCCAATCTCCATCGACATACATATCAATTCCTTGCGTATCAAAGTCAAAATTGGTATCATTATTTTTTTGGTGAACCATATCCAAATGGCCTTGCAGTACAATAGGTTTGCGGTTTTCCATTCCTGGAGTCGCTGGTTTACGGATAATTACATTTCGAATATCGTCTTCAAAAGTTTCAAGTCCTAAAGAGGTACCAAAGTTTTTCATAAAAGCAATCACTCGATCTTCTTTTTTGGATGGACGTGGAACCGCATTTAAATCGGCAAATTTATTCCAAAGATTTTTGGGTTCTAGGTTTCTAATTTCTTGGCTCATTATTTAATTAGTTTGTAAGATTCATTATAGCAAAGTTACAAAGTTTAATTTCCTTACGAATTGAATTGTGATTATATTTACACTTTTAAAATCAATTTTGAAACGCAAATATATTTTACCCTCTTTCCTACTCTTTCAGATATTATTCTTGAAGATTCTTGCCTATTTCCCAGAATTGGTAGAACATTATTATAGTAACGAATTGTATGTTTCTATTTCGAATATTTCAAGAACAGTAATAGGAAAAATTCCATTTTCGATAGGTGATATTATTTATGGAATATTGATTATATCTCTTTTGATTTTGATTTGGAACTCTAGAAAAACATGGAAATTGAATTGGAAAGATAATTTGTTAATAATCACTAGTGTTTTAGCAATTGTCTATTTTTTATTCCACATCCTATGGGGACTTAATTATTATCGTGTACCTCTTTTTGAAAAAATGGCTATCAAACGAGAATATACCAATCAAGAGTTGTTTGTTTTTACAGAAAAACTAATTGCAAAAACCAATCAAATTCAATTAAAAATAACACATAATGCCAATCAAAAAGTAGTAAATCCCTATACTCAAGAAGCAATTTTTGTAAAAACTCAAAATGGTTACAATCATTTGGCCAACCAATATCCTTTTTTCAAGTATCAAATTGCAAGTCAAAAAAAATCATTGTTTAGTTTGCCCTTGACCTATATGGGTTTTGGTGGGTATTTGAATCCTTTTACCAATGAAGCTCAAGTAAATGATATGTTACCTATGTATGGTTTTCCGAATGTTATTTGCCACGAAATGGCACATCAAATTGGTTTTGGTAGCGAAAGTGAATGCAATTTTATTGGTTTTTTGGCTGGAATAAAAAATGAAGATTTGTATTTTCAATATGCTGCTTATTCTAATGCATTGCGTTATAGTTTACACAACATAGAAGTTTTGGACGAAAGTAAATTAACAACCTTTTTAGCCAAAATAAATCCGGGTATAATTAAAAATTACGACGAAAGTGAACAATTTTGGAAACAATATGACTCTTTTATAGATGTTGGGTTTCACGCTTTTTATGATCAGTTTCTCAAATTCAATCAACAAAAAGATGGTATGGATAGTTATAGTAAGTTTATTGATTTGTTGGTGAATTATTATAAAGATAAAAGTTTAAATTAATTAAAAATAAAAAAAACTAGACTTCATCACTCGTAAAAGTGGTAAAACTTTTCTTTTTATAAGGTCTAATAATTAATCTTCCTTCTCTATCAAAACGGATATAATTATACACCCAATTAAGAAATACAACAGCTTTGTTTTTGAATCCTATAAGAGAAAACAAATGTACAAACATCCAAACAAACCACGCAAAAACACCGCTAAAATGATAACGTGGTAAATCTACAACGGCAAGATTTCTACCTATGGTTGCCATTGATCCTTTGTCATTATATTCAAAAGGTTTCATTGGTTTTTGGTTAATTTTTCTAACGATATTTTCTCCTAATAATTCACCTTGTTGCATTGCAGGTTGTGCCATCATTGGATGACCTTGAGGGTATTTTTCTGTTTCCATTGAAGCTATATCTCCAATGGCAAAAATGTTTTCATATCCAACAACTTGATTGAATGTATTCACTCTGATTCGTTCAACTCGTTCTACAAGTGATTTTGCATCTAAACCATGAATCATCGCGCCTTGAACACCTGCAGTCCAGATAACAGTTGCGGTTTCAAAAGTTAAATCAGAATTTGTAGTTATTGTGCGTCCGTCATAATTGGTAACTCGAACATTTTTCCAGATTTTGACACCCAAATCCAACAAAAATTTTTCTGCAGCAAGAGATGATTTTTCGGTCATTGTATTTAATACTCTATCTCCACTTTGAATTAGATTGATTTCCATTTTATCAATATCCAAATCGGGATAATCTTTCTGAAGAATGGCACGTTTCATTTCGGCTAATGCGCCAGCAAGTTCAACACCTGTTGGTCCCGCTCCTACCAATACAAAATTGATTAATGAATTTCTATCGGCAACATCTTTTGTAAGAACAGCTTGCTCAAAATTCTCTAAAATCAAACTTCGTATGTTTAAGGATTGCGGAATAGATTTCATTGCCATCGAGTTACGTTCTATTTCTTTGTTTCCAAAATAATTGGTTTTAGATCCAGTTGCAATAACAAGGTAATCATAACTCAATTCCCCAATTTCGGCAATTACTTTTTGGTTTTGAGTATCGATTTCCTTTACAGAAGTAAGTCTAAAATAAAAATTTGGATATTCCTGAATTACTTTTCGTATTGGGTATGCAATAGAACCTGCTTCAAGACCACCAGTAGCTACCTGATATAATAAGGGCTGAAAAGTATGGTAATTGTGTTTGTCTAAAAGAACGACTTGTAAATTCTTATTTTTTAGCTTTTTGGCTATTGCAATACCTGCAAATCCGCCACCTATAATTACAACTCTAGGAAATGATGATTGTGGAATATTCATAATTTATATTTCTTAGTACAAAGTTACGAGGTTTATAGTAAAAAACATATTTATATGGTAGGTGTTAAAAAAAAAGCTCCAAGTAATTGGAGCTTTTTGCTTTTATTTAATCTCTTTTTTTGATTACTAGTCTAAAACCTTCACCGTGAATGTTTAAAATTTCGACATCTTCATCTGGTTTTAGATATTTTCTTAATTTGGCTATATAAACATCCATACTTCTTGAAGTAAAGTAGTTATCATCTCTCCAAATTTTAGTAAGTGCTAATTCTCTTGGCATTAAATCATTTTCATAAACAGCCAACAATTTCAACAATTCGTTCTCTTTTGGAGATAATTTTATAGGCTCTTCATTTGAGAAAGTCAAAAAGCGAAGTTTCGAATTCAAATGAAATTTACCTATCTGAAATTCAAATTTCACAGCATCTGTTTTTACATCAGCTGCTTTTCTTAACAATATTGCTTTTATTTTCATCAGCAATACATCAGAATCAAAAGGTTTGTTCAAATAGTCGTCTGCACCTACTTTATATCCTTTAAGCACATCTTCTTTCATAGATTTTGCTGTTAGGAAAATAATTGGCACATCTTTGTTTTTTTCTCTAATTTCTTTGGCTAATGTATACCCATCTTTATAAGGCATCATAACATCTAAAATGCATAAATCATAGGTGTCCTTCTTAAATTTCTCGAAACCTTCCATACCGTTCTTGGCAAGAGTTACATCAAAATCATTTAGCATAAGATAATCTTTTAGTATCGATCCAAAATTTTGGTCGTCTTCAACTAAAAGTATTTTTTTATTTTCTGTTTCCATTATGTGAGTTTTTTTTTTTTAATTTATGAGTGGTATTTTAATGATAAAGGTGCTTCCCTTTCCTTTTTCGCTTTCTACAAATATTTGACTGTTATGGTCTTCTACAATCCTTTTTACATAAGATAATCCAAGTCCATGTCCTTTTACATTATGAATATCACCGGTATGTTCTCTGTAAAATTTTTCAAAAATTCTTTTTTGAGCTATTTTACTCATTCCTGAACCTTCATCTTTTATTTTAACTATAAAAAAATCTTTTACATTCTCTGTATAAATATCTATAACAGGTTTGTTTGGCGAATATTTAATGGCATTATCTAATATATTGACTATTACGTTTGTAAAATGTACATCATTCAATAAAACCGTTGTTCTAGTGGCATTGAAGTGAGTAGTAATTGTTCCTTCTCTATCTTCAATTATCAAATTCACGTGTTCTATTGCATCTTCAATAATCTCATGAACATTATGCGATGTTTTGTTTATTTCTAATTCTTTTTTCTCTAATTTCGAAATTCGCAATACATTTTCTACTTGTGCATGCATCCTTTTGTTTTCGTCTCGAATCATTTGAAGATAGCGATGTACTTTTTCTTTATCATCGATAACTTTCGGATTCTTTATCGCATCTAATGCAAGATTTATGGTTGCAATAGGTGTTTTAAATTCGTGTGTCATATTGTTAATGAAATCGGTTTTGATTTCAGAAATCTGACGTTGACGTATTAATTGATTTAACGCACTTGTATAGGCAATTATTATAATTAGTGTGAAAATAATTGATAACAATGTTATTCCTACTAAATCTGAAAACAGAAATTTTTGTTTGTGCGGAAAACTTGCCAACAATTGATATTTGTTATTACCCTCATTATCAGTAAAAACAGGAACTGTAAAAGTGGCATTTTTATCAAATTTAAATCTATCTGATTTTATTTTTGTTGCCAAACCATTACTGTAAATTGCAAATTCAAATGGTGTTTTTACTTCATATTCTTTTAATTCAGAAGCTAATAACATTTGAAGTTTTTCACCTGTAACTCTTTCATCAATTGGTTTAATGGCAGCTATATCTTTATAGAAAATTTCAAATTGGGCATTTTCTAAAATATCCAATTTTCCGGACTGTTTCAATTTGATGTCAGGAATTATTTTTTGCTTTAAACCAGAATTATCAATGTCGTTATTATTATAAACTTCTGTTACTCTTTTGGCAGAGTAATTTTTTAGTTTTTTAATACTATCGGTTTTTTTATCAAAGAACGAGGATGAAATATTAAAATCTTCAGAAATAATATTATTAGAATATATAATAGTTTCATTGGTACGAGAATCTCTTTGATAGTATCCAAATTCTAAAAAATCACTTTTTTGTGGTTCTTTTCCGATACTATCTTTTAGTTTTTTGTACTTATCTATAAAACTAAATTGTTCTTCTTTTTGCAATTTCTCGGCGACATTGCCTATAACTTGAGTAACATGAAAACGAAATTGCTCTTCATTATTCTTGAAAGATGTGTTAAACCAGTATACTTGAACTAATATTATCCCAATTAAGGATAGACTCATTAATACTACAAGTATTCTAAAAAACAGTTTATTCATCTTAACAAATTTAGCATTTTAACATTAATACTGTAAATACATTAACCAAACATTAACATCTAAACTGATAATTATTGATTTGTCAGTTTTTTTAGAATTTTTTGAACTTGTGATTTAGTTTTTGTAATATCAATATTTTCAATAATATAGTCACTTTTAGAGATTCTTTTTTCGTCACTCCATTGATTATTGATGCGATTTTGAACTTCAACAAAAGTAGTTTGATCTCTTGCTAGCACTCTTTGAATTCTTGTTTCTAAAGGTGCGACAACGCAAATTATTTGATCACAATCTTTATAGCTACCACTTTCAAATAAAATAGCAGCTTCTTTGATAACAAATGGAACTGCAGAGTGTTGTTTTAACCAAAGTTCAAAATGCTTTTTAACAGCTGGATGAATAATTTGATTGAGTTTTTGCAATTTGTTTTCGTCTTCAAAAACCAGTTTCGCCAATTTTTTTCTATCTATGACATCATCTGTAAGTATGGAAGTACCAAATTCATTAACAATTGCTTTAATGATTTCTGGAGTTTCCATTATTTTTTTGGCTTCATCATCGGCAATATAAACAGGTACACCAAAAGTTTTAAAATAGTTGGCCACAGTGGTTTTACCACTACTTATTCCGCCTGTTAAACCAATAATTTTTGTTTTCATTTAAAAAAATAATTCAGGAAAAGCATCTTGAGGCTTTTGTTTTAAAATAGCGATTTTAACAAACGATTGCAAAAATCCTGTTCCATATCCATAAAATTGTATTCCAACAGCTATCAAGGCAAGAAAACCAACTTTAATACTCTTATTTTGTAATGTGGAGCTAATTAATAGTACCATAAAATAAAGCAGATACAATTGTATAAAAAAAGGTATTCCAAATAAAAATAATACTAATGAGGCAATCAATCCAAGTATAAACACTGTTGGAAAAAAATAAGTGAGTTTACTATGTTTTGGATGCCAATAATTTAATATTGGTCTTGCTTTTCCGAATTTTGTTACTTGAATTGAGAATTTTTTCCAATCTATTCGCCTTTTATGATAGACATACGCATTTGGAAGTAGTTTGGTTTTGAATCCCAAATCCCATAATCGAATGGTTAAATCTGGATCTTCACCAGGATGAATGGTACCAAATCCGCCAGAAACTTCAAATGCTTTTTTAGAAATTCCCATATTAAAACTTCGAGGTTGAAAAGTATCTATTTTTTCTGATCCACCACGAATACCACCAGTTGTAAGAAAGGATGTCATAGCAAAATTAATAGCTTTCTGAATATCCGTAAAAGAATCTAAAGCATTATCTGGACCACCAAAACAAGCTACATAATCGTTTTGTAAAGCAATTGCAACTTCGTTTAAGTAATTTTTGGGAATAATACAGTCTGAATCAAAAATGATAAAATAATCTCCTTTCGCTTTCTGCATCCCATAATTTCTAGAATTTCCAGGTCCTGAATTTTCTTTATAATAATAGGATATTTGAAGTTTTTCAGCATATTTTTTGGCAATGGCATCACATTTTTCTTTCGATCCATCTTCAATTAGAACCACTTCAAAATTTTCTAAATAGGTTGTTTGAGACAAACTTTCTAAAAGTTCATCAACTTCATTCGGTCGATTATAAACTGGTATAATTATTGAAAAAAACATTGGTTATTTTTTTTTAACAAATATAAACTTTATAAAAAACAAAAACCACCCATAAGGTGGCTTTTGAAATGAAAAATATAATATTTATTATTCTTTAATCACTTTAATTGTTTTTTCTTGAAGTCCAGCAACTATTTTTACAAAATAGGTTCCTTTTTCTAATGAAGACATATCAAGTCTTGTTTGATTGGCCTCAATTGATTTTGAAATGACTTCTTGCCCTAAAACAGTATATACTTTTACCGATGTAATAATAGCATTATAAGAAAGATTTAAAGTGTTTTTTACAGGAATTGGACTCGCTTTGAAATGATTTTTATCCCAATCACCATTGTTTAAAGAATTGCTTACGGTTACCGCCAATCGGTTTGCATTTACACTACGGTTACTCTCACAACTAAAAGCATTGGTTTGTGTTGCATAATAGGTTGTACCATTTACCAATAATGTAGTATTTTGTAAAACAACTCCATCTATTGCTTCGGAATACCAAGTAATATTAGTACCATTAACCTCTAAATTAGCCAATGTTTCTCCTTGTGTAAAAGTTTGTAAAGCAGCACCAGTTGGTGGAGATGGTATTGGGTTAATGATCAAATTAAAACTTCTTGTTGTTGAACAACCTGTATTTACATTTTCTACTCTTACATAAATTACCTGTCCCGAACTAGCAGTATATGAGTTTGCGTTTACGATTGGATTTGCGCCATTTGTTGCATCTAATAATGATATATGATAGGAAACTTCATAATCATTCGGATTTAAAGCTCCTAAAATTGTGAAGGATTGATCTATATTAAATGTTTCAACTATGTTATTTGAACAAATAGAAAGATCAAAAGGATTGGAAATAGGTAATTGTTGAATATTTATATCAACAGAATCACTTAAGATTATATTTCCATTACAATTAGGATATAATACATTTACAGTATAGGTTTCTTGATTTTGAGACGGACAAACAACAATTGGATTTGTAATTTGATCTGGAATTACAATACCATTTTTATACCATTGAAAAATTGCAGGCAATTGTGTCCCGTTTGGCGAAAAACGCCAAGCTTCATTTGTCGTAGCCCAACTTCCAGTATTTCTATTTAATGGGGTAATGCCTTGCGTACCATCATTATTTTGTATGCCAATTACACCATTTCCTAAATTCCAAGTGTTACATACAGATCTTTTTTTAACAAGAATCTCAATTTCATTTGTTGCTTCGTGAAGTACGATTTGTGAAGATTGAAACCCCACTGTACTCCCACATTGATATTGCGGTAATTCATTAAAATTAATTACATAAACTCTATTTGGCGCTGCATTTATTCCTGTATTTAAAGTATAAAAATTCACATTTTGTACAATAGGACTAGTTACAAAACCTCCAGAAGCAATATCTCTAATATCAGTATCTTGATATACACCATAAATAGCATTTTTTATAGGAAAAGTGGTGCTTGGAATTGTTGCAGAAAAATTCCAAGGACAAATACCTATAGCGGAATTCAAATCAAAAGTAACAACACCATTAGACCCAATCAATACTTGATTATAACTACTTCCATAAAAACAAAAGTTAAAGGGTAAATTAAGTATTGGTGCCCATACATCATCAGCTGAAGCATTTATTTTATGTGTATCTATTCCATCCCATTGAAATGGAAATGATGGTACATATGGAATACTACTAACAGTATAAGAATTAGTCTGATGTAAAATTGGAATGTTAGCTTGTAAAACCGCACAATCACCAGGATTACATAAAGGTGTTGGAATGTCAATTGTTACACCAACTTGACCAAAAGTTTGCAAGGAAAACAAGACAACAAGTAAAAAGTATTTTTTTATCATTTCTTACTATTTTAAGTATGTACCAAAAATAGATAAAAAAAAGCCACTCTATTATGAGTGGCTTTAAAATAATTATTTTTTTTTGATTATTCTTTAATCACTTTAATTGTTTTTACTTGATTATCAGCGGTAACTTTTACCAAATAAGTTCCTTTTGATAAATTAGACATATCAATTTTCGATTGAGTTGCATTAATAGCTTTAGTAGTTACTTCTTGTCCTAACAAATTAAATACGGCTACATTAGTAATATTTTTATTGTATGATAGATTTAATACATCTTTTACAGGATTAGGAAATGCAGAGAAACCAGAACTATCAAATGATGAATTTGTTAAAGATGCATCATAGGCTGAAAGTTGAAAAGTATCATCATCACCTGTACCAAAACTATATCTCCAAACTCCAATATAAATTGTATCTCCTGGAGTTAACGCAGTTAAATTGACTCTTGAGAAATTATTAGTTCCTCCTAAAATATCATCACTACAACCAATTTCTGTAAATGCTCCACATGTTCCAGAAAAAACACTCATAACAGTATCATTCATTAAGCTTCCATCAACTGATGCTGTTTCTACAGTTAATGTTGTAGAATTTGGAACTACTAAACTATACCAAACATCATTTACACGATTTTGTTGGCAACTATAGGTTAAACCTGTTATTGTTGAACCCCCAACATTTGATGTTACTATTACATTTTCATCAAATGTACCACCTGCATTTATTTGAATTGCACCTGCACAATTATCATTACTTGGAGGACAAGCCGTTTGTGTTTGTTCTGCACTTGTTAAAACACAAGTTGCATCTTGATCATTGGCTACAGTAAAAACTACTAAAGTTCCATTTGTATAAGGTCCAAATTGGGAAATTCCTGTAGCTGTTACCGCTTGTGTAGTACTTCCTTGATCGTCTGAAACTGTTATTGAAGTGGCTGTTCCTAAATCAGTAATATTTACATTTACAAAAAATCCTTCCGTTGTTGGGCAATCAGAAACAACTGCATATGATACCGTTGCATTAGTACAAGTTGGTGCACAATTAATTCTGAAAGTTTGATTTTTTGCATTTGTATTTTCACCATCAAGTAAAATTATATATTCTATACCTGCTGTTAATTCTCCTATTGAATCAATACCAACTACATTATTATCATCAATACATGTCCAACCTATATTGTCACAAATTCCGTCTGCTACTTTATAAAAATAATCAATATAATTAAATCCTGAAGTTGCAGTAACTTCTAAGCTATACACACCTGTAACTGTTGGAGTAAATGAATACAATAACTCAGTACCATTTGTAGTAAATCCACAAGAATTAACATTCCAAGCACCTTGACCAGCAACCATATCAGCAACAATATCATCACCACAATTAGTAATTACAGTTGCAGTAGTACAATCAGGCGGACAAATAGCTTGTGTTAAAATAGAGCTTGTTAAAAAACAGTTAGAATCTTGGTCGTTTGTAATTGTAAATACAACTGGAGTTGCATTGGTATAAGGACCAAATTGAAGTTCTCCTGCGGCTGTAACCGTTATTGGTGTATTCCCTTGATCATCTGAAACAGTTAAAGATGTTGCAGAACCCAAATCGGTAATATCCACATTGATTTTGAATTGTTCTCCATTAATACAATCAGAAACAACTGTATATGTTGCAGTAGCATTAGTACAAGCTACTATTGACCATTCTAAAGTAAAATTACCAGAATTTCCATTGTATCCGTCTTGAACCCAATAAACAGTTTGGTCTGAACCTGTATTGTTTGCCCAAGTTACTACTTTATAATCTGGATCATCAAAACAATCTATTGCTGTTTGAGTAGTACAATCTCCATAAAAAACAGAAATTGCAGAATCATAATCATTATTAGTTTGACCAATTGTTAATGTTGAATTATTTGGTATAAGTATAGAAAAATACAAATCTGATGCATCACCATCAGGTTCACAAGTAGGTACATTATCATTTGAAGCATCGACAGTTGTTCCAACATATGGAGAAGCTTCTATTCCTAAATCTATAGCAGTAGCACAAAAATCACCAAGTATGGTTCCTCTTGTAGTAAAACTAAATTCACTACAACTAGTTGCAACACCTAATGAATTATAAGGAACTATTGAAACATAATAAGTTGTAGATTCTAGAAGTGTTCCTAAGGCATAAGTAGTAACATTGTCCACATCTGTTGATGGTACTACATCTGAACCTCCAGATGTTGTCCCTACTTTTAGATTATAACCAGCAACACCACCTGTTGCTTCACTCCATGTAATGTTACCAGATAAACCTACATTAGCATCGCCATCAATAGGTGTTACTAAACTAACATCACAATTTGGAATTGAAGTTGCAGTAAAATCTGCAGTAATAGTTAAAGACATATTAATCAAATCTGACCAGTTATCAGTTGGTAAATCACTTGAAGTAATCGTAATGTTGCTAAAAGTAGAAATATCCAATCCAACTAAATCTGCAGCACAAACGGTAGATACCACACCATCAATATTGAGTTCATAAGAATACCAGACATTGCAAAATGTAGCATTTCCTAGTGTAGCAGCGCTAATAGTAAGTGAGTTTAAAGTTCCACTATAACAAGTAACATCAGTGTTGTTTATTGATAATACCGTTGGTCCATCATCTTGTCCTTAAACTGTAAAAACTTGATTACAAGTTTGTCCATACGACAAGACAGATGAGAAAAATAAAATTAGAAATGTAATTTTTTTCATAGTTTGGTTTTAATAAATTTATTTATATGCGAATATAATAAAAAAAACCACTCTAAAAGAAGTGGTTTTTAATTTTATGAAATATTAGAATAATTATTCTTTAATCACTTTTATTGTTTTTACTTGATTATCAGCGGTAACTTTTACCAAATAAGTTCCTTTTGATAAATTAGACATATCGATTTGTGATTGTGTCGCATTAATAGCTTTAGTTGCAACTTCTTGTCCTAATAGGTTAAATACGGCCACATTTGTTATGTTTTTGTCATAAGAAAGGTGTAACACATTTTTAACAGGATTAGGATAGTAAGCAAATGATTTGTCATTAAAAGTAGAAGTTCCTAAAGTAGTTTCTACTTTAAAATTATCAATAAAGAAATCATAATCATTTATATCATTAACAGTACCATCAGTTGCTAAAAAGGCAAATTTAGTTGTAGCACTTGAACTTGGAATTTCATAAGTGTAGGTTTGAGCAGTATTTGTTACACCACTATTCACATCAAAATTTACAACTTCGTTCCAAGTTATTCCTTCATCTTCTGACATTACTAGTTTTACCGTATCATCAGAACCCATATCTATAGGTGTTGATAAGTTCCAAGTTGTAACAGCATAATCAAAAGTTACTTTTTTATTACCTCCAGTTAAATCAAAAGTCGGAGAAATTATCCATCCTATTCTATTTGTAGAATATAAATTTACTGCAATAGAATTGTTTACAGTGCCTATATTTAAAAATTCATCTGCTTCCCAAATACCAGCTCCAGTTCCTGTTGGTCCTGTAGTTACATCTCCAGCATTATTCAAAGTCCAACAATTTGCAGGATAAGTGGTTGTTTCAAAAGTTTGTGTATAGTCAATAGTAACTGGTGCACATGCTGTTGTAAATGTTAATGGTCCAACCCATGCACCATAAATATTTACACCACAATTTGAACGTACCCATATTTTATAAGTTGTACTGTCTAATAATGAAGTTAAAGAAGCAAAAGTAATGTTCACCCCAGCAGGAGTGAGCGTACTTGGATCTGATACAGAATTTAAACCTACAACATATTGCCAATTTACCTCTGAACCTCCAGGATTCCATGAGATATCTGCAGTTGAAGCAGTAGTTCCGTTTAATGTTAAGTCCAGCACATCTGGACAAGGAGGAATTGGTTCCCAAGATACATCATCAATAAGGATACTGTAAGCAGGAGTTCCTAAATTTCTAAAAGCCAAATATTCTGTAATACTTGGATCTGTTCCTAATTCTGCAATAAAAGTATCATAAACAGAAGTTGATGTAGTTGTAAATGATTGTAAAGATACAAACGAAGCAGGATCAGAGATATCATTTAAATAACCAACTTCTATTATGCCACCAGCAGTAAAATTAGCTCTTGCTTTAAATTTTAAACGATTAGTCCCAGCACCACCATTACTTACTGATGGCATAACCACAACTGCTTGACTAGTTGCACTTCCAGAATAAATATATAAATCATTTGGTGCACTAAAAGAAGAAGTAGATTGTATGGTAGCAGTTCCTGTTGTACCCACTTTAGACCAACAAACTGGGAAATTAGTTGCTGCATCAAAATTTTGAAAAAACTGAGAAACAGCATTACAAGCAGTAGCAAAATTTAAAGGTGCGCTCCAAGGGCTAAATTCTGAACCACAATTTGATCTCATGTAAAATTGATAGTTTGTGCCAGGTAATAAACTTGAAGCAGAATAAATAGGATTATTTGAAACTGCAGTTCCAGAAGTGGTTGCAGTTGGAGCTGTTGAACCTGTTGGTAAAATTAGCACTTCCCAAGCTACTTCACTTCCACCTGGTTCCCAAGTAAAATCTGCAGAAGTTGTTGTAATATTACTTACAACTGAATTTAATGGTATAGAACAAGATAACATTGCTTGTACTGTTGTAATATGATTTTCATCAGTAACAGCACAATCGGCATCATCAGAAAAATGAACTTTAATATCACTTGAAGTTATTCCAGTTACAGTTAACGGAGAATCTCCAAAAGCAATCACTACATCTGATAAATCAGTAACAGTAATGTAATTATCTGAACCATTAAATTGGCAAGAAAAAACATAATCTACACCAACAATCAAATTACTTAACTTAGCATATTCAGAAGTATAACTATTAATTGCAATAGTTTGAGGTAGAGATAGATTATTACATACTATAGTAGCCGTTGGATACTGTGTAGTCCTAATACATTGAGTATAGCTATTCGTGACAAATGTCAAAAATAAAGCTAATAATAACGTAATTTTTTTCATAATTTGGTTTTAATTAATTAATACTATGCGAATATAATAAAAAAAGCCACTCAAAAAAAAGTGACTCTAAAATTTAAGAAAAAAAATGAATATATTTAATTCAAAATAAAAGTAAAGTTCATAATTTTATTATTCTTATAAAAAGCGATGTTTACAATTATTTAATATTTTATTAAAAAAAATAAATATTGCTTATTATTTTAGCAATAATAGTTTCGTAAAATTAAAAATATTTTAATAAATTTACGGAAATCATTTTTATAAACCTTATAAACTGTTATTATTATGAAAAAAATTATCTTATTGCTATTTTCTACAATAGCAATGCAATCACAAACTGTAACCTATTCTGAGAGTTTTGAGAATTTCGCAAATCCTGAACGGGGTTTTTATAAACCAGAAAACACTAGGGGAAGTTCTGTTCTAACTCCAATTGGAACTTACGTTTTATTAGATCAAACTGTATTAAATAATTATAGATTAAATGATAAGATTACTTTAATTCTAAGAAATTTTAGATTGAATGATTTTATTAATTCGAATATTATACCCGATTGGTATATTCAAAATATG
>JAYTIV010000148.1:0-8606 GCA_043731625.1 Flavobacterium sp. | reverse complement strand
AAAAAATAATTAACGAAATAAATGATGATTTTTTAGCTGGATATGCAGGAATTGTAAAATTGCCTTTAGAAGCCAAACTTGGAGTTTATACTGCTTATTCATATTATAAAAAATTGTTATACAGATTGAGCAAAACGCCTTCGGCAGAAATAAAAAATACAAGAATTAGAGTACCAGATTATCAAAAATATGGTCTTTTTGCAAAGTGTTATTTTAGTTATAAATTGAATATTATTTAATATAAAATATTTAAAATCTTATATTTAAAATTATGTGGTTATATATTTTAGTATTTTTCGCAACATTTTTCTTTATGGAATTTATGGCTTGGTTCAGTCATAAATATATTATGCACGGTTTTTTGTGGAATTTACATGCCGATCATCACAAAAAAGATCACGATTCGTGGTTTGAAAGAAATGATAGTTTTTTTATTTTTTATGCAGTAGTTAGCATTGGGTTTTTCTTACTTTGGCAATATGATATTCTGAAAATTGGATTATCCATAGGATTAGGAATTTTTGTTTACGGTTGGGCATATTTTTTAGTTCATGACATCTTTATCCATCAACGATTTAAATTATTCAGAAATGCAAACAATCGTTACGCACAAGCTGTTCGTAGAGCTCATAAAATGCATCACAAACATACCGGAAAAGAGGATGGAGAATCTTTCGGAATGTTATTTGTACCTTTTAAATATTTGAAGAAATAAAAAAACCACTCATCTGAGTGGTTTTTTTTTATATAAATTTCTGTAAATTATTTAGCAATATTCACTGCTCTAGTCTCTCTAATTACAGTTACTTTTACTTGACCTGGATATGTCATTTCAGTTTGTATTTTCTGAGATATCTCAAAAGATAAGGTTGCTGCATTATCATCAGAAACTTTTTCACTTTCTACAATAACACGTAGTTCTCTACCTGCTTGAATTGCATATGCGTTTTTAACTCCACTAAACCCAAAAGCAACTTCTTCCAAATCTTTCAAACGTTGTATATAAGAATCCAAAACTTGTCTTCTTGCACCAGGTCTTGCGCCAGAAATAGCATCACAAACTTGAACAATAGGAGAAAGTAACGATTTCATTTCTATCTCGTCGTGGTGAGCTCCAATTGCATTACACACTTCTTCTTTCTCACCATATTTTTCTGCCCATTGCATTCCTAATAATGCGTGAGGCAAGTCACTTTCTGTATCGGGAACTTTACCAATATCATGAAGTAATCCAGCTCTTTTAGCCAGCTTCACATTCAATCCTAATTCTGCTGCCATTATTCCGCAAAGTTTTGATACTTCACGTGAGTGTTGTAATAAATTTTGCCCATAAGAAGAACGATATTTCATTCGTCCAACAACTTTAATCAATTCAGGATGCAAGGCATGAATTCCTAAATCTATAACAGTTCTTTTACCAACTTCAATAATTTCGTCATCTATTTGTTTTGCAGTTTTAGCAACTACTTCTTCAATTCTTGCAGGGTGAATTCTTCCGTCAGTTACTAATTTGTGTAAAGCCAATCGAGCTATTTCTCTACGAACTGGATCAAAACAAGACAATATAATAGCCTCTGGTGTATCATCAACAATAATCTCAACACCGGTTGCAGCTTCAAGTGCACGGATATTTCTACCTTCACGACCAATAATTCTTCCTTTTACATCATCAGATTCGATGTTAAATACAGAAACACAATTTTCTACTGCTTCTTCTGTACCAACTCTTTGTATCGTATTGATGATGATTTTTTTGGCTTCTTGTTGCGCAGTCAATTTTGCTTCTTCAATCGTATCTTGAATATGCGCCATCGCTTTAGTCTTTGCTTCCGCTTTCAAACCTTCTACAAGTTGCTCTTTTGCATCTTCTGCTGATAAACCAGAGATAACCTCTAATTGGTTTAATTGGCTTTTGTGCATACGCTCAACTTCTTGTTGCTTTTTGTCTAGAACTTCAATTTTTGATTGATATTCAATTGTTTTTGCTTCATAATCATCATTAACTTTTTTAGCTTTTGACAATTCACTAGAAATTTGAGATTCTTTGTCACGTACTCTTTTTTCTATTTCTGCTACTTTTTTGTCTCGAGAGAGAATAACTTGTTCGTGTTCTGATTTTAGTTCAATAAATTTTTCTTTTGCTTGAAGAATTTTATCTTTTTTAATGTTTTCTGCTTCAAAGTTTGCATCTTTTAATATTGATGCTGCATCTTTTTTAGCATTCTTTATCATATTCGAAACATTGTTCTTCTCGATGATTTTTGCAATAGCAAAACCACCTGCAATGCCAAATATTCCTGAAACTAGTATTGTTAAAATGTCCATTGTTTGTTTAATTAATTATATAAAAAAAGCCTACATTAGGGTAATGAATAAACTCGAAAAGACAAGTTTTGAGCTAACTCACTGTTCAAGTTTCCTCGCCGAAGCGTGGCATGCTTTAGTAGTGATGATTTGCTCATTCTAATTTGTTAGTGTTGAGTTTACCAAATAGTAACTAATGTAGGCAGTATTTTAGTCTATGTTTAAGAACGTAATATTATTTGTCGAGATATTGAACCAACAATTCATTTATCTTATTAATCCTTTTTATGGTTTCTTTACCATCAATAGAATTGTCTAAGTTTTTTTGTTCTAATTGTGATGCAAATTGTAAGGCGCACATAGCCAAAACATCTTGCTTATCACGAACAGCATAATTTTCTTCAAATTGCTTTATCATAATATCAATTTTTTTGGAAGCACTTCGCAATCCTTCTTCCTGAGACATTTCTACCGTTAACGGATAGACTCTGTCTGCAATTGATAATTTAATTTTAAGCTTTTCGTCCATATGTTTTACTAATCAGATAGCTGTGCTATACAGTAATCAATTTCTCGAATTAATGAATTTATCTTAAGCTTGGTATCTCTTTTATTTTCTTCACTACCTAGTAATGCACTTGTGATTTTTAATGTTTCATACTGCTTTTTTAAAACTTCAATCTCTTGAGATTGTTTTTGTATGATAGTGTTTGCATTTTTTAATTCTTGATTTAACTCTGACTTATTTTGCTCTAAAACATCCAGTTTAACGAATAGTTTTTTAAGCCTATTTTCAAGAGTATCAATAATTTCTACAATTTCACTCATTATAATTTTAGGTTCATTACATATCTCACAAAGTTAGCATTCCAAATGAATTAAACCAATACTTTTTTTAAATTTTTATTTTTAAAGATTTTAATCGACAATAAATCGCTGATTAAAAGCATTTTACACATGTTAAAAAAATCTTGTAATCTGAATGGATTTTGATATTTTTGCAAAAAGCTTTTCTAATGAGATACTTAATTTTATTTACATTTTTTTACGCCTCTGTTTATTCTCAATCAACGCCATCTAAAGATTTTTTCAGATCTCCATTAGATATACCTATGCAATTAGCAGGTAATTTTGGCGAATTAAGACCCAATCATTTTCATGCTGGTCTAGATTTTAAAACCAATCAACAAGAAGGGCTCAATATTTATGCTGTTGCCGATGGTTATGTTTCTAGAATAAAAATTTCTACTTACGGTTATGGTAAAGCAATTTATATCACACATGAAAACGGATACACTTCTGTTTATGGGCATCTACAAAGAAGTGTTGGCAAAATTCAAGATTATATTATAAACGAAAGTTATAATCAAAAATCATATGAAATAGAAATGTTTCCTAACAAAAACGAATTACTTGTAAAAAAAGGAGACATTATTGGAATTTCAGGAAACACAGGTGGTTCAGAAGGTCCACATTTGCATTTTGAAATTCGTGATGCAATAAAAGAAAAAGCAATTAATCCTTTTTTGGTAGGCTTTGACCGCTTTCTAAAAGATTCAAAAAAACCATATCTTTCAGCATTATTAGTATATCCTATTGATGGTAATAGTATTGTGAACCAATCCAAAAGACCTGTGGCTTTGAATATTTCTTTACAACAAAACGGAACATATGTCTCTGAGAAAGTGTTAGCCTCTGGGAAAATTGGTTTTGGTGTAACAAGTGCAGATATTGACGATATTTCTTATAATAGCAATGGAATTTTTAAAGCTCAATCTTTTGAAAATGGAAACCCAAATTTCGGTTATCAATTTGACACTATAAACTTCGAAGAAGCTAGATATATTAATGCTCTAATAGATTTTACAAGATATAAAAAAACACATCAAAGAGTACAAAAATTGTTTATGAAAAACCCATACCCTTTGAGTAATATAAAAACCAATGAGCTAAAAGGAATTATAAATGTTGATTCAAACTTTTCTGAATCATATAAAATAGAAATTTCTGATTTTTTCGGAAACAAAACAATTGTCACTATACCTATAGAATATTCTGCTTTACCTTCAAAAATAGCAGAACCTATAGCAACTTCAAAATATGTTGTAAAAGCAAATTCTGAAAGTAATTTCGAAAAAGGAAATTGGTCTGTATTTTTTCCTGAACATACTTTTTACGAAGATTTTAATTTAAATTTTGATGCTAATGATTCTATTTTAAACTTACATGATGACAGTATTCCTGTTCATAGTAATTTTAAAGTGAGTTTTGAAGACACTTTAAAATTATTTAATTCAAAATCATTCATTGCTTCTGTAAAAGACAAAAAAATAAATTACAATAACACTAAAATAAAAAATAATACGTTTTCGACTTATACAAAAAATTTAGGTCAGTTTAAATTATTAACCGATAGCATAAAACCAAAAATAACCATAACAAAACCAATTGAAGGAAAAACAATTAATCAAAAAACAATTCAATTCTTCATAAGTGATGAGCTTTCTGGTATTAAATCCTACGATGGGTTTATTAACGGAAAATGGGTTTTGTTTGAATTTGAACCCAAAAACAGAAAATTAACGCATACCATTACTGAAGGAAAAATTAATGCTGGGAAAAATGTATTAAAATTGGTTGTTGTAGATAATGTTGGAAATTCTACTACCTTTGAAACTACTTTTTTCTTTAATCAAAAAACAAAATAAAAGCTTTTGAAAACATTTATTAGAATTTTTACCATTCTTTTTATTTTATTAAATACTTTAAGCTACGGACAAACTGCTCGTGTAAAAGGAGTTATTCTTGACGAAACCAATAGCCCTGTAGACGAAGTAAATATTGCTACTCAAGGAAAAAACACAAAAACTAACGAAAATGGTTTTTATGAATTAACCATTCCAGCCAATCAAAAAATTCAACTTGTTTTTACACATACTTCATTAAAGAAAAGCACTGTTACTCTTGAGCTGAAACCAAATGAAGATTATGAACTTAATGTTGTAATGAACAGCAAAGCAGAAAGTCTTGGCGAAGTTATTGTATTGGGTGGAAACAAAAGGCGAGTACAAGGAATTACTGTAATCGAGCCCGAAGTTATCAGAAGAATTCCTGGAGCAAATGCCGGAATAGAAAATATTTTGAAAACATTACCCGGAGTATATTCTAACAATGAATTAAGTACACAATATGCTGTTCGTGGTGGGAATTATGATGAAAATCTGGTTTATGTAAACGAAATTGAAGTCTATCGCCCATTTCTTGTTCGGTCAGGTCAACAAGAAGGTTTGAGTTTTACCAATACTGATTTGGTTCAGAATGTAGATTTTTCTGGTGGTGGTTTTCAAGCAAAATATGGTGACAAATTATCGTCTGTATTAGATATTACCTACAGACGTCCTACAAAATTTGGTGTGATTGCTGAAGCTAGTTTCCTTGGCGGAAGTGTTGCAGTTGATGCGGTATCAAAAAATCAAAAATGGTCTGCAATTACCGGTTTTCGATATCGAGACAATAGCTTATTAGTAAATAGCCAAGAAACCGAAACCAATTTTAGACCAACATTTCTAGATGTTCAAACTAACATTAATTATAACCCATCAACCAAATGGCAATGGAGTTTTCTAGGAAACATATCACAAAACAAATACAATTATCAACCCTTAACACGTCAAACCAATTTTGGAACTTTATCAGAGCCAATTGCACTTCTGGTTTTTTATCAAGGTCAAGAAAAAGACAAATACGATACTTATTTTGGAGCAATGAAAACTACATTTGATGTAAATGAAAACTTTACATTAAAATTTATTGGTTCTGCCTATCATACTCTAGAACAAGAATATTATGATATTGACGCAGCTTATGCTCTTGGTGAAGTAGATAGCAATTTGGGTTCAGAAACTTTTGGAGATGTAACGTATAGTCGTGCCGTTGGTAGTCAACTTAATCACGCAAGAAATGATCTTGATGCATTAATTGTCAATGCAGAAGTAAAAGGTTCTCACACTATTAATAAACATCAAGTTGAATGGGGTTTCAAATATACTCGTGAAGATATTCGTGATCGTATAGTTGAATATGAAGTTATTGACTCTGCAGGATTTTCACTCAATCCACCAAAATTACCAACAGGAATTGATTTGCCAACAAATAACCAACCTTATGATGCTTATGTCGGTCCGCTTGTGCCTTACAACAGTGTTCGTGCAAAAAACTTTGTAAATATTAATCGTTTTTCAGGTTATACTCAATGGAGTTTAAAATCAAAATTAGGGTCAAGCGATGTTTGGTACAATGCTGGAGTAAGAATGCATCAATGGCAAGTTTCTGGCGATAATCTAAAGGGTAATAGTCAAGTTACAATTAGTCCTAGAGCGCAATTTGCCATCAAACCCGATTGGGGTTTGGATATGGTATTTAGATTATCGGGAGGATTTTATCATCAGCCACCATTTTATAGAGAACTTCGAGATTCATTAGGAATTGTGCATCCAAATGTCAAGGCACAACAATCGATTCATTTTGTTTTGAGTAACGATTTTAGTTTCAAAATGTGGAAACGTCCTTTCAAAATGGTTACCGAAGCTTACTATAAATCATTAACTGATGTCAATCCGTATACTTTAGAAAATGTTCGAATTCGCTATGACGCAAAAAATAATGCAACTGCTTTTGCACAAGGATTTGACGTCAGATTAAATGGTGAGTTTGTTCCTGGAACAGAATCTTGGTTTAGTTTTGGATATTTGAAAACCAAAGAAAATATTGACAATAAAGGAGATATTGCTCGTCCAACCGATCAACGATTAAAATTCGGAATTCTTTTTCAAGATTTTATGCCCAATATTCCGAGTGTGAAAATATATTTAAATTTAGTTTACAACACAGGTTTACCTGGAGGTTCACCATCTTATGCTGATCCTTATGATTACCAATTACGATTAAGAGATTATCGTAGAGCAGATGTAGGATTTTCGTATGTTTTTACCGAAAAAAATAAAACAAGACCAGAAGGACATTGGCTAAAAAACTTTAAAGATTTTTCTGCTGGATTTGAAATTTTTAATATGTTCAACAATCAAAATGCCATTACCAACACTTGGGTTCGAGATGTATATACCAAAAGTCAATACGGAATTCCGAATTATTTAACGACAAGAGTTTTTAATATTAAATTATCGATGCGATTGTAGCTCGATTGAAAATTAAGTATATTTGAACTTCTAACAAAAAACATTATGAATAAAATAGTATTGCTATTAGTTACAATAATTACATTGGCGAGTTGCAAAAAAGAAGTTGCAGAAAAACCTAAAGTAATTTACGATAAAAATAAAAAAAATAAAGTTTCTCCAAAATTGGATACAACACAAATAGCTATAGCCGATTTACCCATTCAAATGCAAGGTTCTAACTATTTGATTTTCCCTATAGGAGACTTAAATATCTTTGGTGGTGGTTCAAAATCTAGTTATGAATCATCTAGTGTTAATGATGTTCGTTTTAGAATCTCTAATTATAGTGAAAACGAAATTACAGGATATTTACGAAATTTAAAATTTCAAGAAATAGGTTCAGATTCTATAAAATCCTTGACCAAAAAAACGGTTTTAATTCAAACTGCAACGTATTTAAATACCATTTCAGATAAATCAAAACAACAGTTAATGGTTTATACATTGTCTGATATGGATACAAATGAAGATGGAAAATTAGATTCAAACGACATTAAATCTTTATATGTAAGTGAGGATTCTGGCAACCGTTTTACAAAAATATCAACAGATTTTCAGGAATTAATAGATTGGAATGTAGTTGAATCTAAAAACCGTTTGTATTTCAGAACTATAGAAGACACTAACAAAAATGGAGAATTTGATAAAAATGATATCATTCATTATCACTATCTCGATTTGACAAGTAAAGATTGGAAAGCTTTGGATTATAATCCGATATAACTATTTTTTGAACTTTAAATCAAAATATCACTTTCTAGATCTGATTTTTCAATTTCAAAATCAAAACCCAAACGTTTTACCAATTCTATCACTAGATTTTTGTACCAGTTTTCAGATTTTGGATGAATGTAGATTTTCTCTATAAGTTGATTGATATTGACATCTATTTTCAATCCATTATCAATTTCTAAATTATGTGACGTTACATCAGATATTATTCTGATTTCACGTTCATATTGAAAACTTTTTCTTTTGAATAAAAAAGGAAAAAAGGCATTATCAAACGGAATATATTCTTTTTTATAATCGATATAATTGACTTCTCCGATATGTTGTTCATAT
>JAYTIV010000147.1:0-8612 GCA_043731625.1 Flavobacterium sp. | reverse complement strand
GGAATTTTATACTCGAAAAATAACCAACATATAACTCTAACTAAAAGTTGTGAATAACTTTATGATGCTTTACATAGGAACCGCTGTTGGCAGTAGTTGATTTTTTTAACGGTTACTTTTCCACCGTATTAAGTGAAAAGACAAACTAATATTTTTTACAATGAAAAAATTATTTTTATTATTTATGATTTGCGTTTCAACTTTCGTAAACGCTCAAGAAAAAGAAACCGACAATTTTAAGAAAACCGATCAAGTTCTTTCGGAAGTTGTCAAAAAAGCACTTTTAGTCGCAGAAAAAACAGGGAATTTTGTAATTGAACAATCTCCGTTAATCTTGCAAGAATTTTATAATTGGCATATATGTTCTAAATTATTTTTTATTCTATTTTCTATTTTAATATTTTTAATGGGACGCTATATTCCTACTATTTGGCTAACTAAAGAAAGTACCAATAAATATAATATTAAATTCTTTGGGAAATTTAATAACACTACTGATAGTTGGGATTCTTTTAGTGCAAGTTGGTTAATTTTTTCAATTACAACAATAAGTTCAACGGTAATGTTAGGAATTAATATTTATAATTTGGTGTTTATTTTAGTTGCTCCGAAACTTTATTTAATTGAATATTTTATAAAGTAATTTTCTGTTTCGGTTCAATTACTGCCAACGTCTCGTGGCTTGCGGAAGTTGGGGATTTGGTTAGCCCGAACTTCGGTTAATCACTGACCACAAAAGTACAAAACAATGTGTAAATTCAAGACCAAAACCCCAATTTTTGCAAACCGCTGTTAGCAGATGCCCGAATTTGTTGTTGGGTTTGATTTTACTACTCGGCTTTGTTCTTTTACGTTTCGGATTGGTATATATGTAAGTCGGATAGGCATAAATATAAATCTGATAGGCATAAATACAAATCGGATTGGCATAAATATAAATGCGACAAACATAAATATAAATGCGGTACGCATATATATAACTGCGAAGCAGATATATATAATTGCGATAGCAATATATATAAATCGGCTTGGTGTATTTATGTTTTGGCTTGTCATATTTATATTTTGTATTTTTCTATTTACGTTTCTTGGTAAATACTATTCCTTTTACTTGAGCAAATTGTGGACTGGTTGCTCCGTAAACTGATTTAACGTATTTCTTTACTTCGGTGGCGATGTCTAATAATCCTGTATCTGTTCCATATAATGTTGTGTCTCTCGAAATTCTTGAATTAGAAATATTAGTATATGCTGTTGCAACTGCATTATTTTTGGCGGTTAGGTCGGCTTGTTTGGCTGTAAGCGTAACAATTTTTAAATCGTTTTCGTTTGGTGCGTATGTGGTTTCAGATTGTAAAACTGAAATTATTCCTGCAAGATGCTGAATTTGTTGGTCGTAAGATTGCTGGCTTGTAGAAATTGTTGCTGGTGCTGGTTCGTTTGGGTCTGGTGGCGTTGTTACTGCTTTTGCACGAACACCTTGTAATTTTTTATTAAAGCCTTTTGCATCTGCGATTTTTTCGGTTGTTGCATCGGTAGTTTGCAAAGCGTTTATTAATCTTGTTGAAAGAGATTTGAGGTTGCTGAAAGCAACAACACGTTCATTTACTTTGTTGTTGAACGCTGTGTTTTTGGTTACAACATCGGCTAAACTTGTTTGTGATGTAGTAGCTAATGCGGTAAGTTGTGGCAATTTTAGTGCGTTTTTAGTTGGGTTGTAGGTTGCTCCGTAACCTGTTACGAATGAAATTAAATCTTGAAGATTTGCTACATTTTTTGCGTGTCCTGTTTCTGATACTGATGCCATATATTTGGTTTTTATTTATTGGTTACTATTATTTAATTTCAAAAATAAAAAAAAGAAACGTAATTTATAGCGAATTAATAAAATTTAGTAAATCGGTTCGGTCTTTAGCAGAGAGTTGTTTGAATTTATTTTTTGATGTTTGTGCTTCGCCTCCGTGCCACAAAATAGCTTCTTGTACTGTTTTTGCTCGTCCATCGTGCATAAATTGTGCTTTACTATTTACTGTTTTCGCTAATCCGATTCCCCAAAGTGGTGGTGTTTTCCATTCTGTGCCTGTGGCTAAAAAATCGTTTCTATTATCTGCTAAACTAGCACCCATATCGTGAAGTAAAAAATCTGAATATGGAAAAAATGTTTGATTGGTAAGAATTGCAATTGAGCTGTTGCCAGTTTCTTGTTTTGGTGTATGGCATTTTATACAGTCAATTGAATTGAAAATTTGTTTACCAGCTATAACGCTAGCATCTTTGGTATTTCGACGTGCAGGAACTCCTAAAGATTTTGTATAGAAAGTGGTTACGTCTAATGTGTTTTGGTCAATATCATTATTAGGATTTAATCCCGAAACGCAATTGGTTTGTGTGGCACAGCTTTCTGAGGTAAACAACATATTTGTAATTCCCATATCTTGATGATAGGCAGAAGCGGTTTGATGTAATAATGAAAAACTTGATGCTTTCAAACCGAAACGCCCTAGTTTTGTTTGGTTGGTTTCGTAATCCCAAACATAGTTTGCTCGTCCTGAAATTCCGTCTCCGTTGCTATCATTTTCATCTACTTGTGCGAGAATTGAACTTATTGAAAGTGCATCAATAAGACCCAAACCAAAAACGGGTGGTGGACTTCTTGGAGAAATTTCTGTACCGCTTGGTAGCGAAATGTAAGTATCTGTTATGCTATAAATTGGTTTTTGAAGTGTTATTATTGTGCCGTCGGCAAGTGTTTCAGAAATAGGCACATAACTTATACCGATTTTGCCTTCGGGTGTTACGCCAAATATGGCTTTGGTTTGTAGTTGTGTTCCAAAACCTGGAACTGAAATGGCGTCGTTATTTTGCCCGAGACCTGCCAAACTTATTCTTAATAATAATCCTGCTGAATTATCGCCACTAAATTGTGGTGAACTTCCACGACCGTTTCTTATATGACAGTTTACACAACTATTTTGGTTGAAATTTGGACCTAAACCACCTGCTTGAACAGATGGATAGGTTACAAATGTTTGGTCAAATGCACCATCGCCTTGAAGATGTAAACTTATTTCTTGGGCTGTTAATCCGTCGGTCGGAAAAGTATAGGCATCTGGTCCATTTGAAAAAATAGTTGCCAAGCCTCCTAATTTTAAATCTTCGGCTTCGGGAATTTCTTCATAATCTTCTGTTTCATCTTTGGAACAAGAAAATTGAATTAGTGCAAGTGATAGAAATAGGATTTTAAGAAACTTGGTCATATTTTTTTATTTATAATGAATTTATTAAAGGTAACAATTCGCTTTCTAAAGTGGTTTGTAATGTTCTGATTTTATTTTGAGCAGTTGTTACAGAAGTGCTTTGGCTTGATACTGCTGATGTAAAAGTACCTGAAATGGATTGAATTGCTAAAATAGCTTCGTCTATTTGAGTTTTAATTTTTGAATCTAGGGTTGTGTTTTTTGTTGTAACGATTGAAGAAATGCCTTTTCCGTTCCCGTTACTTGCATAAGTTCCTAAATAAATGTTTTTGATACTTTTTATATTATCTGTAAAATCTGTTTTAGAATTGGCACTAAAACTACTTTCTTCTAAAGTTACATCGTTTTGAGAAAATGGATCGTTAATTTTTCCGTTTGCAACCTCGTCGGCAATGCCAATAATTTTATTTGTAAGTTCAACAAAAGCCGACTTTTGACTTATGTACACTTGTGAGCCATTGCCAGCGTTGATTAAATTCAAAATAAATTTTTCGCCACTTAAAGCCCAAAGATTGTATAATCTGTTAGTGTCTGTTGCTAAATTTGCCGAACAAGATTTTAAATATTCAAATTCACGAGCAGTGAAATCACCAACTTGTTTGTTTCCGTTTGCTCCCCAAAGTAAAAATTCGATGGTATGAAAACCTTTTAAAGTTCCTTCTTGATTGGCTAAATAAGTTTCTGTAAGTGCATTTGGACTTGCTAAAACATTATTTAAATCGATAACATTTACTGGCCAAGAATCTATAGATGGGTCAATTCCTTGTTGGTCTACTGGGCCAAAAAGAAACCCTTCGGATTGTTCCCAAGGAGAACGAGCAGCAATCCAAGCATTTTTTGCACTTGTTAAGTTAGTTGCATTTGGAGTTGTTTCGAGTAATAATGTTGCTTGTTTTAATAATGCAGATTTATCTTTTAAATCTTCATAAGTTTTAACAATTACGTTGTTGCTTATATTGGATAATTGTTCATTGTAGTTAATTTCTACCTGTGCTTCGTCTTTACTACAAGAAATTGTAAAAATTGATAAAGCTAAAATTGCAATTTTGATTGAATGTTTCATAATATGATAAATTTATATGTTTGTTAAATGTTGAATCCTAGTCCTATTGTAAAAGTGTTTTCTGACAATTTGCTTCCTAAATTTCGCATTGCATAATGCGTTTTGAAAACAATATTTGGGTGTGGAATATAGTTGAAACCAAAAGTTGTTGTTTTTCGTTCGTATTTTGGGTTATTAAAAATTAGCCCCTGTGTTTTGTACATTGTATCCACATAATCGTAACGACCAAACAAATATAGTTGTGTAGTTTTTTTAGTTTTGAATAAACTAAAAACATCATAACCTATATCTAAATAACCTGAAACTGCATTTTCTGCAACTGGTGTTCGCTTTACATTTAGATTATTTGAAATATTTCTGTTGGCAACGCTCAAAGCTTCGGAGTTTTGTAAATATCCATAAAAACCGTAACCTCTAATTTTGAATGGATAATACTCAAAATTAAAATGTAAATCTCCGAATGTGAGTAGGGCAGGCGAAGTGAAATCGTTTTTTGGTCTATTTCCTGAAGTATTACCAGCATAGATATTAATTCCTATTAAGTTGTTTTCTTTGAAGTTGTAATCTAATCGAATTGAATATGCTAAATTATCAGCGTTAATCATTTCGAAACGTGTTTGATAACCTTGTCGTAACCAATTTAGTGAATTGAAACCACTATTATCTAAACCAGACATTATATATGCTTTGTAACCAATTTTAGGATATTCGCTATTGGATTTTAATTTGAAATCTCCCGAGATTTCTATACCTGTTTCATCCCAACCAATTGGAAGTATTGCGTTTTCGGCTTCGGAAACATACCCTGTTGAATATTCTGTTGGTTCGTCAAACTTTGAGGCATTACCATTTACATAATTGAATTTTCCGATTTTTATATTTAAATATCTATTTTGTTTTAACAAAACGTGTAATTGACCAAGTACGACTGCTCCGCCTTTTTCTACTTCAAATTCAAATTCTCCAAATTCTTCTAGTGGGTCAAAAGACATTGTAGTTCCTGTTCCTCCGTGTTCAAATTCGATTTCTGATTTGAATTGTATTTTTGGTGTAAGGTTGTATTTAAGGTATAAATTTAGTCGTTCAACGTCTATTTTATTTCTTCTATTTTTATCGGTTTCCCATTTGTAGCCATAGTAGTTGATTGCACCATAGGCTTCATAATCGAATTTACTTATATCGATTATTGGTTTTTTTTCTTCTTTTATTTGTTGGTTTGCTTCCGCTTTTAGTTCGGCTTTTATTTCTTCTTTAAGTTTTTGGATTGCTATACTATCTAAATTGACTTGTGAGAAAGTCAATGAACTTGTAAGAATTAGCAGATAGTATTTTACTGATTTGAGCATAAATAATTAATTTTCAGCAAAAGTAATTATTTATTTGTATTCATTCCAAATAAAAATAGAGTTATTTTTAATAATTCTTAATAAGGAATTTTTGTAGTATTTTTTATGCGTTTCGTGTCGCTCACGGGTTTCTGCTAACGTCTCGCGGCTTGCAGAAGTTGGGGATTTGGTTAGCCAGAACTTTCGGTAAATCACTGACCACAAAAGTACAAAACAATGTGTAAGTTCAAGACCAAAACCCCAATTTTTGCAAACCGCTGTTGGCAGTAGTGCTTTTCATATATTCGGTTTACTATTTTAAAAACCTTTCATAAATATATGATGCTATTATAGAGGTAAGAATTCCAATGATAAAACCAATAATAGTTGATTCTGTTCTAATTTTTTTTATATTTTTTTCATTGTTATTAGTCACATTTGAAATTGTACTTCCGCCTTGTGCAACAACAGATTTTTCAATTTTATTTTTCATTTTATTTGTTTTTGGTATCATTAATTGTTGATTGATTTGCAGCAATAACAGAGCTATATGCTGTGATTGAACTTGATTTTGCTGGATTTAATTCGTGTATAGCTTCGTCTCTATCGAATACTTGAATCGGTTTGTTGTCATAAAAGATAACTTTATCTGTTTCATAATTAAAATTTTGCCAACCTTCGTGAGAATGTACAATTAATTTCTGTTGGCTATTAGTTTTACTACATACCTTTAGAAATATTTCTTCATCATTTATGGCAGAAACTGTATCACAGTTAATTTGTTCAAAATTACTTGGTTGATATGACATTAAGGATAACCAATTAGCAACATATTCGCTTTTTTGTCCTGCAATTTCATATAATTCTATAATCCGATTACTTCTATCCAAAGCAACTTTATAGGGATTTGATTCTTGGGTAAAAACCAATAATAAATCAGTAATGTATTTTTTTCCAGCATCTAAATTATTTAAAATGCAGTTTGATAAAGTATAACACGCCATTATAAATCTGTTTTTTGTTGATTTTTAATAAACTCTGTTGAGTCTTTTAGTAATTCACCGCCATAAAAATCTACTGGCCAATCAAATTGCCCACGTTCTTCTACTTTTAATTCTCTTATTATAGCACCGCCTTCATTTATGTCTGGATCAATTAAATAAATTGCAACATTATCAGCTGAAATTGTTCCATCAGAAATTCTTCTTCGAAGCCTTTTTAATAAATATTCACTATGAGTTTCAATAAAAAGATATTTTGTTGGTTTTTGATTTTTTTGTTTATTTTTTTTTGATAATACAATATCAATAAATAAATCAGCAAGTTCTGCTTGCATTTTTGGGTGCAAATGAATTTCAGGTTGTTCAATTAGGGTTAAGCTATCTTCGTGGGAAAGAAATCCTTGAATTATAACTGGTAAAACTTGAGAAATACCAAAGCCTACGTCTGTTATATCTAAATCTAATGAATTTTGATTTATTTGAAGTTTATGAATTTATCTTCTAGATGTTCAACATTTACTTTTAGATTAAATTTTTCTAGCCAATCATTTACTTGTTTTTTTAATTGAACATTTTCTTTAAGAGTTTCAGCAATTGCGTCTCCATCTAAAGTATCTACATAAGCATTTGTTTTTGCTTTATCTAAAAAATAATATCTTTTAGGATGAGCTCTTAATGGGCTAACATAATTTATATTATCATTCTCAAAATAGTCTGAAGAAACAGAATTAAATGTTCTAAATAAATATTGCAGAGTGTTTGCAAATGGTGATTGAGTTTCATTCTTTTTTTCAACTAAGTTATATTCATTTACAAATGCGAAAATTGTTCTTGGATTTGAAAAAATTTCCCTTGTGCTTTGAAATGCTTTATTGTCAAATTTATCTTTATCTATGTATTTACTAGTTATTGAATGAGGTTTGAAATTACTTGATGGATGTTGATCAAATTCAATACTTATTAATTCGTTTTGCTCATTATTGATTGTTACTTTCTTTAAAATCAATGTTTTTTCATTGGTAGCAATGTCATATGTAATATTAAAATGACCTTTTTTTATATCTCTTGTTAATCCTTCCAGAAAATCAAAGGTTAATAAATACTCATCTTTTCTTTCTTTTAAAGTGTTAAAATGGTCACCGCCAACTCTTGTTCTGTAGCCTAAGTGCCTATGATAAATAAAATCACTCTTTAAGTCTTCTGGCAAATCTTTTGCATTTATTTTAGAAATTAATTCATAAGTTTTATTAACTAAATCATAGAATGTTTCTTTATCAAATTTTTCATAAATTTCTCTGTTTGACATTCTTAAAAATCTTATATCTAAATCATCATCAGAAGTAAATATTTTTTTAAATTTATCAAAGATTGAAGCTCTTTTTGATTCATTTTTTTTTCCATACAATTTTTGCATTACTGTTGCAAAATATAAAAATTCTTGACAAAAGTTAGCGAAATATTCCTCTCTTAACTCTTCAAAAATTCTACCATTGTAAAAGTCTAAATCTATTGAAAGGATTTTTTTACTGTCTTTTTTTCTTATTAAGTTTAACCCTTCACCTAAACTAACAAAACCACCGTGAAGTTTTAGTGCTGATTTATAATTTTTTTCACTTAATGCTGTTTGTTGAAGTAACAAGAATAATTGCATTATACTACTTTTACCTACACTATTTGCTCCAAGTAAAATTGTAATAGGTTTTATTTTTACTTCTCCTTCTGCAAAAGCTTTATAGTTCTTAAATGACAGTTTATTTAACATATATATTATTTTAATTTTCTATTTTTTTCAGTTTCTAGAGCATTACTGCCAACGTCTCGTGGCTTAGCGTCAGTTGGGGATTTGGTAAGCCAAATGTATCGATTTAAGACCGAACTTCCAAGTACAAAACCAACTTTAAAGTTTGCCTAAAACCCCAATTGCGCCAAGCATCTATGTAAAAGCATAACTTTGAGTTACCAAAAA
>JAYTIV010000146.1:0-3442 GCA_043731625.1 Flavobacterium sp. | reverse complement strand
AAGCTGTAAGCTGTAAGCTGTAAGCTGTAAGCTGTAAGCTGTAAGCTGTAAGCTGTAAGCTGTAAGCTGTAAGCTGTAAGCTGTAAGCTGTAATAAATTTACGAAATACTAAAGAATTCCTATGCATTTTAACAAAATAATTGTAATAAATATAATCACAAATTATTTATATATTGAGAAAAAATCGACAAGTAACCATTTAATACGCTGAAGTGCGTTTAAATTTTTCCTCATTTACTTCAACCCATCAACAGTTACATTCACATCACCATTGACTTTAATAAACGCAATAATTGCTTTGTTGGTTAGTTGAATTTTTTGAAACTTGATGTCTTCAATTTTACCGTTTACAAAAACACCAGACATTGGCGAATAATTATTCAGATATTGAAGCATACTTTTTTTACCTTCATCCAAATTTGGTTTTATAGAAAAACGACAACTTTCTTGAAATTTTCGCAATACATATCCTTGTGCCATCCAATTGGCAGTTTTCATCAATCTGCTTTTGGTATCTAGAACATAATCAAGTTTGTCAAAATATATTTCTTTTTTCTCATCATTATATTCAGGGATACCTGCTAAATATATTTTGCCATTCAAACTTCCTAGAACATCTAAGGCTATTATCATTTTGCCATCTTTGTGCCAAATAGTTACATTTTGAATCGTGATTTTTTTGTTTCCTGTTCCAAAAACTTGCCCTGCAAAATTCTTAGTCATAATTCGAGAAGCATCAACATAACTAGAAACTGCCACAATATTTGCAGTAACGTGATCGGGCATTTTAGTTACTGGTTTTAAAACTATTTTGTTCTTATCAAATTTAGAAACTGGTTTTTGTCCTACTAATGTTTCCATTGTGCATTTCAAACCCATTTCAAATGAAATTGTTTCTTTTTGTAAAGTGGATTCTGTGGTATACAATTCAATAGCAATTATTCGCAACCAACTTTGGTAGGCTTCACTCATTTCGAAAGGAGTACAAATTTTGTCTAAAGCATCTAAAACATTGGGTTTAAAATCCATTGAATTTGAAATTGCATCATCAATATTTTTTTCGATTTTAGATTTGAATAATCGCAATGCTGGATTGATTAAATAGGTTATTGGAACTGCTTTTCCCAAAACTGTTACTGATGGACTTTCGTTCCAATCAAGGGTTTTAAATTCGGTTTTGGTAGTTAGTTTCCAATTGGTCAACCCAACATCACTCAAGAGATTTACATTTCCATTAAAATTAAATTCTTTGGTATTATAAAGATTAATTCCCAATTTGTTCGTACCAATTCTATATTTGATAAATGCTTTTAAAGGGAGTACCGTTTTAATTTTTCCGTTTTCATTTGTAAGCGTTATGGGTGCTAATTTCCAGATTTTCATTTCAAGATCATCATCTTCTATATTAGTATCTTCATAAATCAATCCTGTTAAATATTTGTTGGTTTGATTTTCTATGTCTTTGAGTTTAATTTTAATTGGCAAACTTATGAAAGATGGTACATTGTCATATATTAATGGCGAAGCATCATCTGGTTCAGGTTTGAGTGCATCGATTTTTTGAGTAGATGAACATCCAAATAACAAGGATAATGAAAATGCCATTATAATAATTTTAATAAAATGATGCATTTGATTATTTTAGTGAGTTAGAAATGATGAAAAACATAAAATTTAATATTGAAATTATGACTATTTAAACAATTAATTTTACAATTACAAAGCTAGTATTCCATCTGTTTTTTCAAAAATAATTACTAAACTATTTAAAATCAAAAAGCCTCTCTAATTGAAAGGCTTTTCTATTAAACTTAAATCATTATTATTGCTTGATAAGTTTCATCGTTTTTTCGCGATTATTTTCATCTGTAACTTTTACAAGGTAAACTCCTTGGTTCAAATCAGAAATATTAAATTGATATCCGCTTGATTGACTTTCAAACTTTTTAACTAATTGACCTGTAATTGAAAATATTTCGATTTGTTTGACATTGGTATTTATTGTAAAAAATCTAGAAGACGGATTTGGGAATAAAACAACATTATTCATTATTTCAAAAGTATCGTTTGCTAAAGTAGCCGTATAATCTCCAAAAACTTTAAACTGTCCTGGTGCTAAACTAATAGGAGCAGTTGTGTTTGTAACGTTAAAAGGAGAATTATCCATAAGGTTAAACCAAGTTCCTGTTGTGTAAAAATTAGGATTAATAGATTGGGTTTCTACAGAAAAATTTGCCAATACTATTACATTTCTAATTTGATTTGCAGGCAATGAAGTATCAAAAATATAAATTCTTTGTTTTAAATTATTACCACCATCTGGACTTATTGAATAATTACCTTCAAAAACGGGTTGCGATTTTTTTAAATTGATTAATCGTGCCCAATCATTATAAATTTGCGCTCTTTGTGTATCTCCCAACCAATTATTTGCAAATTGCGGTTGTGGTTTTGTGTCTAATTTACAATCACCAGCAGGATTCCCGCCGTCATAATCTGTATTTAACGTTCCATTATTACAAGAAAAAATAGATACATTCATCCCTAATTCTGCAAAATGCCATATCATTTTTGGACCAGGAATTAAAAGAGAAGTTGCACCAATGGCAGACATTCTTCCTAATGCATTACTCAAATTATTTAACGGAGAAGTTGTACCTGCAATTCCAAAATTTATTGCTTCAAACATTATTCTGTCTTTATCATGACTTTCTGGATACCCTATTAATCTTTTTGAAGTAAAGCCATGTGCATCTGCACCCATTCTGGTAATACTTGCGGAACTACCTCTTGCTAAATCTTTATAAGCAGTATACATTTCTCCCCACATCATAACACCTTTGCTTGGTGTTTCATTTAATCTATAATTTGCCCATTGTTGCTCTTCATTATCAGCACCAAGATGTTCAAAAATAGTATAATGATAAGGATCTAAACTCCAAGAATAATCAGCATATTCTTTTAGTACATCTACTCTATCTTGTTGGTAGGAATTTGTACAAGCATCACTACCAGTACAGTTTTGAGTAAAACCTTTAGTTAAATCCCAACGAAATCCATCAATTTTAAATTCTTCAATCCATTGTTTAATGACTCTTTTTACATAATATTTTGTAAGCGCTTTAGAGTGATTAAAATCACTACCAACACTATAACTATGAGTTGCTGTTGTATTAAAATAAGGATTATCTGAAGCTGGGCTTCCCCATCCATCACCATCTGAATCTGACATCCACATCCTATTCATTGGATTTCTTCCAAAAGCGTGGTTAAGAGCTACATCTAATATTACTGCTATTCCGTTTTGATGATATAAATCAATAAGCTCTTTTAATTTATCTGTTGAGCCATAAAATTTATCTAATGCCATATGAAATGAGGTATTATAACCCCAACTTTCATTTCCATCAAATTCCATTACTGGCATCAATTCGATTGCATT
>JAYTIV010000145.1:0-3448 GCA_043731625.1 Flavobacterium sp. | reverse complement strand
CCCGAATTTGCTAAAACATCGGCAGTGTTTTGAGCATTTTGCAACTCGATTTCTTTTTTAGAAATACTTTCTGTTTGTTGCGAAATATTTATTTTAGATTTTAAAAAACGTTGCGAATTAATCATTACTTGGTCTAATTGCACTGTTTTTGTTGTGTCTTTATCTGTTTGAGACACACTTAAATTGCAATAGAATAGTACTATAAAAAAATAAAAATTGCGCATAATTTTATCTCTTTCGGTTTTTTTTCAAAAGAGAATAAATTACAGTGTCCCAAAATTTGCCTTCAGCAAATTCATTTTCTAAGAGATGTGCTTCTTTTACAAATCCGTTTTTTTGTAAAACTTTTTCAGACGCGATATTTCCAGGATCAATAACAGCTTCAATAGAATGTAGTTGCATCACATCAAAACCATAATCAACAACAGTTTTAATAGCTTCTGAAACAATACCTTGACCGTGAAATTCTGGCAACAACATATAGCCAATTTCTGCTCTAAAATTTTCTGGTTGTATACGATAATGTCCAATGATTCCTAATAATTTCAGGTTGCCTTTTAGAGTTATTGCCCAATTAATACCCATATTATTATCAATTTTTTCATTAATCATAATAATATGTCCTAGTGCATCTTCCTTGGTTTTTGCCAAAGGTCTAGGAATAAACTTCATTGTTTCTGGATTACCACGAAGTTCTAATACTTCATTTACATCATTTTCATTTAACCGACGTAATAATAATCTTTCGGTTTCTAGATTTTGAAAAGGCAGAAAATTTATTTGGAGCATTTTTTTTGATAAAATTATAAAATTTCGAGGCTAAAACAACATTCAAACTCTTTTTTTGGAGCTATAAAATGAATAGCTTCTTTATCTATTAACTTTCCAGTTGATTTTATAGTGTCTGAATAACCCAACCAAGGTTCAATACAAATGAATGGTGCATTGGGTTTTGTCCATAATCCTAAATTTTCAAAACTATTAAAATCAACTCGAAGAAGAGGATTGTTTTTATCTAAAATGGTAATTGTTCTAGATTTCAAATCTTTAAAAATCATTGCATCTTTTTCGAATAAGGAATATGTAAGTGGCAATTGATTTTTTTCTAATATTATCGAATTTGTTTTATTTGAAAGCAAATCATTTTCTAATTCAAAACTTGTTAAATTTTCTGGATGTTCAAATTCTAAACTATAATCTTCAAAATCATTTGGTAATACAAAAGCTGGATGAGCTCCAATAGCAAAAGGCATTTCGAAATTGTTTTTGTTGTTAATTTGGTAACAAATTACGAGTTTGTTGCCAAGTAAAGTATAACTAATTTTTAACTCAAAATCAAAAGGATACACTTTTTTAGTTTCAACTGTAGAGTAAAGTGTAAAAACAACTTTGTTATCAGAATGTTCTATCATTTCAAAAACCATATCGCGTGCAAAACCGTGACGAGGCAAGTGATAAGTTATATCATCATATACATATGTATTTTTTTTTAAAGTTCCTACAATTGGGAATAATATTGGTGAATGTTTACCCCAAAATTCAGGATTCCCTTCCCACATAAATTCTTTTGAATTTTTATCTTTTAAAGAAAATAATTCTGCACCTTTTGCGTTTATTACTGCAGATAGTGTATTGTTTTTTATTGTTGTATTCAAAATTATTAAAGATTTTATTAAATTTTTAGCAATATGTAAATATATTTTATTACTTTCACTATCCCAAATCTATTATTAATTAAATAACTTAACGATTATGACAAATACTTTCGAACCAATAGAGAAAGAAAATATTCAATCTCTTATATTTCCAAAAACAGATGTGCTAATAGATAAAGATGCTATTTATCAACGAAATAATGACTTGACTCGTGCACAATCATTAGGGAATTTAGAACATTCCAAAATTAAGATTTTCTTTGAAGATAACCAATCAAAAAAAATGGTAGAAACAACCGTTTGGGCTGTTACCGACAATAGAGTTGTTCTCAAACAAGGAATCGGAATTCCTATAAATCGAATATTTAAATCAATTTAATACTAATTTTTATTTTAAAAAACACCAATCAAACCATTGGTGTTTTTTTTATTTTTAGTTTTATGGAATTGTAAATTTTATGCTCATTTTAAACGGTTTAATACCTATATTTGTTTTCCGAAAAATAAACTGAAAAGTGAGTCAAATCAATAAACTAAAAATACTAAATGATCCTATTTATGGATTCATAACTATTCCAAATCCATTAATTTACGATTTAATTCAGCATCCTTATTTTCAGCGATTGCGACGAATTTCTCAAATGGGAATGTCTTATTTGGTCTATCCTGGAGCTCATCATACTAGATTTCATCACGCTTTAGGCTGTATGCATATTATGCAAAAAGCGGTAGAAGTTTTACGTTTTAAAGGAGTAGATATTTCTAAAGAAGAGGAAAACGCTTTATTTGTAGCTATTTTATTACACGACATTGGTCACGGACCATTTTCACATGCTATGGAACACAGTATTGTAGAAAATATCAATCACGAAGCAATTTCGTTATTGTTTATGAATCAGCTCAATATAGAATTTGATGGAAAGTTATCTTTAGCTATTCAAATTTTTAAAGGAGATTATCATAGAAAATTTATGCTGCAACTTATTTCAAGTCAGTTAGATATGGATAGAATGGATTATCTTAAACGGGACAGTTTTTATACTGGAGTTGCCGAAGGTAATATCAATTCAGATCGATTAATTCAAATGATGAATGTTGTTGATGATGTTCTTGTTATGGAAGAAAAAGGGATTTATTCTATCGAAAAATTCTTAATGGCAAGAAGATTAATGTATTGGCAAGCTTATCTTCACAAAACAAGTTTAGTAGCTGAGCTGATTTTGACAAAAATTTTAAAAAGAGCCAAAGAATTGACAATAAAAGGAGTTGTTTTGCCTTGTAGTGATTCTTTGCTTTATTTTATGAATCATAAAGTTGAGTTAGAAGATTTTGATAGTGATATATTAGATAAATTTTCGCAATTGGATGATTTTGATATTGTTAGCGCAATAAAATCTTGGCAAAACAATGATGATTTTATATTGAATTCTCTTAGTAAAATGATTATTAATCGCGATTTATTGAAAATAAAATTAAGTAGCGAAAAATTTACAAACGAAGAAATTCAAGAGTTAAGAGAGCGATTTTCAAAACAAAATAACATTAGTATAGCTGAGGCAAACTACTTTATTTATAAAGGGAAAATAAAAAATCAAGCCTATAGTAAAGAGGCAGAACCTATTCATATACTAAAAAAAGATAAGACTATTGAAGATGTAATTGAAGCATCAGATCAATTAAATTTAAAAGCATTGTCTAAACCAGTAACCAAATATTATATTTGTTACCCAAAACAACTCCTTTAAAAGTAGCAACTAAAATCTATTTTTTATATTTTTGTAGCTTTATAAAAA
>JAYTIV010000144.1:0-3483 GCA_043731625.1 Flavobacterium sp. | reverse complement strand
TTAATTTTTATAAACAGATATAAAAAAAGGCGTTACTAATAAAAGTAACGCCTTGTATTTTGATTATTGCTAATCATTATTTTTTGTGTCTTGGTTCACAAGAAACAGTCAATTTATGTCTTCCTTTTGCTCTACGACGGGCAAGCACCTTTCTTCCATTTGCAGAAGCCATTCTGTCCATAAATCCGTGCTTATTTCTTCTTTTTCTTTTCGATGGTTGAAATGTTCTTTTGCTCATTGCTTTATATCTTTAAAAATCTCTATTAAAATCTTGATTATGGTTGTTTATTAAACCGAGTGCAAATATACAAACTCTTTTTTTTCTGGCAAGTAGTTTTATAAAAATATTTTAAAATCCTTTTACTATCTTTGCAAACTTATAAAAACTTACATTATGTTTCATAGAAATATTAAATTGATTTTGGCTGGACTTATTATAGTTACAGGGATTTGGCAAATGACAGAAGGAAATATTGGTAATGGAATTTTCCTTATTTTGTTGTCTGCAATTCCTATTTTTCTTTATTTTAAAAACGAATTTATCTTACTTGCTTTCTTAAAATTAAGAAAACAGGACTTTCCAGGTGCTCAAAAATGGCTAGCTTATATCAAAAATCCAGATACAGCATTAGTACAAAAGCAACAAGGGTATTTTAATTATTTGCATGGAATCATGTTGTCGCAAACCAATTTACTTCAAGCTGAAAAATATTTTAAAAAAGCTATTGAACTTGGTTTGAATATGGATATGGATTTGGCAGTTGCAAAATTAAACTTAGCTGGAGTTGCAATGACAAGAAGAAGAAAACTTGAAGCAACTAATTTGTTGAATGAAGCAAAAAAGCTTGACAAACAGAATATGCTAAAAGACCAAATCGTCATGATGAAAGAACAAATGAAAAAGATGTAGTTCTTAAAATACAACACTTATTAACAAATTTTAATTAGTTATTAAAAATATATTGTTGAAAACTTTTTTATTAGCCAAATTTATTGTTAAATTTGACTAATATTAATCAACAATTTTATTTATATGAGATTAATTTTACTTGTAATTTCTATAGTTTTTGCTGCTCAAAGCACTTATGGTCAAGATAAAGCGTTAAGTTTTACAGATGTTATTAAAACCAATATCAAAAAATACAATACAAAATCTGATATTGAATTTGAAAAAGGAAATATCGAAAAAGGTAATGCATTATTTGATTCCTTGGTTCAAAACAATTTAGTCGGCTCTCGATTTGATGATTATTCATTCAAGTGCATCAATAGTAGAAAGATAAAATTGAGCAAAATCAAAAAGCCTGTTTTTATTATTACTTATGCTTCTTGGTGCGTTATTAATAAAGGAGAAATACCTGCATTAAATAAATTGGCAAGAAAATACCAAAATGATTTTCAGATGATTGTGGTTTTTTGGGATGTTAAAAATGATATGAAAAAAATATCAAGACAATTCAATTCAAATATAAAAGTATGTTATGCAAATGAATCATACAAAAATGATGAAGCTGTTGTTGCTACTTTAAAACATACTTTAGGATTTCCTACGTCTTACTTTTTAGATAATGATTTAAAAGTAGTTGATATCAAAAGAGGTGGTGTTTCTATTCCTGTAAAAACTCCTTTCAAAAAAGCATTAGATTTAAATTATGTAGTTTTTAATGATCGTATTGTTCATTTTCTTCAGAAGAATGAATTAACAAAAGAACAACTAACAATGCAAGAATAAAAAAAAGTGCGTTAAGCACTTTTTTTTATTTTAATATCCGTTTAAAGGAATTTCTATTTCGTATTTCTTTTTAGATACATTCATCAATTTTTTGTCTCGCAACCAAGGATTGTGAATTTTTAGAATTTTATAATTAATACCTTGAGATTTTGCAAAAGCAGCCAAATCATTAATTGTACTATCAACAACAATCTTTTTTGACGGTAGATTAACATATAACTCATCTAAGTTAACCTTGAAACCAAATTTTTCAGGATTTCTCATAATCTCTTTCAATGCTAAAATTCTAAAAACATAACGTGAGGTTTCATCATTTAATAACAAATCATAATAGTTTGAAACTTTTTGCATTTCTATTTGTTTGTTAACACCATTCATGCCACTGTTATACGATGCTGCAGCTAGTGTCCAAGAGCCAAATTTTTCTTTTGCATTGAGTAGATATTGGCAAGCAGCTTCGGTAGCTTTTTCAAGATGATAACGTTCATCAACAATATCATTAACTTCCATGCCACTTTCTCTAGCCGTTTCTGGCATAAATTGCCAAATACCTTTAGCTCCAGCTGGTGAAACTGCATTCATTAATGAACTTTCTATTACAGCAAGATATTTAAAATCGTCTGGTATATTATTTTTTTTCAAAATAGGTTCAATGATTGGAAAAGCACGATTGGCTCTTTTAATGATTAATAGTGTAGAGGCATCAAGGTTAGCATTTACAAGCAATTCTCTATCAAGCCGCTCTCTTACATCTGATATTTGTAAAGGCGTTTCTTCACCAGCAAAATCAATACTTGTAGGAAAAAATTGAGAGGTTCCTTCGTGAGTAATTTTGTTCTTATTTTCGGTTGAAGTACTATAAATAAATGCACCACTAAGTAAAGCAATTGAAGCAATTATTGTTGTTTTTTTTATCCAGTTCATTTTCATTTCAATTTTAATAAGTTGTAAAAATACAAAAATCAGTCCATTTTATTGGAATTCGTCGAGAATAATTTTTGGCAGGTTTTCATTCATCCAACGATATTTACTCAATATCATGATATGAGTTCCACCTTCTACAATGATATGTTTTTTAATATTTTTTATCGGAAAAACTTCATCTTTATCACCATGAATATGAATAACATTTTTGTCTGCTTTAGTTCGATCCCATAAAATCATTTGTTCAATTGCCCATTCTAGATAGACTTTATCTCGCATTGATAAGTATTTTTCATACAATTTTAAACGTTGTTGTATTATTTTCCCAAACGAAAATTTATTTAAAATTTCAATATTTTGTAATAATGAGGTTGGTACTAATTTGTAAAATTTTGTAGATTTTGCAATTTTCATCCTCAAGGGTACTTCTAGATTGGTTTTGACGCTTGAAATAATTATTAATTTTTTTAAATTTAAATATTTTGACATTTCTTGTACTAAAACGCCTCCAAACGAAACTCCAATTAAAACGGCATTGTCTTCTTTAACATTGGTGGCCATTCTTTTCGCATAATTAGTTAAAGTTTCATTTTTAAGCGGGATTTCCCAATCTAACATATGAATTTCAAATGTTGATTCTGGAAGTATGATCCGATTGAATATTGCAGAACTTGCTGCTAAACCTGGCATAAAATAGACTTCAATTTTTTTCATTTTAATGAAAGGAGTTTATAAAATAAAAGTAATTTTATTTCTGATAATTGCAATAAAATTACTTTTTTCTTTTGATGCATAAAGATGTTGTTCTAAAATTAACACTAATTTAT
>JAYTIV010000143.1:0-3499 GCA_043731625.1 Flavobacterium sp. | reverse complement strand
AGAAAAAGAAAATACAAAAAAATTATGAAAACTTTCACTTTAGACGAAGTTACAGACAAAATTGTTGGTAAAATTGGAACAGAAAATAGAGATAAATTTGAGTATGATTTACAAATGGATTTAATTGGAAACGCAATTAAAGAAACAAGAAAAAAACGTAAACTAACACAAGAAGATTTAGGAAAATTAATTGGAGTACAAAAAGCACAAATTTCTAGATTAGAAAACAACGCAAGTAACGCAACTATTGATACTTTAATGCGCGTATTTTCTGCTTTGAAAGCAACTGTAAAATTTCAAGTTGAATTACTAAACTTTCAAATAAGTATTGAAAAATAAAAAAATCGCTTAAAACCCAGCCTTTCATTGATACTGAAACCCAACAATCAATTACAATCATCTAATACCGACAAAAAATATTCCCCGTGAGATAAACTCCGGTTGAACGGAACCCGCAATATTGTCACGCTACATTGTTATCATAGAGTTTTGTAATGATTTCATAGCCGTTATTGCACCTCTTTTTTTTTGTCGTTTTGCAAATTTTTGGGTTTTTGGTCTTGAATTTAAAGATTGTTTCGTACTTTTGTGTTAAGTGATTACTGAAAATTTAGGCTAACCAAACCCCCAACTTCTGTAATCCACAAGTCGTTGGTAGTTTATTGTAGCGCGGAATCGCAAAAATCGAAAATATAAAACAACTTTAAAAACTTAAATTATGAAAAAAATTCTTTACTTAATTCTAACAGTTTGCTTTATATCAAACTTAAGTGCTCAGATAATTAATTTCCCAGATTCAAATCTTAAAACAAGATTACTTTTAGCGGCTAATGGAAATGGAATTGCTTACCATAATGGAAATTCGCTCAAAATAGATTCAAATAATGACAATGAAATTGAGGTAAGTGAAGCTTTATTAGTAAACGATTTAGTTTTATACAACTGTGGAATTTCTAATTTATCGGGATTAGAATTTTTTATAAATTTAAAACATTTAAATTGTGGAAATAATACAATTTCAAATTTAGATTTAACACCATTTGCCAATTTGATTGGGTTTGATGCATATAATAATAGTTTAACAAGTTTAAATATTTCCAATTTACCTCATCTTACAAACTTTTCTTGTAACAACAACCAAATTACTACTATTTCATTATCAAACTTACCTAATCTATTTGTAATTAGATGCAATAATAATCAATTAACGACATTGGGAGTTAATAATATAACAAATTTGAGTAACTTATACTGCAATAATAATTTATTAAATACTTTAGATACTAATAATTTGACTCATCTAACAAATTTAAATTGTTCTTCAAACAACTTAACAACATTATACCTCAAAAACGATTCAAATGAATCCTCTTTAAATTTAGATTTTTCAAACAATACAAATCTTCAATATGTTTGTGCAGATGATTTTCAATTAACACAGGTTCAAGATAAGATTACGCAATATGGCTACACCAATTGTTTCACAAATTCATATTGTGCTTTTGTTTCAGGCGGTAGCTTCTATAATATTAATGGTTCCATCAAGTACGATGAAGCTAATGATGGCTGTGATGCTTTTGATATAGCATACCCAAATTTAAAATTAGCTTTATCAAACGTAACAAGTACTGGAAATGTATTTGGAAATAATGCTGGAAATTATGATTATAATGTTCAAGATGGTACACATACAATTCAACCTATTATGGATAATCCAACTTATTTTAATGTTTTTCCTTCTTCTATAAATGTGTCTTTTCCAACACAAGCAAGTCCTTACTCACAAAATTTCTGTATTACCCCAAATGGTTTACATCCAGATTTAGATATTAGCATATCGCAAATAGATTATGATTTTACTGCTTTGCCAGGATCAAATAATACCTATAAAATTAGATATAAAAATAAAGGTACTAATACTCAATCAGGCACAATAAGTTTCAATTTTAATGATGCAATTTTAGATTATAGTGATTCAAATCCAAACATTTTTAGTCAAGCAGCTAATACATTATTGTGGAATTTCACTAATCTAAAACCATTTGAATCAAAAGAGATATTAGTTACCTTCCATTTTAATTCCAACACAGATTTACCGTCAGTAAATGAAGGTGATTTAATTACTTTTACTACTTCAATAAATACAACATCAATTGATGATACTCCAATAGATAACACTTTTACGCTAAATCAAGTTGCGAGTAACATAATATTATTGAGTAAACCAAGTAATTCAATTGATAAATATTTTATTTTATATCCAAATCCAACTTCAAATTTTCTTAATATTGAGACAAAAGACACAATCGAAAAAAAATCGATAAAAGTTTATAACATTACAGGACAATTGTTACTTAATATTTCTAAAGCCGAAAATATTTCGTCAATTGATGTAACAAATTTAAAGACTGGAAATTATTTTATAGTTATTCAAACCGACAAAGGAATTTATAAAAGTAAATTCATAAAAAATTAGTGTCTTATTAAATAAAATAACCTCTGCCAACATCCAAAGTTTCGTTGTGCTTGAAAAGCCAATAATCAGACAATTTAAATAGAAATGGCAATACCAAAGGACAAAGACGAATTAATAAAAGCAATAACTGACAACTACAAAAAGTTGACAATCGAACTTGCAAACATTCCAATTGACCTTACCGGAAAAAAAGAACTTGATGGGCATTCAAAGAATACATTAATGAGTATCAATAACCTTGTTGCTTATCTTGTTGGTTGGGGACAATTGGTTTTGAAGTGGAACGACAAGAAAAGCAAAGGACTTAAAGTTGACTTTCCAGAAACAGATTTTATGTGGAATGAACTCGGACTACTTGCACAAAAATTTTACTGTGACTACGAAAATGACAACTTCAAAACGCTTATGGAAAAACTTGATGAAACAACAAACGAAATATTGAAATTAATTGAAAGCAAAACGAACACAGAACTTTATGAGATTGCTTGGTATTCCAAATGGACATTTGGAAAGATGATTCAGTTAAACACTTCCTCACCATTTAAAAACGCAAAGGACAGAATAAGAAAATGGAAGAAAACGAAACAACTCAAATGACAAAAAATCCAGCCGTTAACACTTACCATTTATTAGGCTTGAAAACCCAACAATGAATTGCTATAATAGAATGTCAATACAAAATATAGCCAAAGGGTTTTGTGGTACCGATTACAATTCCGATACCAGTAAGCTGTTTTCGTAAAGTTTTGTTACCATTTCAAAGTCCGCTTGTCGAGCCGAAGGAAACACACCCAAAACCCATTAGACAGAATCGTAGCAGAAAAAAATTGAAAAATGATCAATTATTATTAAAATGAATCTTATATTTGTAATAACAAAAGCAACAAGCTTTCGCAAATCTACCCGAAAATGGATCTAAACGCGTAGATTGTTGCGTATATTTACAAGTTGTGCGAGATTAGCCATCGAAACGCAAAAAAATGAAAAAAATAATTTTGGAATAAAATTTGTTATATATTTGTT
>JAYTIV010000142.1:0-8780 GCA_043731625.1 Flavobacterium sp. | reverse complement strand
GAGTTGTTTTTTAAAAATTGAAAAATGATTTTTAGCTAAGAAAAAAGTATTAAATGGTGCATTTTCAGCAACATAATAATACAATTTATAAATACTTTCTTCATTTTCAATTATTTCAGCTAAAGTTAATTCTCTAGCCTCAATACCTTCTGATTTTTTATGAGCTCTTTTATATTGATCTCTATATTTTTTTGATAATTGATCTGTATAATTTTCAATTGTTTTCCATTCTGCAGGTAATTCAAAAACCATATTGGGTTGTGTTTTAAATTCATAAATTGATTTAAAACCAAATTTTTTGAGTTCAAAAGCACATTCTTGATAGAAATCTTTAAATGATACAAGGTGAATCGTGATTTTCTGTTTTTTATAAAAATTTGTTATTTCATTAGCAATATGAAGTAATATTGAACTAATTTCTTCAAAAGAAATCGTAGTATTAAAAGTATAACCGTTTTGACCAGTTATCATATTATTACCAATAAACAAAACATGAGAAGCAAAATTTTTAAAAATAAAATTCCGAATTGCCGTTTTCAGACATTTATCTCTATCTCCAAAAGATTGCAATTTATTTAGATTCAAATATTGAGATAATGCAACACCAATCAGAGTATTGTTTTGATAAATTCCAATATAAAAACATTGCATATTTGATGGTGCAGATTCTTCAAGCACCGTGAGATAGGCAGTTTGCAGAAAAGCATTATCAATAGCTATAACATCCCAATTATCAGGAAGTTGCTTTATCGAAGTATAAATTTTTGTTGTAATGTTGCTCAAAATAAAAAAAATCGCTCTACAAATGTAGAGCGATTGCAATATAATTAAATGTTAAAATTATTTCATAGCGCATATTATACCACCCATAAGCATACAAGTTACAACCCAATAACCACCTGCAACAAGTACATATTTCCAGCTTCTTCTTTCATACAAAGACCCAACACCTATAACTGGTAAAGCAAAAAATAGGCCTGCCATAAAACCATGTAATGCACCATGTTTAAACGTTCTGTAGGTTGATCCATAAGCATCCATATAATTTTTCAAAACAGAAGAGTCAACACCTTGAACATCAACAGTTGCCGAAAAAGCACTATATTGGTGAATTACCATAAATTGTATAATAAATGAGATTAAAAAAGCATAAAAAATAGACATCCCAAAAATGAGAACCATATTGCTACCTTTCATTTTTTCTTCTGTAATACCTGCTTCTTTCATCCAAATTGTTCCAAAAACTTTTGGATTATACCAAATAAATCCCACTAAGAGAGATGATAATGCTGCGAGAATTAAAGCTAAAAAATTAATGTTCATAATAGTTTTGTTTTAAAAGTTGTTACTCAAATGTACATTTTTTTTAAAATAACTTACCTATTTCTTTAGCTTATTTTCATTTTTGAACCTATTGTAACTGCATAAAAACCAATAGTATTAAATTTTAATTGTAAGAAAAATATAGTATTAAAATTAAAAAACAAGTAATTCATCGATTTTATTTGCTCATTATCGATTTCAGATGTACGTTTACACCATCATTTGAATCTAATACCATTTGTTATGAAAAAATTAGCCATTTTACTATTATCATTCATTGCTTCTCTAACTATGTTGGCCAATATTTCATCAAATGAGAAAGCAGCTTTAATAAAATTAAACAAAGCAACAGTTGGAAATCAGTGGGTTTCTAAATGGAATTTAAATGAAAATGTCTCGACTTGGTACGGTGTTAAAATTGAAAATAATAAAGTGGTAGGATTAGAATTGCCTGATAATAATTTGTCGGGTGAATTACCTAATGAGATAGGTATGTTAGTTTACTTGAAATCGTTAAATTTATTTAAAAACAATATTTCTGGAGTAATACCATCTACAATTGGAAATTTAAAAGAACTTACAAAATTAAATTTGTCTTTTAATAAAATTTCAGGAAGTATCCCATTATCATTGTGTAATGCAATTGCTTTGCAATCTCTTGAACTATATATGAATAGAATCTCAGGTCAAATTCCTACAGAAATTGGAAATTTAAAAAAATTACAAACTTTATCTTTGTTTAATAATGAACTAGAAGGGCAAATTCCAACTTCTATATATTCTATCAAACCATTGAAAGTGTTGTTGTTAAGCAGCAATAAATTAACTGGTAAATTAGAAAGAGAAGTGGCAAACTTAACTTCTTTAGAAAACTTGAGTTTGTTTGAAAATAATATACAAGGTCAAGTTCCTTTTGATTTAGAAAAATTAAAAAATCTAAAAGAAATGAATATTTCATATAACATGTTTAATGGTTTTGTATCCAGAAATTTGGCACAACTTGATTCTATGAATATGACAATGATCAACGAAAAAGGATTGGCAGTGATGTTAAATGTTAGATCTGAAGGAAATTCAGTTTTAGCATCTGAAGATTAATTTTTATTATCCCCAAATTATAAAAAATCATGAAAAAAATTTTTACTTTAATACTGATATTCTTATCCTCCATAACAATGTTGGCAGATGTATCTATAACAGAAAAAGAGGCATTAATTAAATTATATAATGCCACAAATGGTAATCAATGGAAAACAAAATGGGATTTAAACGCTCCAGTTGCTACTTGGTACGGAATAAAAATCAAAGGTAATAATGTAGTTGCTTTAGATTTGACTTTCAATAATCTTAATGGCGAATTACCTCAGGAAATTGGAGATTTAGTATATCTTCAAAAACTAAAATTGACTAGAAATGCTATTTCAGGGAATATTCCAAATTCTATAGGAAATTTGAAATCTTTAGTGTTATTAAATATCTCATTTAATAAATTAACAGGCAAAATACCAGATTCTATTACAGATCTTAAAGAGTTACAGACATTAGAGTTGTTTATGAATAAACTCTCTGGAGAATTGCCTTTTGAAATTGGAAAATTAAAACAATTAAAAAAATTATCACTTTATAATAATGAATTAATGGGGTCTATTCCAGCTTCGCTTTATGAAATGAAATCACTTCGTGTATTGTTATTAAATAGTAATAAACTTTCAGGGAAATTAGATAAAAAAATAGCAAATTTATCTCAACTTGTAACTTTTAGTTTGTTTGATAATAATATTCAAGGGGAAATACCATTGGATTTAGAAAAATTAAAAAAATTAAAAGAAATGAATATCTCCTATAATTTATTTAGTGGATTTGTTTCTAAAGATTTAGCAAAATTAGATACACTCAATATGATGATGTTTAATAATGAAGGTGTAGCGGTTGTATTACAAGTTAAAGAAGTGAATAAAAATTCGGCTTTGGCTTCTGGAGAATAGTTTTTTTCATAAATAAATATTGGTTAAAATCGCCTTACTTTTTTAAGTAAGGCTTTTTTTATTGCAATAATTTTATTGGTTTAGTCAAATGATAAATTGAAGTAAATCAATTTTTAAGTACCCAAGAATAAAATTTTTATTTTAAAGATAAAATGCAATAAATAATGGTTAAAAGTTATATAAAAGTAAGAAAAATGTCATTTAACGAGTTTTCAAGTTGTTGATAGAAAAAATGTTTGCTCCAAAAATATTGTAAGTATTTTAGCCAAAATTATTATAATTAATTGAGAATAGTATTATGGGAAAAAATTATTTTTCAAAACAAATTCAGCTTTTACTTTTAGTATTGATTACATTTTTTGGAATTGAAAATCATGCTCAATCTGTATCAATTACCTATCCAACTGCGGCTCAATTGATAACAACTTGTAATGGAAGTTCTAAACTTTTTGTAAGATTAGATATTACTCAAGTATCCACAAATGGAGGAAATGTTTCCATTTCATTACCAACTGGAGTAGAATATGTTTCAGGTTCATTATCACGAATCGCAGGAACTGTTGGCGTAACTATTACTGAAGATTTAACTGGTGTTGTAGACCCAAAAAGACCTAGATTTACAATAAATCCATTGTTGCTTAATATTGGGAATTTTATAGAATTTAGCATTAACAGAACTGCAAATTGTACTTCAAGATCAGCTGCTCTTGCAGGAGAAACATTCAAAGATGCTGTTGCTGCAACTGTAAATAATTTAACAACTACAGATAATGATCCAGTTCTTAATAGCTATCAAGTAAATTTTCCTTCTATTAGTTTTACTCAACCAAATGCACAAAATAATGCTACAATAGGAAGCACATATGTTAGAAATTTTACTATATCGAATGGTGCTAACGGTTGTGCAAGAGATATTCATTTTTCTATTGATTATCCATCAAATGGAATTTCACTAATTTCACTTACTTTAAATGGAAATCCTGTAACGCCTTCTTCTGTTGTTGGAACAACAAGTTATTTTACTATTTCTGGAACTGCTCTAACTGCCGATCAACAATTGTGTAATGGTGAAAATTTAGTTTTTACTGAAACATACAAATTAAACACTTGTGGTGCATCAACTTCATATAGTTCAGGTTGGGGTTGTAATCCTAATCCATCTCAATGGTGTCAAACAGCAACTGGAGTTGCTCTTGTAACAATGGCTGGCGGAAGTCCTGTTTTTACAACACATTCAAATACATTAGTTGGTTATACAAATATGTGTGCAACTTCTGTACTTCGTTCTACATTTAAAAATTCCGGAACTGGAAATACAAATGCAGCGACAATGTTTGATATTGTTTTAAGAAAAGGATTAGTAAATCAAACAGCTACTTTAGCAGGATATCCTTCTGGATTATACAATTTATCAAATGCAAAAATTGGTGGAATTTCTATACCATCAAATCTTGTTTTTGTTTCAGCTGATACACCAAACAATGGTGGAGATCGTTCTATATTTGAAGTTAATGTCAATAATTTTTTTGCAAGTGATCCTGATGGAATAGGAGTTGGTCTTGAAGATATAGATGCAGATGGATTTTATGATGATTTACCAGCTGGAAATACAGTAACAGTTGATATTGATTTTTCTGTAAATAATATATTAACTTGTGGTCAAAATATTTCTTTAAATAATTTAGGCGGAGATGTTAAATATCACACTATGTGTAATGCAACACAAATAACATCTGCAAGTAAAGAAGCAACAGGAGATGCTTTAACATATTCAAAAAGTGCATTAATTACTAATGGATATGGTCCAGCAAATATTGATATTAATACACCATTTACAGTTCGATTAAGTCTTTCATATTTTAAATTAGAGTCAAATCTAAATACTTTAAATACTAGATATATTTATGAATTAACATTACCAGCTGGAGTTACCGTTGCAGGTACAGGAAATCCTAAATGGATAAATGGATATTTTCCAAGTACATCAGCACAAATTGCTACTACATATTCTCAAGTGGGAAATGTTATAAGAATTACATCGCCATCAAATCTTTTTGGGTATGCATTAATAGATTTAGTATATGATTGTTCAACTGGTAGTGGTATAGGTGTTGTTAATTTGCCTTATAAAGTTCTTGAAATTAATGACATTACAGCTAACTGTGCAATTAATAGTGATCTTTCTTGCGGTAGTATTTCTTTGAGTGCCTATTGTCCTGGAACTTGTACTACTGGTCCAATTACAGGTATACCAGTAATACGTAGAGCTGATAATTCACTAGGATGGACAGATGCTACCTTGTCAACAAGACAAACTGCTTCAAATATTAGTGCGTTTGATTTGTCTAAAGCATTATTTTTAGATACTATTGAAATCAATGGTAATGCACGTCAAACTTCTCCAACTTCTAATTTACAATTAAGACTTGAGTTAGATAAAAATTCAGCAGCCGAAAATAAATTAACACCATTAAATATTGATGTTATTATTAAAAGAGGTGGTGTGCAAATTGCATCAGGAACTGTAAATACGTTTTCATTAACCAATTCTTCTGCAACTGTTCAAAAAATTGACTGGGATTTAACATCAGCATTACCAAACAGTGGATTATTAGCAAATGATGAAATAATAACTGTTTCTAGATATAAAGTGGCTACAAATACATTGCCTCGCCAAGATATTCAATCCGGTGTTGCTTTTTATTTCTATAATAATGTAGGTGCATTTGTTGATTACTGTAATTCTAGAATTCCTGAAATGTATCTTGTAGGAACAGCTTTTGTAAATAATAATAATGTTCAAAACGTTTCTGGTTGTACCCAAACTGTTTTAGGAGGTTCTACAAATTATATTGCAAGACGATTTGATACTCCTGGAGCAAAATATTTAAATGAATTTAGACCAGGATTATATGTAACTTCTATTGAAGCTACTATTCCAGATGGATATACTTTTACATCAGCTAGTTTCAGTCATTTAACTTCAGGTTCACTACCTATGACTCCTTCTTCAATAAATGGAAATGTGTATACTTTTAATAATCCCGGAAATTGGGATCCTATAGAAATTACTGTATCGAATGTATATGGTGGTAGAATTCCTTTTACTGTTCAAGCTTCTTGCGGAACTCTTACAAGTGAAAATATAACGTTTAAATTAAATTATAAAGATTTTTATTATGCTTATGCAGGAGATGTCCCTCAGCCAAATACCTATAATGCTGAAAATATTAGAACAGAAGCAATAAATTATCAAAACAGACCTGATATTACTTTAACAAATCAAACTGGTACAATTCAAGCGTCTAATATCACAGAAAGTTGGGTTGTAAGAATATCAAATGTTGGTCAAAGTACTGCGCCTTTCAATTGGATATCAATTCCAAATACTGCCGGTGTTACAATCACTCAAATGCTTGATTTAGCAAGTAATACTGTAATTGCACCTATAGCTTATAATGGAGGTAATATTTATAATTTAAATGCTGCGGGAATAGCAAACGGATTGTTTAAAGATTATAGAATTTCATTTACTTATACCAATTGTAATTTTACTAATCTTACTATTTATGGAGGTTGGAACTGTTCAGATTTCCCAACAGATCCAGATACCTATACTTGTAGTAAAGAAACTTTAGTATTGTCATTTAATCCTGCAATTTCTGAAATTGAAATTATTTCGGTTCAACAACCTTCTGCGTCAATTAATCTTTGTGATAGTACTTTATATCAATTTGATGTAAACAATGCACAAGTAGGAAATGTAGTTAATAGTACCTTTAGTTTAAATGTATTGCCTGGAATGAATATTAATGCATTTGAAGTAGAATATCCAAAAGGATCTGGAAACTGGAGTTCTGTGCCATTTACAACTTCAGGAACTATTGTGACATATAATTTATTTCAGCACCCAAATTACCCAGCATTACAGGGAATTCCAGGTACAGTAAATGCTCTAAATAATGATCAACGAAAAATTAGTGTTCGATTTTATATGACTACAGATTGTAGTTTTGTTAGTGGATCAAAATTTAAATTTTCTACAAGTGCAAATCGTTTATGTGGTGCATCTGCATTAGGAAGCGATATTATTATTCAATCTGTTAAAAATGATATTATAGGAGCTACAACAAATTATAGTGTTGTCAATAATTTAGTTTTATCAAATGGTTCATTTGATAGTTGTAGTGATTTAACTTTTGATTGTACAAGTACAATAATTGGAGGTTCATCAGTAACTGGTTCTACAGGAACAATTAGTTTTGATATACCTGAAGGGTATACTTTTAATACGGTAACTTGTACTTCTTCGCCAAATTGTCCATCTCTACCTGTAGTAACAGGAAATAATGTAATACTAAGAATACCAACAGGGTTGAGTGGAGGAGATTTAATGAATTATACAATTCAATTAACTAAAAACGGTATTTCTTGCGGAAATAATATCATTGAATTAAAAACACAAGATATTGTATACAATATTGCTTGTGCATCTGTTCCAGGTGGTTTTTGTAATTCTATACAAGTAGAAACAGGTAATGCAACATATAATTATTCTATAAATCATCCAATATTAGAATTAACTAGCTTAAATGGTTCGTTAAACGGAAACAATTATAATGTGTCATTAATAGTTGCAAATACTGGAACTTTAAATCAATTAGCTACTAATCCAATAATAGTTGATTATTATTGTGCAGATACTCTTGGAAATCCAACAGGATCAATACTAGCAACCCAAACTTTTACAAGTTCGGTAAATGCAGGAAATTCTATAACAGAAAATTTTAGTTTTATTGCAACACCTTGTACTCCAAGTTCAACTATAGTTGGTGTTTTATCTACTTTAAATAATTGTGTTTGTTCAATTTCACAGTCACCAGTTATTTCATTAATAATAGCAAATGATAATACTGGTATTTCGATTGATGGAGTAGTTGGCGGAACAGCATATGTTAATGTCTTAGATAATGATACTTTAAATGGGAATCCAGTTGTTGCTTCACAAGTAACAACAACATTTGTATCATCTACAAATCCTGGAATTACATTATCTGGAGTTAATGTATTAGTTGCTGCAGGAACACCTGCTGGAAATTATAGTTTAACATATCAAATTTGTGAGAACGGAAACTTAACTAATTGTGATACTGCAATTGTTTCATTCTGTGTAACATTAGCACCAAGTATCGGAACAATAACACAACCAACGTGTACGGTAACAACAGGATCAGTGGAATTAATAGGATTGCCAACAGGAAACTGGACAATCAACCCAGGAAATATTACAGGAAATACCGCTACAACAACAATTTCAGGATTATCAACGGGAGATTATACTTTTACAGTAACCAATAGTGTTGGATGTACTTCGGTAGCATCAGCAACAGCAACGGTAAATGCAATTTTAGGATTGCCATCTGCACCAAGTATCGGAACAATAACACAACCAACGTGTACGGTAACAACAGG
>JAYTIV010000141.1:0-23036 GCA_043731625.1 Flavobacterium sp. | reverse complement strand
AGCCCGCCTGCGCAGATGGTACTGCAATTTGTGGGAGAGTATGTCGTCGCCTTTCTTTTAAAAACCCTTCATCAAAGATGAAGGGTTTTTTGTTTTTTAATTCCTCCTGTTTTGGTTTTAAATTCTAATTTTAATTTTTAAAAAAAAGGTGATGTTGTTTTAAAAATAATATTATAAAATATAAAAAAAATCCTATTTCAAGTGAATGAAATAGGATTATATAAATTTATTGTAAACAAATATTATGCTAACATTGTTACTGGGTTTTCTAAATAAAGCTTTAAAGTTTGAAGAAATTGAGCTCCAGTTGCACCATCAACAGTACGATGATCGCAAGCTAAAGTTACTTTCATAGTGTTTCCTACAACTATTTGTCCATTTCTTACAATTGGTTTTTCAGCAATTGCACCAACTGATAAAATGGCTGAATTAGGTTGATTTATTATTGATGTAAATTCAGTTATACCAAACATTCCTAAATTAGAAACAGTGAATGTACTTCCATCCATTTCAGATGGTTGTAATTTTTTATTTTTTGCTCTTAAAGCAAGATCTTTAACATTTGCACCAATTTGAGATAAACTTAACTGGTCTGTAAATCTTAAAACTGGAACGACTAATCCATCTTCTACAGCAACAGCAACACCAATGTTAACGTGATGATTAATTATAGTTGCATCTTCTCTCCATTGAGAATTTACTTTTGGATGTTTTTTCAAAGCCATAGCACAAGATTTAATAACCATATCATTAAATGAAACTTTAGTGTCAGGCATAGTATTAATAACTATTCTCGATTTCATTGCTTCATCCATCATTATTTCTATAGTTAAATAAAAATGAGGCGCGGTGAATATTGATTCAGACAATCTTTTCGCAATGATTTTACGCATTTGCGAATTTTTAATTTCTTCAGTAAAAATTTCTCCAGCTGGAATAAAAGGTTTTACCATTGCAGGTTGCTGATAGTTGGTTGCAGTTTGTTCTTCAACTACATTTGGTGTGAAAACTTGTGGTGATGTTGTAAATTTTTCGATATCACTTTTAACAATACGTCCATTTTCTCCGGATCCTTTTACTTGAGAAATATTTATACCTTTTTCTTCAGCAATTTTCTTAGCTAGAGGAGAAATAAAAATCCTTTTTCCATCTGTAATAATTTGAAGTGAATTTTCTGATTTTTCATTTGAAATTTCAGTTCTTACTACTTCTTTTACAGTAGAGGTACTACCACCATTTTTATAGTTTTCAGCAATGCCTGTAATATCAGTTCCAGTAGGTCCTATAATTGCTAAAACACTGTCAACAGGAGCAGTTTCTCCTTCATTTACACCAATAAACAATAAAGTTCCAGAATTAAAAGATTCAAATTCCATTGTAGCTTTATCCGTTTCAATTTCTGCAAGAATCTCTCCTTCATTAACTGTATCACCTACTTTTTTTAACCAAGTTGCAACTGTACCATCAATCATTGTATCACTTAAACGTGGCATAGTAACTACAACAACTCCTTTTGGCAAAGTGGTTGTAACTGTTTGATTGATTGTTGAATTAACTTCTTTTTTATCTTCAACAATTGTAGTATTAACTTTTGGCTCTATTGAAGATGGTTTTCCTAGATGTAATAATGGAGTTATATCTTCACCTTCTGAACCAATTATTGCAAGTAAAGAATCAACTGGTGCTGATTCTCCTTCTTGAATTCCAATGTGTAAAAGAGTTCCAGAATTGAATGATTCAAATTCCATTGTTGCTTTATCTGTTTCTATTTCTGCAAGGATATCTCCTTCATTTATTTTGTCGCCCACTTTTTTAAGCCATTTTGCTACTACACCTTCTGTCATAGTATCACTCAAACGAGGCATCGTGATTATTTTTGCCATAATTGATTATAGTTTGTGGGGAATAAATGGATAGTTTTCTTGTTCGTAAACAACATCATATAATTGTTGAACTTCAGGAAATGGAGAATCTTCTGCAAAAGTTACACATTCTTCTACCAAAGCTTTAACTCTTTCATCAATTGCTTCAATAATTGCTTCAGTTGCATATTTTTTTTCTAAAATAATATCTAATACTTGTGTTATTGGATCTATTTTTTTATATTCTTCTATTTCATCTTTAGAACGATATAATTGTGCGTCAGACATAGAATGTCCTCTATATCTATATGTTTTCATTTCTAAGAAAGTAGGTCCATCTCCTCTTCTTGCTCTATCTATAGCCTCGTGCATTGCTTCAGCAACTTTCACAGGATTCATTCCATCTACAGGACCACAAGGCATTTCATATCCTAAACCAAGTTTCCAAATATCAGTATGATTGGCAGTTCTTTCTACCGAAGTTCCCATTGCATAACCATTATTTTCTACTATAAAAACTACTGGAAGTTTCCACAACATAGCCATATTAAAAGCCTCATGTAAAGATCCTTGACGAGCAGCTCCATCTCCAAAATAAGTTAATGTTACTCCACCTGTTTCAAAATATTTATCTGCAAATGCAATTCCAGCTCCTACAGGAATTTGAGCTCCAACAATTCCATGACCACCATAAAAACCTTTTGCTTTAGAAAAAATATGCATTGAACCGCCCATTCCTTTTGATGTACCAGTAGCTTTTCCTAATAGTTCTGCCATTACTGCTTTTGGATCTACACCCATACCTATTGGTTGAACATGATTTCTATATGCAGTAATCATTTTGTCTTTGGTCAAATCCATTGCGTGCAAAGCGCCTGCTAATACAGCTTCTTGACCATTATATAAATGTAAAAATCCTCTTACTTTTTGTTGAATATAGAGTGCTGCTAATTTGTCTTCAAATTTTCTCCAAAGTAGCATATCTTCATACCACTTCAAATAAACTTCTTTTGTTATTTCTTTCATTTGATGCTTTTACTAAAGTTTTATTGTTTTAAATTTAGAATACAACGCAAAAAAGTTCACTCACACACCATTTTGCGAAAAGCAAAAATAAGACATTCCGAGTAAAACTAAAATTTAATAGACAGTTTTTATTTTATTTATAAAAACTTTTTATCAAACATAAAAGGCAATAAATTTTTTAATGAATCTGATTTGTAAATTACACCTGTTTCGCCCATAAAAAATATTTCTATTGGGGTTTCTTGTTTGATTTCATATTCAGCAATAGATTGTCTACAAGACCCACAAGGAGGAATTGGAGTTGAAGTTAAATTTGTATCTGAAGCTGCAGTAATGGCCATTTTTAAAATTTTAGCTTCAGGATATATTGCTCCAGCTTGAAAAATCGCAACTCTCTCTGCGCATAAACCTGATGGATATGCTGCGTTTTCTTGATTTGAACCTAATACAACATTATTATTATCTAACAATAAGGCTGCGCCAACTCTAAATTTTGAATAGGGTGCATAAGCATTCTTACGAATAGTAACTGCTTGAGACATTAAATCTTGAATTTCTTTTGGTAATTCTTCTAATGAATCATAAACTGAAAACTGTGATGTAATAGTAATTTCCTTCATATATTTTTTTGGAAAAAAAATCCAAATTTCAAAAATTTAGAAATTTGGATTTTTTATTAATATTTTAGTATTGATTTAATATTGATCGTATTTGTCTCCAAATGCAAAACTCAATGAGAAACGCAATGTGTTTTCTAGTGGGTTTTTAACTTTAGAAGCAGAGAATAAATATGATACATCTACTTTGATAATGTTATATTTAAATCCAGCACCCATAGAGAAAAATTTTCTAGCTCCTTTGATTACACTTTCATTGAAATATCCTAATCTAAATGCAAATGAATCTTGGTATAAATATTCCGCTCCAACTGAATAAGTGAATTCTTTAAGTTCTTCTTTAAAACCATCAGGTGCATCACCAAACGATTTAAAAATACCTTCTGTCCAGCTTATTTTGTCATATTTAATATTGTTTTCGCTATTGGCAGCAGAAGCAGTATTGTTAGCAGCAGTAACTTCTGAAGGACTTATTGTACCATTACCGTCAATGTCAACTAAAACTGGCTCTACTTTTGCAAATGGTGTTGGTACTAGTAATTTATTCACTTCTAGACCTAAAGAAACCTTGTTATATTCATCTAAAATAAAATCAAAACCTGCACCCAATTTCATGTTTGAAGGTAAAAAATTCGAACCTGCATCACCTTGGGTTTTATCATAATTAATTTTAGGTCCTAAATTTTGTAAATTGAAACCCCATCTCCATCTTCCGTTAAAATCATTAAAAGCAACTTCTTCAGATTGATAATAACCAGATACATCAACAGCAAATGAACTTGCTGCAGAGATACTGTTTCCTTCTGATGGAATACCTAAATTAGAACGAATATATCTACCTCCAACTGACATTGCAAATCGCTCACTTAATTGTAATGCATAAGATAAATCTATAGCAAATTCAGCAGGTTTTACAATATTATTAAGAGTTCCATCATCATTTGTTAATTGTATTTCTCCTAAACTAAAATAGCGAATACTTCCTGCAAAGGCACTCTTTTCGTTATATCTATTAAAATAATTTACTTGACCAAGTGAGATATCATTTACCAATTCAACTAAATAGGGTGTATATCCAAATGCAACTCCTTGTTTGTCTAAAGAAAATGCATATTTTGCTGGATTCCATTGTTGTGAGTAGACATCTGGTGCACTAGCTACACCATTGTCAGCCATACCTGCAGAACGTGCGTCAGCTGAAACAAGTAAAAATGGTACTCCAGTTGTAATTACTCTATCCTGAGCAATTGAATATTGAATAAGCGAAAAATAAATTATTAAAGCAGCAATTTTTTTCATTCTATAATTTTAAAAAAGTTAACAAATATAGTATTTTATTAAAGGATTACAAGTTTCTCGTATTTTTCTGTTTTAGAATTAGTCAAAATTGATTTAACAGTAAGTTTATAAACATAAACTCCTTTTCCAATTTTGTCACCAAAATCATCTTTGCCATCCCAAGTGATTTCACGAGATAGAAACCCATCAGTTGTAATGGTTTGGTTTTTTGTAAACACAATTTTACCAGTTATTGTCATAACTTGTACTTGTACCTCCAAGGGTTCAAAAGGTTTGTTGTGAGTAAACCAAAACTGAGTATAATTTACAAAAGGATTTGGGTAATTTAAAACATTTGTCAAAGTAACCGATTCATCACCTACAACTATAAATTGAATGTCAGCAGTGATTCTATTATTATAAACATCAAATGCGATGAATGTAATCGTATGCAATCCGACAGCTAAATTTCTAAATGGAAATTTTAATTTTCCTTTTTTGTAATTATCTAATTCGGTTTCGTAATAATCATTCAATTTATAAGGTTTGGATTCGTCTCCATCTAAAATGGCTACAATGTCGTGACCAATACCACTTGCAGTATTTATTCCGTTTTCATCTTCAAGATAAGCAAGAAAAATAGGTGATTCATTTGTAATTCCTCCAGAAATAAAATTTTGATCATTCATAAAAAGTTTTACAGTTGGAGCTATATTATCAACAGGAGCATTTAGATTTACACCCCCAATTTTTATATTTGAATTTACTCCAGATTTATCAAAAAGGGTTTGATTTCTCTTACTGTAAAAACTGATTCTACCATAATCAAGATTAGTTGTAATGTCTCTAGGAACTACAAATCCAAATTCGAATTTGCCATTTACAATAGCAGCATTTCCTCTAAAAATCGTTTCGCCATTGGTTATAAAAGGCATAACGGGTCCAGTTGTTGTTGTAAAATTGTTGACAACATTTATAGCGGCATCAACATTGTCATTCCGTAAAGTGACACGTTGGATTTTTTTATCAAAAATTTGAACTGCTAATTCACCAGTATAAGCAGTTAATGGATTGTTATTCTCATCAGCAATTTCTCCCGAAAGTTTTACATAACTCAACGATTTAAAGTCATCAATTGTGCCTGTAATTGGCATATCGTTTACTTTGGTTAAATTTATTTGAGGTTTTGGTATAGCTAGCATTAATGCGGGATCACCTATGTAAAAAACCACATTTGTTGATACGCTATTGTTTTTTGTCAAACGTAAAGCTTCTGCAATTGTAGTATATTGACTTGACCCATAAGAGAATAAATATTTTGATAAGGATTCATTAAAAGATTGACCTGTAGATTGTCCTATTTCTCTAACTGTTGTAATCATTGCTATAGCGCCACCTTTAGGATTCCAATAAGTATATTCGCCAGCAGTTGGTCTAAACGGATTGTCAAATCTAGAAAAATCACAAGTTATGGTAATAAAAAGAGGATATTTATAACGATTGACCAAATTCTGACCATCTATTTTTTCCCAAATTCTTTCTTGTGACAATCCATCTTCTCCACCATGTCCTAAATAATTTACTACTAATGTTCCTTTTTCAAATGCATTAAAAAAGTCTTCACGCGCTTTTGGATATCTCGCTCCGCCTGAAGAAGTTACTTGAGAGTAAGAATCAAGTAATATTTTTGTAGCATTAATAAATGGTTTTTCAGAAACAATTTTATCGGTCAATTTATTTTGAAGAAATTGTAATTGGTTATCCGCCGTTTTTGTCGGGTCTGGATCATCAGAAACACAAACATAGTTGTTTCTCCAACTTCCATAGGATTTAATATCATTGTAGTCAATAACTTTTTGAACCAAATCATCAGCTTGGACAGCATTGTCGTGTATCATTCTTCCTACAGCAATATCTAAATCGCCAGGTAAAAATTCACCACCATCTTCATCATCCATCATACCGAAAAAGTCATCAGACGTAAAAGAAGACTCACCAATCGTAAAGCTATTTAGTGCATGATATATAGGAACTATGTTAGTATTAATAGAAACTCTATTTTTGAAATCATAAGAGGCGTCTCCAAAAAGGTTTACATATTTTACTTTTTTATCAGGTGATGATGCATTAAAGTAAACATATTTTATAAAATTTCTAATGGCAGCAACATCTTGTTTGCCAGAACAAAATTCTTGATAAATACTCTCTAGAGTAACTACTTTTACATTTAGTTGAGAATAATTTCTATGGAAATTAGCTAATTTTTCTGCTTGTGAAGTTAAAAAAGCCGGTGTAATTATAAGGTAATCAATATCTTGAAATTGACCTTGAGCATTATTAAAAATAGTTCCTTTTAAATTTTGATTAGTGACTTTGGGTTGAGATTCTTTTGAAGGAACCATTAAATCATTCGGGTCAATGGCTATGTATTTTCGTAATTCGCCTAAATTTGCTTTAAATGAAAAAGTAGTCTGGTTTACATTCTCAACTTTTGAAACATTATAAATATCAGTGATGTCCCAAATTTGAGAAATTGCAGCTGCATTAGTAAGTTGATATTCTGCAATTCCGATATTAATATTGGCTAAATCATATTGAAAACGAAATTGTTTGCCATAACCTGTTAATTTTCTTCTCGATTTTAGAAAAATATAATCCAAATACCCTTTTGAATCTGGTACACCATTATTATTATATAAAAGTGAAATCGAAACGTTTTCAGAAGCAGGAAAGGTAGTACTAAATGATTTACCTACGGCTTTTGTGTCATTATCTGAATATAAACTTATATTTCCGACAGCAGTACTGTTTGCCATTACATCAAAAGAAGTCGTTGTTATTGCAACAGCTCCAGAATAAATTTTTAAATTTATAGGTACAGTTGTGTCTATATTTGGAATCGTAAAATCAAAACTTTGTTCATTTTGAATATTAAATTCTTCTCCAAACCATCTTCTTCCTAATTTAATTAGGTTGTATTTGTCGATTTCATGATATTGATAATCATCAAAAGTTGTTATGCTTTCTGTTGCAGTGCCTGACGGTTGAGACAAATCTTGTATTCTTTTACCATCATTACCTTGATACGTTATATAATAATAAGATTTATCGGCATATAAATTATTGGTGGTTTCGCTCTCAACATTCCAATTATCAACACCTTCTGCATAAAATAATATAAAGTCAGAGTCATTAAAAACACCATCGTTTTCACCAGTTATTTGAATGGCATTTTCTGTTAAATCTGCTGGATAGGGTTGGTTATTTTTTAAAGGAATCATTCTTCCTCCATTACCATAAATTTTAATTTTTCTTGGATCTAAATTATCAACAGGAAGACCAAGGCTTTTTATAAAACTTTTATCTAATATGTATACTCCAGACTTTGTAACATAAAAGCGTTGCCAATCTCCAGTTGCCAAAACAGAATTCGAAATAACACTAAAATCATTAGGAACATTCATTAATCTTGCATTACTAACATTTAATGAATAACTAAATGATTTTATTTTTTTGAAAACAGAACCTTCTTTAATAATAGGAGAAAGCGAAATTTTAACAAAAAATTTATCTCTAGCAGTACTATTAAATGCTTTTGCTTCAATTGATTTGGGTATTAATAAAGGGGATAATTCACCTAATTCTATTAATGAAATGTCTTCATAAACAACATTTGAAATTTGTAATGAATTTTCATCTAATTTATTAGAAACAGGGAGCTTTAGTACAAATTGAAGTTGCTTTGTATAATTGTCGAACATATAATTTTCTTGGTTAAATGTAGGAACAAGAACTTCGTATGTACCATATGAGACTTTCGATTTTACAGCCCAATCAATCACAATATCGCCTTTTACCTGACTGTTACAGACAAATGTAAATAGGGATAATATAAGGAATAAATTTTTTTTCATCAGAATAGATAACGTAATTATCATTAAAATATTACAGCACGTAAAAATATATTATTTCTTTAAAAACAAATTGTAATATTTTAATAAAATTTGCGTTATATTGGGAACAGATAATAAAATAGAACAGAAATTTGTTATTATTTAATAAAAATCCTTGCGATGTAAAGGTTTATTATTATATTCGCAGCAAATTTATTACCTACTAAAAGTATGAAAGTAAACAAAATTATGACTGTCAAACTAGTACTGTCACTAGTAATAGTGTTAGGTTTAACTACAAGTTGTAGTAAAAAATCTAGTTCAAAAAATGCTTCAACCGCTACAGGTTGGAAAATTAACGACAAAAAAGGAGGTTTTCAGTATGCTTCAAATTTTAAAAAGCAAGCAACTGGACCAGGTCTAGTAATGGTTGAAGGTGGAACATTTACTATGGGTAAAGTTCAAGATGATGTTATGCATGATTGGAACAATACTCCAAACCAACAACACGTACAATCCTTTTACATGGATGAAACTGAAGTTACAAATCTAATGTACATGGAGTATTTAGATTGGTTAAAAAGAGTTTTTCCACCAGAACAAGAAAATTATAAAAACATTTACGAAGGTGCTTCGCCTGATACACTTGTATGGAGAAATCGTTTAGGTTATAACGAGACAATGACCAATAATTATTTGCGTCATCCAGCCTATGCAAACTATCCTGTAGTAGGTGTTAACTGGATTCAGGCTGTTGAATTTAGTAAATGGAGAACCGATCGTGTAAACGAAAACACTCTTGAAACAGCTGGTTATTTGAAGAAAGATGCTAAAATATCTGATGCAAAAGCAGAATCTACTTTTAGTACAGAAACCTATTTGAATCAACCAACTAAAGCTTTTGGTGGTGATGAAAAAATTGTTTTGAAAGGCCCAAGAAACTCAAAATCAAAACCAGTAAAAACTAAAGGAACTAAAGATACTCCTGGAACTGAATCTGCTGCAAAAAATGTTTATGCTCAAAGATCTTCGGGAATAATTCTTCCAGAATATAGATTGCCTACAGAAGCAGAGTGGGAATACGCAGCTGCTGCAGATGTTGGTCAAAGAGAATATAACCTTTATAGAGGACAAAAGAAATACCCTTGGTCTGGAACTTATACAAGATCTGGAAAAAGACAAGTTAGAGGAGATCAATTGGCTAACTTTAAACAAGGTAAAGGTGATTACGGTGGAATTGCTGGATGGTCTGATGATGGTGCAGATATTACTAATATTGTAAAATCATATCCACCTAATGATTTTGGTCTATATGATATGGCAGGAAATGTTGCAGAATGGGTTGCTGATGTTTATCGTCCTATAGTTGATGATGAAGCTAGTGATTTTAATTATTTTAGAGGTAACGTTTACACCAAAAATAAAATTGGTGAAGATGGTAAAGCAGAATTAGTTACCGCTGAAACTCAGTCTTTTGATACATTGTCAAACGGTAGAGTTATGGCAAGGAATTTACCAGGTCAATTAGCTCAAGTTCCTGTTGATGAAAAGGAAACTTATCTAAGACAAAATTTTGACAAAAGTGATGAGAAAAACTACAGAGATGGTGATAAACAATCAACACGTTACTTTGATTTTGGTTCTTCAGAAGAAGAAGATGCAAAATCTAAAGATAAACATAAAATGTATGATTCTCCAGAGCATAATGTTACCACAGACAGTTTAGGTAATATGGTTAGAAAATTTGACAAATCTAATAAAAGAACAACTTTAATAAATGATAATGTAAGAGTTTATAAAGGTGGATCTTGGAGAGATAGAGCTTATTGGTTAGATCCAGCACAAAGAAGATATTTCCCTCAAGATATGGCAACTGATTATATCGGATTTAGATGTGCAATGTCTAGAGTTGGTCCAAAAGCTGACAAAAAGAAACGTCCAAGAAATTAATTTATTTCAATATATTTTATAAAAGCCCTTTAGTTAGGGCTTTTGTTTTTTAAAATGACTAGTAATGAATATACAAGAAATTCACGATATTTTTTTAAAATGCAGTTCAGTTGTAATTGATACAAGAAAAATACAACCGAATTCTTTATTCGTAGCAATAAAAGGGGATCGATTTGATGCAAATATTTTTGCGAAAGAAGCATTAGAAAAAGGTGCTTCGTATGTTATCATTGATAATAAAGATTATTATATAGACAAAAGAACGATATATGTAGAAGACAGTTTAAATACCCTACAAGAATTAGCAAAATGGCATAGAATATTTCTAAAAATTCCAATTATTGCATTAACTGGAAGTAACGGAAAAACGACTACAAAAGAATTAATAAATGTTGTTCTTTCTAAAAAATATAATACCAAAGCAACTATTGGGAATTTAAACAATCACATTGGTGTGCCACTTACAGTATTGTCTTTTAATCAAGAAACAGAAATTGGTATTGTAGAAATGGGTGCAAATCATCAAAAAGAAATAGCGTTTTTGTGTAACATAGCACTGCCGGATTATGGGTATATTACAAATTTTGGCAAAGCGCATTTAGAGGGATTTGGCGGAGTAGAAGGTGTTATTAAAGGAAAAAGCGAAATGTATACTTTCCTTCAAAATAACAATAAAACTGTTTTTGTTAACTTAGATGATTCTATTCAAGTGGAAAAATCAAAAAATATTACTACTATAACTTTCGGAATTAATAATCCAGTTGCTTTTGTAAATATATTAAAAGTTTGTGCTAACCCTTTTGTTGAAATAGATTATTCTAAAACCCATATTAAATCTAATTTAATAGGGCTTTATAACGCTAATAACATAAATGCTGCAACAACTATTGGAAAGTATTTTACAATTGATGATGAGTCTATAAAAGAGGCAATAGAAGGGTATTCACCTGATAATAATAGATCGCAAATAATTCTTAAAAATTCTAATGAAATTATTTTAGATGCATACAATGCAAATCCGAGTAGTATGGCAGTGGCAATAGACAACTTTGTTCAATTAAATAAGAGCAATAAAATGGTTTTCCTTGGAGATATGTTTGAACTTGGGGACGAAAGTTTATTTGAACATAAAGAAATCATCAATAAACTCGTAAATCAAGATACAATTGATTGTTTTTTTATCGGTAAAGATTTTTATAGTAATAAAATTGATAAAGCAAATTTTTACTTTTTTGATTCTTTTGAAAAATTTTCTAATGTTGCTCCAAAAATTATTTTCAAAAATAAAACAATACTCATAAAAGGTTCTCGAGGTATGGCTTTGGAGCGAGTATTAGATTTTATTAAATAATATAATAAAAAACCCCTAAACAGTTGTTGTTTAGGGTTTTGTTTTTGTAGCGAGGACGGGAGTTGAACCCGTGACCTCAGGGTTATGAATCCTGCGCTCTAACCAACTGAGCTACCTCGCCAATTTTTCGTTAATACAATTGTTCTTTAACGCGGGTGCAAATATAAAACTTAAATGATAGAGAACAAATATAAAATAAGAAAAAAATTTATTTTTAAAAACGCTTTTTTTTTGAATTAAATATATATATATTTCGAAAAAATATAACCCTATTGTAATGAATTTAAAATCAAGATACGAATTAGAATTTCCAATTAATTCTTCGCCACAATTACTCTATCAGTATATTTCAACTCCATCAGGATTGTCAGAATGGTTTGCAGATAATGTAAACTCAAGAGGAGAGTTTTTTACTTTTATCTGGGATGATTCTGAAGAAAATGCTAGATTATCATCAAAAAAAACAGGAGAAAAAGTAAAATTTAGATGGATAGATGAAAAAAATAATGACACAGATTATTTTTTTGAACTCAGAATTTTAGAAGATGAAATTACAAAGGATGTTTCACTTATGGTAATTGATTTTGCAACAGATGATGAACTTGACGAAGCAAAATTGTTGTGGGAAAATCAAATATCCGATTTAAAACACGTCATAGGTTCTGTATAAAAATTACTTTATTACACGTATATTTGCCCTAATTATTTAGGGCTTTTTTTATGATTAATTTTAATGGTACAATCGAAACATCAACTAATAATATATTATTCAATAATAGAGCATTTCTTTATGGAGATGGTGTTTTTGAAACAGTTAGAATTGTTAACAACAAAGTCCTTTTTTTAGAAGATCATTATTTTAGATTAATGTCAGGAATGCGAATTATTCGAATGGATATTCCTGTGAATTTTTCAATGGAATACTTCGAGGAACAACTACTTTCAACTGCAAAAGCGAATAGTATTTCAGATTCTTGTAAGGTTCGTATTACGGTTTTTAGAAACAATGGAGGTTTATATTTGCCAGAAACAAATTCAATTTCTTTTTTAATCAATGCTACTGAAATTATAGAAAAGAAATATACAATTGCAAATAAAGAGTATGAAGTAGATTTATACAAAGATTTTTATGTTTCAAAACAATTACTGTCTTCTATAAAATCGACCAACAGAATTATTAACATAACTGGTAGTATTTTTGCAAATGAAAATGGATTGCAAAACTGTATCCTTATCAATGATAGTAAAAATGTAGTTGAAGCGCTGAATGGCAATCTTTTTATGTTATTAGAAAATAAATTAATTACGCCTCCAGTTACAGAAGGATGCTTGAATGGAGTAATGCGTAAACAAATTTTGAGTATTGCTAAACAATATGAAAATATTGAAGTTCTTGAACAACCAATTTCACCATTTGATCTTCAAAAAGCGGATGAATTGTTTATTACAAATGTTGTAGTAGGCATTCAACCTATTACAAAATATAGAAAAAAAGAATTTGGGAATGAATTAGCAAACAAATTTTTGTTAAAACTAAATGAATTAATAGATAATTAATTCAAAAGAGGATTTTCTGGTGCATTTGACCATAACATATAATCACCTCCTAATTCTAATATTTTTTCTTTCCAGAAATCTGTTGTTGATTTACCAATAATTTTATTTTGATATAGATTTTCGGTTACAATCCACGAGTTAGCTTGCATTTCATCTTCTAGTTGTTTGGCTTCCCAGCCTGTATATCCTAGAAAAAAACGAATGTTATCTTTTTTTATTTTACCGTCATTGATAAGCTTTCGTGTCAAATCAAAATTTCCTCCCCAGAAAATGCCACTTGAAATCTCAATGCTTCCTGGGATTAATTCCGGAACATTATGAATAAAATATAAATTATCTTGTTCAACTGGTCCGCCATTATATATTTTGAAGTTTGCTTCAACATCTGGCACCAAATCATTAATGGTATATTTCAAAGGTTTATTGATAATAAAACCAACTGATCCCTCTTGATTATGGTCTGCCAATAAAATAACTGATCTATTAAAAGATAAATCTCCAATTATTGAAGGTTCTGCAATTAGTAAATGTCCCTTTTTTAGTTTTTCCGAAATCATTTTCTTGCAATTTTTATTAAAATTAACAAATATTTTCTACATTTCATTAAAAAAAACATAAAAAAATAAAAAAAAGTCTCCCAAAAGGAGACTTTTAAATTATATGTAACTAATTTTGACTAGTTTACTGATCCTTCTAAATCTGCACCAGCTTTGAATTTTACTACATTTTTAGCAGCAATTTTGATAGTTTTTCCTGATTGAGGATTTCTTCCGTCTCTAGCAGCTCTTTTAGATACTGACCAAGATCCGAAACCTACTAAAGATACTCTTCCACCTTTTTTCAAAGTACCACCTACGTTACCTAAAAATGATTCTAAAGCTAATTTTGCAGCAGCTTTTGTAATTCCTGCATCAGCAGCGATAGCATCGATTAATTCTGATTTGTTCATAATAATAGTTATTAATTGTTGGTTAAACATTTTGTTAATGATAACAAATTTAGCAGGAATTCCTTACTACGCAAGAGTTTTAGTGTGTTTTTAATTAATTTGTTAATAAATCCAACGTTTTGTTGATAAAGTTAGTTGTTTTTGTCGGAATTCAGTCGAAATCAGTGTCTGTAAGACTTAACAAACTATCGCTTTTTCAGAAAATAAGATTCCGTTTAAAAATTCAGATGCTGTCATTTTCTTCTTTCCAGGAAATTGTAAGCTATTAATTTTGATAAAACCATCCTTAATACTAACTTTCATTTCTTTTTTGGTGCAAATTAATTTTCTAATTGTTTCTGAATGTTTTTCAGAAATAAATTCGACTTCATATAGTTTGACATTCCATTCTTCATTTTTATCTTTAAAATAACACCAGGCTGCAGGATATGGTGATAATCCTCTTATAAGATTATGAATTGTTTTTCCGTTTTGACTCCAATCTATTTTACAATTCTCTTTATTTAATTTATAAGCAGTTTTTATATCCTTATTTTCATTTTGAATAATGGTAGTTACATTTCCTTTTTCAATCAATGTTAATGTATCAATAACGGTTCTACTACCAAGATCCATTAATTTATCATGAAGTTGACCTGCATTTTCATTTGATGAAATTTCAATTTCTGAACTCAAAATCATAGCACCTGTATCTATTTTATCATCAATAAAAAAAGTGGTTACACCAGTTTTGGTTTCACCATTTATTATTGCCCAGTTTATAGGTGCTGCACCACGATAATTAGGTAGGAGAGAAGCATGAAGATTAAAAGTTCCATATTTTGGCATTTCCCAAACTACTTTTGGTAACATTCTAAACGCAACAACAACTTGCAAATTGGCATTTAATGATTGCAACTCTTCTAGAAAATTTTCATCCTTTAAATTTGTAGGCTGAAGCAGTTTTACATTATTTTCAAGTGCATATTCTTTTACTGCTGAATATTTTATTTTTTGGCCACGACCTGCTGGTTTGTCTGCAGCTGTAATTACGCCAACTACCTGATAATTATTTTTGATTATGGTATCTAGAATTCCAACTGCAAATTCGGGCGTACCCATAAATACGATTCTTAATTTTTCCATTATTTTTTTAAAGTATATCTGTTGTTAGGTTGAATTTTAATTTTATCATTGTCTAATAATAATTGAATTGCAGAAAGGACATCATCTGTAGAAAACTTTGTTAGTTTTTGAATCTCCCTCGAATCTAAATTTTCAGTTTGTAATAAATTTAAAATTTTATCCGTAACAAGAATTGTGTCTGAAACTGAAACTTTTTGAGTAATACAATAGGAACAAATACCACATTTTTCTTTTTTTATTTCACCAAAATAAGACAGTATTAATAAATTCTTACATTCATTTTTGTTTTTCACATAATCAATAACTGACTTGAGTTGTGAAATTTTCAGATTATTTTGATGTTCCAAATATTTAGAAACGCGATTGATTGTTCTTTCATCTTCGCGAACTTCATTGAAAATCAAAGTTGAATCATTGTTTTTTGATTGATAGGCAATAATTTCTTTTTCGTTTAATTTTTTTAAAACTAGATTCACTTCTTCTTCAGAGTGATTAGATTTTTTTGCAATGAGATGCGAATTAAAAACAGTTGGCATTTCATAAATTCCAGGATATGTTCTTAGGATTGCTAAAATAATTTCTTCGTCATTAGAATTTAAACTCATATATCGAATAACTTCTTTTGACGAAATCAAAAATTGTAAAGTGATTTTTTCTGAAAATTCTTGAGATAATGTTATGATTCCTTGACGGTCTAAAAACTGTATTGCATTATAGGTTTTCAATGTTGGAAACCCATATTTGGCACAAAATTGATTTAGATTAAATGTAAAAATTTCATTAATACCTTCTCCATAGGCAATTTGAAAATAATTACAAAGTTTGACATACATCAAATTCAAAAAACTTTTATCAGGTAAAATAGTCAAAAACTGATTTTCAGATTGCAAAATGTCTGAAGGACTTGTCAATAGGACTGCATAAGCCTTTTCCCCATTTCTTCCTGCTCTACCAGCTTCTTGATAATAACTTTCTAGATTTTCAGGGAGTTGAATATGAACGACTGTTTTAACATTGGCTTTATCAATTCCCATCCCAAAGGCATTGGTTGCAACTATAACTTGTGATTTTTCCTGAATCCACAATTGCATATTTTTATCTTTTTCTTTAGGAGAAAGCCCACCATGATAATATGTAGTGCTAAAACCTAATGCTTGTAATTGACTAGAAACATCTATACACGATTTTCTGTTTCTTACATAAATAATAGATGATTCTGGATTTTTTCTTAATATTTGATTGATATAAAACAATTTATCTTCTACATCAAAAACCATAAAAGCCAAGTTATCTCTTGAAAATGATTTTTTAAATATTTGAGGTTTCTCTAAACCAAGTTGCTTTATCAGATCATCTTGAACGTGACTTGTTGCAGAAGCTGTTAATGCCAAAAAAGGAACTTTAGGAAAATGTGGTTTTAATTTTGAAATCTTTAGATAGGCTGGACGAAAATCGTGTCCCCATTGAGAGACACAATGCGCTTCATCAATTGCAATTAAATTTATTGGTAAGTTTTTTATTCTATCTAATATCCAATCACTTTGTAAACGTTCTGGTGAAAGATATAAAAATTTATAATTCCCGAATTGGCAATTGTCAAGTAATTCGATCATTTCATCAGATGAGATACCACCAGTCAATGCAATAGCTTTAATATCTCGTTGCTGCAAATTGGCAACTTGATCTTTCATTAAGGCTACTAAAGGTGATATTACCAAACAAATACCTTCTTGCATCATAGCTGGTACTTGAAAACAGATTGATTTTCCGCCACCAGTAGGCATCAATGCAAAAGTATCATTACCATTCAAAACCGAATCGATGATTTCGTTTTGTGGCCATCTAAAAGTATCATGTTTCCAGTACTTTTGAAGAATTTCTAAGGCTTTTGGCATTTAGATTATTATGATAATGATTTTAAAAAGTTGCTTTTTAAAAGTCTAACTTCTAGAAAGTTCCTCTAATATAAAAACAATTCTATTATCCACACTATCTTTTGGTACTTCAATTAAAGAATAGCCATAATTTTGATAGGTTTCGGTAAGATGATTGTAGATTAATTTGGCTTGTTCATAATTTTCATAACGAGCCTCATCGCTTTCGTAAATTTCTTCCCAAGGAGGAAGAATAAATATTTTGGAATAAATATTTTCTTTGCAAGCGTGATCAAAATGAGATGGATAACTATCTCCAATATAGTGCATATAGGCTAGAACATCAGGAATACCTCTATCTAAAAATACGATTTCATGGGGTTCGTTTTGAGCATTTTGATATTGCTTTTTTCTCCCTTCAAGAAGTAATTCGCTAAAAAGTAAGGGGTTTTCAAGAAATAATTGTTCAATACCTTGTTTTTTGGCTTCAAGAGTTACTTCGCGTGATATTTCTGGATAACAACAGTAACCATTTTCAAGCAATCTATCAATGATTGTTGTTTTGCCAGTACCTGGACCACCTATAATGACTACAATAGCTTTTTGCACTTTTTGAGAAAATAAGGAGCAAAAATACTTAAACAAATTGGTTTTAAGAAAAATCAAAGGAGTTAAAAAAACAATAAATATCAAAAATTCCTAAATTCTTATTCAATATATACCAAATCAAAACTCTATATTTGCTTTTATTTAATTTTAGAATGGACGAAGATAAAGAAAAAGAAGTTGCGGCATTTTATGAAAGACTGAAAGTTGAGCTCGATATGAGTAATACTTGGCCTGCGGAATATTTGTTCAAATTTATTGTTCCTTCTGTAGATGATAATGTGTTGCAAGTAGAAAATGCATTTGATTGTATGGGAGCAGTAATCAAAACAACCAAATCAAAAACAGGAAAATTCACAAGTATTTCTGTTGACGTTACCGTAAAAGATGCTCAAGAAATAATCGATAAATACCAAGAAGTTTCTACTATAAAAGGTATTGTATCTCTATAAATATGACTGAAAAATATATAAAAGAAAATGCTAATGATGTTGTGTTTAATTTAGAATATAATTCTGAAAGACAGCATCTAATAATTCCAGAATATGGTCGTCATTTGCAAAAATTGATAGATCAAGCTACCGTTATTCAAGATCGAGAAGAACGAAATAAAGTGGCAAAATATATTATTCAAGTAATGGGAAGTTTAAATCCTCATTTGCGAGATGTGCCAGATTTTCAACATAAATTGTGGGATCAAATCTTTATTATGTCTGATTTTAGATTAGATGTAGATTCTCCATATCCAATTCCTTCTCGTGAAGTATTGCAACTCAAACCAGAGACTCTAAAATACCCGCAAAATTATCCTAAATATCGTTTTTATGGTAATAATATCAAGTATATGATAGATGTTGCCAATAAATGGGAAGAAGGAGAACTCAAAAGCGCATTGGTAAAAGTGATTGCCAATCATATGAAAAAATCATATTTGAGTTGGAATAAAGACACTGTAAAAGATGATGTAATTTTTGAACATCTATATGAATTATCAGACGGGAAATTAAATCTGATTCAAAGTTCAGAAGAATTATTGAATACCTCAGACATTATGAGGACCAATAAAAGAATGTCAAACAAAATTTCGGCTACAGCTCCACCAAAAATTCAAAGTAATAAGATTATCAAAAACGGACCAAAAAAGCCTTTTCAAAAAAACAATTATCAGAACAAATCCTAAATAGAATCTCGTATTATCGAGACAAAATCACAAATCAAAAAAATGGGAATTTTTAAAATAGAAGGTGGTATACGCCTAAAAGGAGAAGTTACGCCACAAGGTGCTAAAAACGAAGCTTTACAAATTTTATGTGCTGTACTTTTAACACCAGAAAAAGTAACTATCAATAATATTCCAGATATTATTGATGTCAATAAACTTATTACCCTTTTAGGGAATTTGGGTGTAAAAATTCAAAGAAACGGACAAGGTTCTATTACTTTTCAATCAGACGAAGTTAATGTTGGTTATCTAGAAACCGAAGCTTTCAAAAAAGAAGGTGGTTCATTGCGTGGTTCTATAATGATTGTTGGTCCACTTTTGGCACGATTCGGAAAAGGATATATACCAAAACCAGGTGGAGATAAAATAGGTCGTCGTCGTTTAGACACTCATTTCGAAGGATTTATTAACCTTGGAGCAAAATTTAGGTATAATCGTGAAGATCATTTTTATGGTGTAGAAGCATCAGAAGGTTTGGTTGGAGCAGATATGTTGCTTGATGAAGCATCGGTAACTGGAACTGCAAATATTGTGATGGCTGCTGTTTTGGCAAAAGGAAAAACTACCGTTTATAACGCTGCTTGCGAACCTTACTTGCAACAATTATGTAAAATGCTAAACTCTATGGGTGCAAAAATCACTGGAGTTGGGTCTAATTTATTAACGATTGAAGGTGTAGAAAAACTAGGCGGATGTGATCATAGAATTCTACCAGATATGATTGAAATTGGTTCTTGGATTGGTCTTGCAGCTATGACTCGAAGCGAAATCACAATTAAAAACGTGAGTTGGGATAATCTAGGTGTGATACCAAATACTTTTAGAAAATTAGGAATTACATTAGAACGAAGAGGAGATGATATTTTTATACCAACACACGAAACCTATCAAATAAAAACAGATATTGATGGTTCTATATTAACCGTTTCTGATGCACCTTGGCCTGGATTTACACCAGACTTGTTGAGTATTGTTTTGGTTGTTGCAACACAAGCAAATGGAGACGTATTGATTCATCAAAAAATGTTTGAGAGTCGTTTGTTTTTTGTTGATAAATTGATAGATATGGGTGCAAAAATTATGCTTTGCGACCCACATCGTGCAGTAGTTATGGGACATAATTTTCAATCTCAACTCAAAGCTACAACAATGTCATCACCAGATATTAGAGCAGGAATTTCATTATTGATTGCGGCACTTTCTGCAAAAGGAACTAGTACTATTCAAAATATTGAGCAAATAGATAGAGGATACGAAAGAATTGATGAAAGACTTCGTGCTCTGGGAGCTAATATTGTAAGAGAGTAATCTATTAGTCTAAAAAACCATTTTTATATTTTATAAGCCATGAAAAAATTAATTTTCATATCCTTATTGTTAGGTATTACTATAGCTTGTTTTAGTCAAGAAATAGAAAAAGGTAAAAACAATAAACCTTTTTTCGGAATAAAAGCTGGAGTAAATATTATTAATTCTAAAATAAATGAAAAAGACTCTAAAATATTTTTTGGATATCAAATAGGTACAACATTAAATATTCCAATGTCTGATAAGTTTTCTTTTCAACCTGAATTAGCCATTCAATCTATTAGTAATGGATATTATTATAAAAACGAATATTCTAATGGTTATCTTATAGAAGATATTACCTATAGATATTTGTTTATAAATATTCCACTTGACTTTAAATATGCAATTTCAAAAAAAGTAAATATTGATTTTGGACCTAATATAGCATATTTACTTAGTAATAAGAAAAAAGCAACATATGAAGATAATTTAGATGGAAATTATTATTCTTCAACAACTGTTAAAAATATTACATCAGTATCTAAAAAAGTAAATTTTGGTGCAAATTTAGGAGTTAATTACAATTTAAATGATAAAGTATACACAGGTTTAAGATATACACTTTTTATTAGTTCTTATCAAAATATAAGAGACACTATGAGTAATAGTGTTTTTGCATTATCTGTTGGTTATAATTTTAATTAAGTTAAAAAGAATATAAAATATAAAAGTCCCAAAATTATTTTGGGATTTTTTTTACTCCATAATATTCAAAATTTTCAGTCCAAAAACAACTCCATCTCCTTTAAATCCATTTTGATAGGAACGTACATAATCAACTCTAAACATTTTGAATTTTCCGAAACCAAGATTGTCTAATCCTACAGAAAACTCATGATAAGGATTGTTTTTTGGTATCATAATCGAATGATAACCCAAAATAAGGTTAGATTTTAGTTTATTCAAAAGTGGAAGTTTATTCATAATATATCCTTTGTCATCGTGCTCAAAATGGGCTTCAATATAAGCGTCATTGGTGCTATTTGAATAATAAGGCAATAAATTAAATTCATTCAAATAACGATCAGCTTGACCAATATGAGTTTGATTTCCGTTAAAATGCTTGTAGTCAATAAATGAAATATTTTTGGCGTTATAGAATTTTCCAGCGCGAATATTCATAGCTAGATTTCCTTTATTTCCTAGCGTAAGGTCGTAGGTTACTCTCGCTTTAATCAAATCATAATCATATTTCTTGTCATTTCCTGAAAACCCTTTTTCATATCCTAAATATAAAGAAGGATATTTGTCATTACGGATATTGAATTTTCCGTCAGGTCGAGACATATATTCTTGAGCAAAATTTATTCTTGCATTGATAATTCCTTTCACAAGATTGTGTTTTTGTATTACAGCTTGTGTGTGGTCAAAAGGCAATAACGGATTGTTTGAAGTATATAAATCATCCGATTTTAAAATGGTAAAATCTGTAGTATTATAAAGAGGTTTTCTTTCTGAATAATTCACAGTTGCATTAAGCATTACTCCATTGGTGATTTCTCTGCCAAAGAAAATTTCAGCAAAGTTATTTTCATATAACTTCATAAAATTATTTTTAAAATACAATGTACTTATCGTGTTGACAATTGCACCAATTGGCTTGTCATTATTGAATTGTGCTGGTGTACTTCCAGCAGAAATGCGCAATTCGCTTTTGTTTTGAGGGTTAAATAAGTTTGTATAACAAATACTTGTTCGAAGTTTTTTTTCAGATAAACCATAATTAAAATTAGCTTTTATTCCAGAATAAGTTCTTTTCTCCTCATCCTCTTTTTCATAAGTTAAACCGGTATTAAATGTCCAGCCTTGAACAGTATTAAAACGAATGCCTTTTAGAAAACCATCATATTTAAAATCCCATTTTTTGAAAGAATTTTTATAAGTGTACCCTAATATTGGATCGGTAATTTTGAATTTATTTCCTTTTTTATCAATAGAATCAAGATACGATTGTGACTTTTTCTTAGTTTGTAAAATATCTTTTTTGAGATAATCATTAGTTTCTTCTGATGTTAAGGGCACTGGTCTAATTTTATTCCAGAAAACATCTTCTTTTTTGTTAGCATCTTTTTCAAATGAAAGAATTTCTCGAGTAAAGGTTTTTTTATCAAATTTAGGTTCAAAAATATAATTCGAAAATACATAAGTAAATCTGCCCGAAACTTTGATTCCTAACAAATCAATAATAAAGTCTAGTGTTTGGGTGTTTTTTGCCCAAATTTTACTGTTTTTATTATAACTGAAACTTTGTTTTAACGTAAGCGAACTCAAAGCAGGATTTTGCAATTGATTGCCTTTTATAGTTAAGTCTATGGCATAAATAGCCCAAGAATCTTCTACAATATAAATATAACCTTCCATAACGGGTTCGGTTTC
>JAYTIV010000140.1:0-23144 GCA_043731625.1 Flavobacterium sp. | reverse complement strand
AAGTATTGAATGCAAAAAACTTTGGTGTTTTACAAGACAGAAAGAGAGTAATAATAATTGGTTGGAGGAAAAATTTAAATTTAAAATATCCGAATTTCGAAGATAAAGTAAATCAATATGAGATTTTAAAAGATTTATTTTCTGATTTACCAAAAATTCATAGTGGTCAAGGAGAATGGAGAGCATTAAAATATTTCAAAAAAACAACACCTTACTTAGATAATGCAAAAATTAGAAACGGTCTTGATTTTACAACACAACATATTTCGAGATTTAACAACGAAAATGACTTAGAAATTTATAGGATTGCTGTGGATAAATGGGTGAATGAAGGCAAAAGATTAAACTACGCGGAACTACCCGAACGTCTTATTAAACACAACAACACAAAATCGTTTACAAATCGATTCCAAGTAGTAAACCACAAAGGTGTTTCACATACAGTTGTTGCTCATATTTGTGCTGATGGACACTATTATATTCATCCTGACATCAACCAGAATCGTTCAATTTCGGTAAGAGAAGCTGCTAGAATCCAATCATTTCCTGATGACTATTTTTTTGAATCTAGTAGAACTACCGCATATAAACAAATTGGTAATGCTGTACCTGTATTGATGGCAGAGGGTATTGCTAATAAAATAATGGAAATGATATGAACGAGGTAAATAAAAACTTCGAGTTAGCAAATCCAAATCCTGAATTTCTAATTAAATCTATTGCAGAACAAGGCTACAGCTTAGAAACAGCTATAGCGGATTTAATGGATAATTCTATTACAGCTAATGCTTCTAGAATTGAAGTTTTAACCAAAATTGATATAGAACCTTTTACTCTATTTCTAAGTGATAATGGAGACGGAATGAGCAAAGAATCTTTAAAAAGAAACATGCAATTTCCAAGTAAATCTCCTGAAGATTCTAGAGAATCAAATGATTTAGGAAGGTTTGGACTGGGATTAAAGACAGCATCTTTTTCTCAAACAAGAGCTTTTACTGTTTTATCAAGAAAGAAAGGTACTAACTTTTTTTCTGGATTAACTTGGGATGTCAAACATCTCAAAGATTCAGGGAAATGGGAATTGATAATTAATTCTGATATTGAGATTGCTGAAATTTTAGAACAATATAATAACATTTCAAATGACCATCAAAATAGTTCTAAAGACTTCATCCCTAATACAATTGTAATTTGGAAAGGTTTGTACAAGTTTGAAAACTTTTTAGATGTAAAAAACAAACAAGATGCTTTAAAAGAAGAAATAACTAATACAACTAGTGAGTATTTGTCAATTGTCTTCCATAAATTTATGGAAAGACAGACAAATCGTGTAAATATAAGAATTAACAACACATTAGTTTACCCTTTTAATCCTTTTCCAACAGACAATTCTAATTTAAGAGCATTAGAACCTCTGCAAAAAGAATTTGGAAAGGACATCGTGAAAATTCAAGGTTTTGTTTTGCCTAATAGTAGTATAAAAGAAACAAAAGAAAATTACAATCCATGGACTCCGCACAATAAAAGTCTAATGGATATGGAAGGATTATACATTTACAGAGCAGATAGGTTAATTTTATTTGGAGGTTGGAACGGACTAATAAAAAAAATGCCAAGATTACAATTAGGAAGACTTAAAATTGATATTGGTAATAAAGTTGACCATTTATTTCATTTAAATGTTGCAAAATCTCAAATTAATATACCTCATGATTTAAAAAATTCCTTTTTAAGAGCAATAGTTGATTTAAAAACAGAAGCACAAAAAGAATATTTTAATCACGGAATAAAAACTTTCTCTCATAAACCATCGGAGTTCAGCAATGAATTATTTTATAAAACAGCAACAAACAAAGGAGTTTTACTAAGAATTAACGATGAATTCCCCTTGTTAAAATCTTTAAAAAACTCTCTTAACGGTAAACAAAAAGCAGAACTTAATTTTATTCTAAAAATGAGTTCAAACTTAATTAACAAAGTGCGTCAAGTAGATAATGTTGAGATAACTGGAAATGTAGAAAAGGATGGCATATCAATTGATGAAATTGTTAAATCAATTAATGAACTCTTAAATCTTGGAATGTCTAAAGAACAAATCAAGAAAGATATTTTGCCAAATCTTGGGATAAAAATAAATGCACACGAAGAAATATCAAACCTATTAATTTAAATCATATATGAATGAAATCATTGATCAAATAAAAAACTTAATTGTTTCAAATTACAATCAATTTTTAGAAGCAAATGGTTTTGCAGATAGAGATTTTTTCGAAGGAGATGACCTAAAAAACAATTGTAAATCCTATTTACAAGTAATTTTTCCAATTTTAAATAGTGGTAGAAATTACAATTTATCAGATACTGATTTTGATGAAAAATATTCCATTGCATTAAGAGACATAAGATATAATTATAGAACTATCATGAATCCTAGTATGTCTATTCAAAATGAATACAAAGACACTTGGTTAACTCAAAATAGAATTGATGAAATTGGCTGGGATAGTGATGAAACAAAAGCAAAAACATATAGAGGAAGGTATTTATTATACTTAGAAAAGAAACTTGGTCGTTCAAAATCAATGATAAATGAAACTGAAAGATCAAGTCTCGAAATAATAAAAAAAATTGGAGATCCTAAAAACACTGATAATTTCTTTATAAAAGGTTTGGTTGTTGGAAGTGTACAATCAGGTAAAACTTCAAATTTTAATGCAGTAGTTAATAGTTCTATTGATGTAGGTTATAAACTTATCATTGTATTATCAGGAATAATGGAAGATTTGAGAAGACAAACTCAAATTAGAACTGAAAAAGAAGTTGAAGGAAAAATGATTACTCAAGGTTCATTTATAGGGGTTGGTGAAGAAAATTCATTTGGTCCTCTTGGTAAATTTGACGATGTTAAACAAATCGTAATTCCTACATCAAGAAATAAAGATTTTGATAGAAATTTAAAAGAATCTGAATTTAGTTTAAATCAAATTAACATACTTATTTGTAAAAAAAATACAAGCGTTTTACAAAATTTACTTCTATGGTTAAACGAATATTTAGGAAAGAATACAGATAAGCATGACATTCCTTTTTTGATTATTGATGATGAAGCAGATAATGCATCTATTAATAACCTAGGACATAAAGGAGTTGAATATGCAAATAAAATAAATGGACATATTAGAGCATTATTAGCTCTTTTTAATAGAAAAACATACATTGGTTATACTGCAACTCCTTTTGCTAATATTCTTCAAGATTGGAATAAAAAACCTGAAACTAAATGGAAAGTTAGAGACTCAAAAAATAATAGTGAATTTGAATTTGACCAAGAAGGTAATTTATTTCCTGATGATTTTATTGAATTACTAATCCCACCATCAAATTACATTGGACCAAAAAATTTCTTTGAAACAAGAATAGATATAGACATAAAAAAAATTGAGCCTTTATTAGCTGAACCTTTAAATGACTATATCGAATATTTTCCTGAAAGGGTAGAAATTCTATCAGACGATAGTTTACTTGGTGTGAAAAAATACAATAATCAAAGAGAGTTTAATAGTGATGTAAATGCTGTGACTAGATTTGGTACTTATCAAGATTATAGGGAAGCTACAAGAGCAACAACAAAATATGACACTTTTCCAATTGAAATACCAAAATCTTTAGATGAAGCGATAAAATGTTTTATAGTTTCAATTGCTATTAGATTATCAAGAAGACCAGAATTAATTCAATCAAAATTATTTCACCCTCATAATACAATGCTAATTCATATCTCAAGATTTTCAGATTGGCAATGTAAAACTAAAAAGCTTATCATAGAAAAAATAGATTACATAAAAATCAGATTAAATAATGACACTTTATCTGCAAGTGATTCTATTTTTATAGAGTTTGAAAGGATTTGGATTAAATACTATGCAGATGCAGTAAATAACATTAGAGAATATTTACCTGAGAACTATGATGATGAATATTTGACAAGGAAAACATTCCTTGAAGTTAGAGATTTATTAGTTACTGCAATTAACGGAATTGAAGTAAAAGCGGTAAATACTGTTGAAAAAGATGTTCTTGATTATGAAAGCGGTGAAAAAAAATACATTGTAATTGGAGGAAATAAGCTTTCTAGAGGATTTACTCTTGAAGGACTTACAATCAATTACTTTATAAGAAATACAAATTTTGCTGACACACTTTTACAAATGAGTAGATGGTTTGGTTACAGACCTGGATATTTAGATTGCTGTAAACTATTCACCACGTCTGACACATTTGAAAAATTTGACCAATGCACTTGGACAATTGAAGAATTAGAGGAAGAATTTAGAAAATTATCTAATGCTAAAAAGAAACCTAAAGATTATGCTACTAAAGTACTAACGCATCCAGGGACTTTACAAATTACTAGACCAGCTATTTTGAAGAATGCAGTTGTAGAGAAATGGTCTTTTGAAGACTCATTAATACAAACAACAGAACTAAAAATTACTAATGAAATCATAAATAAATCTTGGTATGAATTTAAAAACATTTATAAAAAACATAAAGAAAGATTTGAAGTAGATACTGACAAAAAAATTATCTCACTAAAAACAGATTCCGAAGGATTCTTTGATTTTTTAAATTCGCAACAAACATTCACAGATAAATTTCTGAAAGATGAATTAATTCGATTTGTAAAACTTTCAAATCAATATGAAAAATTAACAAATTGGACTATTGTAATTAAATCATCAGGAAGCTCAAAAAACATACTTGCAAAAGAAGAAACTGGTTTTATTGAAGACATACAATTAACAATAAGAAGTAGTTCAAAAAGAGAACCATACAAATCAAAACTTTTTGAAGATAATATTTTCAAAGTTTCGGGAGCATCTTCAAATATTATATCTGGAGGAACAGATATGAGCTTTACACTTTCAGAATCTGAAATTTCTAAAATTAAAGATGAATTTAACAAAATAAAACCAGATAAAAATCCACCTGAAAATGTATTTAGAGAGAAGATGAACGATTCAGAAGGTTTACTAGTTATTTTTCTAATGGATTTAGAAGCCGTTTTTAATGATGATGAATTAATAAAGAAAGCAACTAATGAGAGTATAAATCTATCTACACCATTAATTGGGTTTGCAATTGGTATTCCTCCTTTAAAAGCAAATATTGCTGGTGAGTATTTGGTAAACAAACATATTTTAGAAAATATTAAAAACAATCCTCAAGTTGAGGAAGAGTTCGAATTTGAAGAAGTAGATGATGAATATGAAGGATTTGACACTGAATAATTATGAATAAAGAAATTATAGAAAATATTTGGAGTAAAATTATTCCTTCTGGAGAAGGAGAATTTGAATATAAATTACTTTCAAAAGAATCAATTCCTCAATTAAACATTGGTTACAATAAAAATAGTCAAAGATGTTTAATTCTTGAGTTACCTTTTGACTTTGACAAGCCTTTCCAACAGTTTGAAAAGGAAAATCTTTCACTTAAATATTTTAAAAAAGAAAAATGTTTGTGCATTATCTTAAATGATGATTTTTTCAAAGACTTGTTCGATGATTTAATATTATCTATTTACAGTAAAATTTACAACATTTCTAATACAGAAGAGTATTCAGAATTATTTACAAGGCATTTTTTTAAATGGAGTGCTTTTTTTGAAAATAAAAAAACAGATGGGCTTACAAGAGACCAAGTAAAAGGATTAATTGGCGAACTCTTTTATTTGAAGAATTTGCTACTTAACTCAGAACTAATTATTGATGATATTTTACTTTCATGGAGGGGGCCATATGATGAAGGACATGATTTTGTTTTTGAATTTACAGATTATGAAATTAAAACAATTGAAAGCTCGAAAAATAATGTTCGTATTTCAAGTGAATTTCAATTAGAATCTGAAAAAGGGAAAGAGTTAGAATTGGTTGTGATTTCTGTAAATCTTGTTAATGAAAATGGATTAAGTCTAAAATCATTAATAAATGATATTAAAACTATTGTTCTTGATAAATTAGGAGATAATTCAATTTTTATAAATGCATTAGCTCAAAAAGGTTTAATTATTGGAGATTTGCAGCAATATGAAATTTATCATTATACACCCATTGAAGAAATTTCATATGATAGTAATAGAGAAAATTTCCCAAAACTTATTCGTTCTTCAATTCCAGAAGAAATCAATAAATTAAATTACACTATAAGATTAAATCTAATTGAAGAATTTATAATAAAAAAAAAACTATTCTAAATGGAAATTAAAGAGTATTTAAAATATAGAGTTGATTTGCTTAATGAATCGAAAGACGAAGATGGATTTATTAATGAAAGTAATTTCATTAATAATATCATTCCTTCAATGTTGGATGCTAAACTAATAGATACTGAAGATTTTACAGAAACTTATTATTCAACGGAAATAGATGGCTCACCAATTAAAATTAACGGATATATTATAAATGATTCTAAAGAAAGATTACAGTTATTTATTTTAAATGATGAATCAATTTCATTGGATATTAAAAATCTTGAAATCTCGCTCAAAGAATACTATGACAATATTTTCAAGAAAGCTACAAACTTTACCAATAAAGCCATTAAAGGGCATTTAAACGATATTCAAGATATTGGTGCCATAAATGCATTAATAAATCAAATGTCTTCTTCTTTAGGTGCTGATCAATTTGATGTTGTTGAGATTTTTTTAGTTTCTGCTACAGCTTCCACCACCGGCATAGGTTCAATTGCTCAGCCTAAGAGAATGGATTTTAAAGATGAAAAATTAAAAATTAAATACACCAAAAACAAACAATCTGTAGAAAAAGAAATACTAATTTTAAAACGTCTTGTTGATTTAAATTTTCTATATAGTGTTTTAATTTCACAAGGAAATAGAGAGGCTTTGACTATCAATTTTGAAGAACAATTTAACTTTAAAATTGAAGCCATAAAAGCAGCTGATGAAATAAATTTTGAATCGTATTTATGTGTTTTACCAGCAAACATATTAGCTGAACTTTATAAAAGATACAGTTCGAGATTATTGGAGAAAAATGTTAGATCCTTCTTACAATTTAGAGGTGTAAATCTTGGAATGAGAAGAACATTAACAAAAGACCCAGAAAAGTTTATCGCCTTTAATAACGGATTGACAATTACTGCAAGTAATAAAGAAATTGAAATAATAAAAGATAAAGTTTATATAAAATCCTTGTCAGATTTTCAAATTGTTAATGGTGGTCAAACTACAGCAAGTATTTATTTTAGTCAAAAAGATGGAATTGATGTTAGTAAAGTAAAAGTAATGGCAAAAATTAATGTTGCCAAAAATGTTTCCGAAGAAGATTTAAACGATTTAATTTCAAGTATTAGTGAATTTTCTAATTCTCAATCTAAAGTTACTACTGTTGATTTACGTTCTAGAAATCCACAACTTAATAAAATTAAAGCACTCTCAGAAAGCATAATTACACCTTCTGGACGAAAATGGTTTTTTGAAAAATCAAAAGGAGAATTTAACACTAAACTTAGAATAGCTGGTCAATCAGGTAAAAATAGAATTGAAAAAGAATATCCTAAAGAATTTCGTTTTACAAAAGAACAACTTGGTAAATATTATTCTTCATGGGGTGATGAACCATACAAGGTAAAAAAAGGAGGTGAAGCAATATTTAGAAAGTTTCTAGAAGATGTGGGTTCTGAAGAAAATGAAAGAAAATTAAATATTGATAGAAATTTCTATGAATTATTAATATCGAGAATAATATTATTTAAATCACTTGAAGAAATTCATGGTGCTAGAAATAATGCAATTGGTCAATTGCGTTCTGCTGTAGTTCCTTATACCATGTCAATCTTATTTTCAAAAACAGAAGGAGATAAAAAAAATACAAACACTTTTGATTTAGCAAAATTATGGGCTAAAGAAGGTCTTGAAGATGATTTGAAAGTATATCTAAAAGAGTTAATGATACTTATTAATGATTTAATTAAAAAATATGCTAAAAGTGATGATTTAGGTGAATATAGTAAAAAGAAAGAAATGTGGGATGATATTTACAACTCACATGAAATTAAAGAATTTTTAAACACCGATAATTCCAATAAGATTTTTAATAAATATTCGATATCCAAAAAAGAATTGGAAAAAAAGTTAAAAGCTAATTTTAAAAATAAAGAAGTTGATTTTAAATTTTTAAAAGACAGTATTGACATTCATTCTAAAACACCAGAGTTTTACAAAAAAATAAATTCATTACTTTGGGATAATCTTAGTGACAATGAACGGAATAAATTTTCAAATATTTCTGCTTTAATTCAACAACGTGAGGATTTAACAACTGATTTAGTAAGTTTTGAAAATAATCAAATTCAAAAAATAAGAATTAATTATCCCGATATATTAGACAAGATAGTTTTTGAAGAAAATACAATTCTTGTAAACACTCTAAACTATATTATAAAAAAATATAATTCCTGCATTGAAAAAGGAGAAGATATAATATCCAATTTTGATAAAATAGGTATGATTGCTAAAGCTAAAGACATAAAATACGAATCTGTATTTAATGAAATAGGTAAAAATTTAAAACTTGGTGAATCTCCTTCTATTAAGCAATTATATTACGCTTCTTATTATATTGGAACATTAGAAAGATAGAAATCACAACACAAAACATTCTTTCCGATGCCAACTTAAATTTTGAGTCGAAGGATAAAGTTTAATCTCTTTTGGTAAGTCAATGTGCATTCCTGCAAATTGGGTAATGCCGTAAGGGCTATTTGATTCGCTTACTGATGGTGATATTCTAACAATATAATCTTCATTGATAGTAAATAAACCTCTATCAAACGCTCGGTGTAAATTAGGTGATAAACAAATACCATTGGAAATCGTATCATCATTTGACATACTAAAAGGAACGATATGACAGGCATCTACCATTTGGGCATTAATTGTGGTTTGAATCTTCATTCCAGAAATGCAACATTGTTGGTTGTAAATTCGAGGGATTTCTTTTTTAAATATACCACCTCTTATGAAACGCTCTTCTTGAATTTCTTCTTCTGTTAATACTTCTTCAAGCTTTTGCATCTTGGTTTGATATTCTTCTTTTGTATCGTTTACAATTTGATTTTTTATTTCTAACTCTAAAGTATATTGTAAATCGGATGCTTTCTTTAAATAAGATGCGCTTGTTGATGGAAAATAATTTTCTAAAAGAATGTTTTCTAATAAGGTATTTGTAACAGCATCTGTCATTAAGAGAAAAAGAGGTTGGTCGATTTCTGCAAAGGCAATATTGTCATTTAAACTTTTTAATGAACTGATACTTTTTAATGCTCCTCCTCCACATCTTAAATAAGTCAAATGCCAAAAAGGTTCGCTTTTTAAATGGAAAAATGGTAAAGCAAATGTGCAGATATTGTTGGTGGTGACTAAGGCGTTCCAATTGCTTTTGAAAGCCAACACTAATTCGGGTGTAATGAATATTCTATTGGAAGTGATTTCGCCTTTTCTTATTAACTGCAAAATTGACAATAGTAGAATTGGCTTGTGCGGTGCCTTTATTCCATTGTTGGTTGCTCTATTTAATTTGGTGAAATATTTTATGTAGGTATTCTTTTCTTGCTCGTTTGTCATACTGGCTTAAATAATTGTTTAAAATTAGTTATATTTTGGTTATTTGACAAATTCAAAAAAATCAAATACAACTTTTAAGAGATAATAGAATAAGAAATTTACCCCGAACCTGTTAGTGCAGATTTACTATCCGTACCAAGGTACTTTATATAAATCATTTTCTTTCTACCCCAAAAACAAAAAACCCCGAACCAGTCGGGGTTTTCTTTTACAACCAAAAGCCACTACACCACCTCTAAAATACTCAAGGCATTAGAGCCGCCATTGTTAAGATGGTAGAGCATCCCATTCACTTCTTGAAAAAATTCAACCAACAAAAAGTACATTTGGGTACCACCACCAGCCGGTACAGCCGCTGGAGTAAGGGTTACCGTAACCGCAGTAGGCGCAATAGGTTGAGTCACCAAAGGGCTGTACTGCACCTCAGCAATTCCAGTGCTAAAATCGAGATTCAAAAAAGCACTCTGCATACTAAAATGCGTGGCACCTTCTGCTGCGCGCAGTTCTTCAATAGGGTTCAGATCCGTAAGGGTTACTGTTCCCGTAGCCAAATCCAATTCGGGCGTGGCACTCAATACCGTTTGCATTGGCGACCGGCTGTTGAAATCAAAACCCTTCAACAACAAGGTGGCATTGGGAGCAGTTAGTCCTTTGCTCACATTCCGTTGCCCTCTTACATTGGCACTGTCTAAGTTTTTCAACTCCGACATCACTTTCAAAAGCCTACTCGACACATGACGGTCTTTCGCTTTAAACACCATTTTACTCATGGCATGCCGTAGCATTTTCCCAGCTTGAGCACTGTGCGCAAACTCGGCACCATTCTCTCGGGTTCGAGCAAACGCTGGGTCACTCGCAATTCGCTCTTTGCTAACACCGCCGCGGGTGCGCACCAAAAGGCCATCGGCACTTTTGTAAAACGTTAGATTTTCTAACGTACCTTGAATCCTTAGGATTCCATTTTGCTTCGCCATAATATATGGTTTTAAAATTAATAATGAAGCAAAGAAACAAGGGTTCTAAAAGAGTCCGGGTCAATTTTGCCTCATTCGCCACCTTTATACCCAAAAGAATTGCTTTAGCATAGAAAAGCCGTTTTCTGTTCGTTGGAGTCGCTTTTTTCCATAAAAATCCATTAGGATACAGCAAGTCCTTTTTTGCCGTTTTGGTCACTTTTGGTTGCTTTTTGTCGTTTTAGGTCCTTGTAATCTCAAGTAAGAAACCAAGTAAAAACAGCAAAATAAAACAGAGTGTAGGTTGCGGAGTCTACAAAGGGGTAACAACCGATGATAAAAAAACTCCCTTATAACGTTGTGCAAAAGAAAAAGAAAGAGTTCAAAACGAAGGGTTCATGTATAGCATAAGCATAGCAAAGGCATGGCAAAGGCATGGATAGTGTTGGTGGAGTGTATGTGGAGTGCATTAGAGTGTAGTCGAGTGCAAAAAAAACATAAAAATATGACAAACTTACTTTTTTACGTTAGTATTAGTAGAACGGAATGGCAAGTAGCCCAAAAATAGAATAATGATGTATTTTTTAAAGAAAATGAAATTGTTGAAAAATGATTATTTTGTTAATAACAAAAATTGTTTCAATTAAATAAAAATTGTAAGAAAAAAGTAAAATTGGTGTTTTTTAGTTTTTATAAGGTTTGTCTTGTCAAACTTTTGTTAATAAATATTTAACTATCTAATAATAAGATTGTTTAATTTTGGATAACTAAAAATCATTTTATGAAAAGTTTAATAATAATGCCTGAATTTAGAAGTAAATATAAAATTAAGAATCCTACTAATGTTACCAAACGAAACAACAAACCAAAAAACAAACAAAATACCTAATAGAGTTTGTATCAAAACCAAAGATGTTATGAATATCATTGGCTGTTCTCAAAGAAAAGCTCGTGATATGATTAAATCGATAAAAGAAGTATATAAAAAAAAGGATCACCAAGTGGTCACCATTCATGAATTCTCACAATACACAGATATTCCTCTAGAAGTGGTTGAGTCTTTTATCTTATATTAGTTGGTTACCCTATTCCCAAACCAATAGTGCTATTCCTAAAATAGCCCTAAATTCCCAGCTCCAAAAACATTCCTTGACAAGACAAACTTTTAAAAGTGGTACTAATCTTGTTTTCTCTTACATTACTATATTCCTTGTACGGTATAAGCAAAGTAGCCTCTATGTTATCGCAAATAGTTTGATGCCATATTCTAAAATAGGCTATAAAACAGTAGAATTTAAAAGAGGTTTTTAAATTTAATGCTTCTTTACATACTGCCTTAAATGATGGTATAAAATAGGGTTATTTAGGTTATTTAACAAATCAACAACAACCGATATTCCCCCTCCTTTTCTATGGGTGCTCTGTGAATACAAGGCAACACCTGTTGGGTGGGATGGTCTACTGCCAAGCGCCACAGATGCCCTACTCCTAAATTAGTTGGCGTTGCATTGGGTTGCGCCTGATAATGCAAATCGAAATAATGCTCTTTTAAAAAGTCTTCAAACTCGGCTGCTGGACCGTTGTGGAGCGCTTTCAGTTGTGCGCGAATTTCGGGAATCAGTACTTTTTGAACGGCTTGGTCATTGGCAATAAGATCACTTGCCGCACCATGATAGGTACATAAAAAAGTATCGGTGGCTATGGGCGAACGGTCTACATGAAAGGAATACACATCGGTTGCAATGAAATCAAAATCGGTATCGCGTTCGTAACATTTAATCAAGTTAAGCACTGGAGCTGCTCCAAAATCGGTTAATACTTGTAAATCATTTAAGATGATTTCCCTAGCGTTATTCCCTTGCTCAGAAAGTTGGAGTGCCAACAGGTCATTGGGAGTAACTTCGGTGCTATTTTCTTTCAATTGCAGTTGCGCTACAAGTGCTGCAAAATCGCCTTCCAAATTTCGGTACCAGCATAAGGCATTCGTTGCTCCTTTAAAATCGGTAGTGATCAATTCCGAAAAAGTGGCTACGGTTCCTATTTGTTTGCTGTCAGAAAAAGTTGGGTTCATAGTAGGTGTTTGTTGCTTTATAGGGTGCAAAATTACGGAATTGTTTAGCGTTGTAGCCTTTTTATTCTACTATACTTTACATAGTTCTTATTGTCATCAATGGCAATATAGAACTCATTTGTTCCTATTTTTCTAAAACCTTCAAATTACTATATCTAGATGTTATTGCATATAAATTTGATTGTTTTATTAAATTCACTAACTTTAATGAATTACATTAAAATATTTGATTATGAAAAAAAAATATGGGTTCAACAGATAAAATGATTCGAATTGTTTTAGCATTTTTATAGCAGATCTATATTTTATGAATAGTATCAATGGGATAGTTATAATTATATTAGGTGCTTTGGCTATACTATTTGCATTAACTAGTTTCATTAGTTTTGCCCGCTTTATTTACCTTTTGGTATCCATACAAATAAAAAAAATGAAAACAATTAAAGTATCAAAATATTAAGATTGTATAGCAAAGCAGCTGATTGTTTTTGTTTTGATACCACATCTTTTTATATAGAAACCAAATAGCTTCTTAAGTTTTCACTAAATACATATTTATTAATTTTTTAAAAAAATAAATTATGAATGATTCATTTCAATCGATTATAAATTCCGAAAAACCAGTATTAGTTGATTTTTTTGGAACTTGGTGTGGACCATGTCAAACATTGGCACCTATACTAAAACACGTAAAAGTAAGCTTGGCCGATAGTATTAGCATCATAAAAATTGATGTTGATAAAAATCAAAATCTAGCTGCACAATATCAAATTCGTGGCGTTCCTACAATGATACTATTTCAAAACGGGAAACAATTATGGAGACAATCTGGTGTGCTTTCAAGAGAAGCCATTATTAAAATAATTTTAGAGAAAAGTATTTAAATAATTACAACCCTTTATAAAAGTCAAAAACCACTCCTAGGAGTGGTTTTCTTGTCAAAACAAAACAAATTATATTAAACTCAATACTAATTATTTTTTGATAAAGATATTTGTGTAATATTTTTTTCCTGTAGTAGCATTTTCTCTGATTGAAACTCCAAAATGAGTAAAGTTTCCTTCAATATTTGCTTTATGACCTGGACTTCTTAACCAAGCGTTTAAAACTGAACTTGGTGAAACAAAGTTATATGCTACGTTTTCATTTACTTTTACCGCACCTAAAACTTCGATGATGTTTTCTGAACGTTCTGCAAATAAATCGTGGTTTACTACTTTATTTACAATCATATATTCGTTGTGTTCTTCTGATTTTGCAGAAATATGATTGATGGTTTGAAGTACATGCAAACCTTTACTTACTCTATATTCATTGATTAAATCAACTAATTCTGTCTCATTAGTAGAATACGTGTAATTTTGAATTAATTCTGGTTTTGGGGCTGATAATTCATCTGAGTTTGATGAACAAGATAACAAAGTGAACATAAATGCCATTGGCACTAATACTCTAAGTAAATTTGTTTTCATAATAGTAGGTTTTAATGTTTAAAGTAGATTGTGGGGCAAAATCTTTAAGTTGTTTTTTCTTGAGACAATGATACAACGATTACCGTTTAAGTGCAAAATAAAATCGTTGAAATACACGTTTTTTAATTTTAATAAAATAATATTCTTACAATTATTTAATTTCAAATGTAGTTTTAATTAAAATAAAAAAGACCTCATAGGAAGGTCTTTCTTTTCTAATATATAAAGTTAATATTTATGGAGCTAATCTTTCTATTTTCCAACGATAGTCTTCTTGTAGCTTATACCGGATTCTATCGTGTAAACGATTTGGTCTTCCTTGCCAAAACTCAACCTCAATAGGACTTACAAGAAATCCACCCCAATTTTTTGGACGTGGAATAGTTCCTTCTTTAAATTTTATTTCAAGTTCTTGCAATTTGTTTTCTAGAAAAAATCTATCTGGAATTACCTTGCTTTGATCAGAGACAATTGCTCCTAATTTACTTCCATCAGGACGTGATGCAAAATAATTATCAGAAACTATTGTAGATGTTTTTTGAGCAATTCCTTTTATGATTACTTGTCGTTCTAAGGAATGCCAAAAAAAGCTCAAACAAATATTTGGATTGTTGAGTATTGCTTTTCCTTTTTCTGAATCATAATTGGTATAAAAAATAAAACCTTCTTCAGAATATTTTTTCAACAATACTACTCGTGATTTCGGAAAACCATCAAGACCTATTGTTGAAACAGTCATTGCATTGACTTCTTCATCACCATTAAAATCTTTTACTTCAAAAAACCATCTGTGAAATAAATTGATTGGATCTTCTGGAATTGAACTTTCTAATAGTTCGCTTTTTTCGTAGGATTTTCTATAATCGCCTAAATCATTCATGATATATAATTCTGATATGTAAAATTAAATTAAAATTCAAATGTAACACCATCATTTGCTAAAAGGACTTCTGAAAAAATTGTTTGAGCTTCTACTTTAAACCTTTCAATGCTTTCATATCTAGTAGAATAATGTCCTAAAATTAAATGTTTTGCATTTGCTTTATGTGCAATAGTTGCGGCTTGTTTGGCTGTAGTATGCATAGTTTGTGTCGCGAGTGCATCTTCGCTTTGCAAAAAAGTAGATTCGTGATATAAAACATCTACATTGGTAATTTGTGGTACAATTGTTTCATCAAAAATGGTGTCTGAACAAAAAGCATAACTTTTGGGAGCAATAGGATCAAAGGTTAACATCTCGTTTACAATAACCCTTCCATCTTCTAGTGTAATGTCTTTTCCGTTTTTAATTTTCTGATAATAACACGTTTCTATTTCATAATTCTGAATGGCATCTAGATTTAGTTTCCTATCACCTTCTTTTTCTTGAAACAAAAATCCGTTGGTATAAATTCTATGTTTTAGCGGAATTGTTGTTACTACAACTTTTTCGTCTTCATAAATAATCTCTGAGGTTGCAGCTTCTAGTTCGTGGAAAAACAATCCATAAGTGGTCCAAGAATTTGATAAACGTAATTGTAAGGTAATGATTTCTTTAATTCCTTTTGGACCATAAATATGCAAATCGTTCACTCGTTTGAGCAGCATAAAAGTAGAAACCAACCCAATCAAACCATAGACATGATCTCCGTGTAGATGAGATATAAAAATATGATTGATCTTTGAAAACTTGATTTTATTTTTTCGCAATTGAACTTGAGTACCTTCGGCACAATCTATAAGAAACATATTATTTCTAATTTCTAATACTTGCGATGTTGGATTGGTAATGGTTCTAGGTGTAGCGGCATAACAGCCGAGTATTGTTACTTTCAAAAGGTGTTTAATGTTTTAAAAAATGGTAAAATCTAAAATCCCAAATCTCGTTCAATCTCTTCCATTTCAATAATATCATGAGCTTCTAGTGTTGTAGGAACTATTAATAATAAACTTGAAATAGCATTAAAATCGCAATCATCTGCAACAATTACAAATGATTTTTTAGCTTTTCTATGAATTTTAGATAACGGCAAAAAACTTTTTAGTTGCTTAACGGTAATATCTTTATGTTGACTAATATCGATAATAATATTATGTTTTTCGAAAGATTTATATTCGTGTGTTACTTTCATTAAAAACGAAACCAAATCTCCTTGAGTATCTTTAATCAATACTGTATGCCCTTTTTTTTCAACTTTCATAGCAGTGATTTTTCAAATTTAAAGAATAGTAAAGTTAGTACTTTTAATTTATTTAGTAAAGCTGAATAATCTTTTTTTAGATAAATAAATTTATTGAATTTTTGAAGCCAGTAAATAGATCACAGCCATACGAATGGCAACTCCGTTTTCTACTTGATTTAAAATAACAGATTGCTGAGAATCGGCTACATCACTTGTAATTTCGACACCACGATTGATTGGCCCAGGATGCATAATCACAATTTCTTTATCGAGTGAATCAAGCAAGGCTTTATCAACACCATATTGTTGGGCATATTCTCGTGTAGATGGAAAATAATTTACATCCATTCGTTCGTTTTGCACGCGCAACATATTGGCAACATCGCACCATTCTAGCGCTTTTCTCAAATTAGGCTCTACTGTAACACCCAAACTTTCAATATATCTTGGTATTAGTGTTTTTGGTCCACAAACTTTTACTGTAGCACCTTGCATTTGTAAAGCATAAATATTAGACAATGCCACTCTAGAGTGCAAAATATCACCCACAATCACCACTTTTTTTCCAGCTACATCGCCCAATTTTTCTCTAATAGAATAACTGTCGAGCAAACCTTGTGTAGGATGTTCGTGTGCTCCATCACCAGCATTTATAATACTTGCTTTTACATTTTGCGATAAAAAATAAGCTGCACCTGGATTGGCGTGACGCATGACTACCATATCTACCTTCATCGAAAGTATATTGTTGACCGTATCAATCAAGGTTTCTCCTTTTTTGACTGAAGATTGCGCTGCAGAAAAACTTATCACATCAGCAGAAAGTCGTTTTTGAGCCAACTCAAAAGAGAGTTTGGTTCGCGTACTATTTTCAAAAAAGATATTGGCAATTGTGATATCACGCAACGAAGGTACTTTTTTGATTGGCCTGTTAATCACTTCTTTAAAATGATCGGCAGTTTCAAATATAAGCTGAATATCTTCGGGTTGAAGGTATTTTATTCCTAGTAAATGGTGTACTGATAGTTCGGTCATTTTAATGCGATTCTGGTTGTTGGTTGACTGTTGTTGGAATCAAATAAACGGCATCTTCACCATCTTGTTCTTGCCAACATACTTTTACTTTCTCGTTGTTGATAGCATCTACTTGGCGACCACGATAATCAGGTTGTATAGGCAAATGACGGCTAAAACGTCTATCAATAAGTACTAATAACTCAATTTCTGATGGTCTCCCAAAAGATTGTATGGCAGTAAGTGCAGAACGAATACTACGTCCTGTATATAATACATCGTCTATAAAAATTACTTTTTTATTCTCAACAAGAAAATCTATTTGGGTTTTGTTGGCTTCGAGTGGTTTGTTGGTTCTTCTAAAATCATCTCTAAAAAAAGTAATATCTAGATAACCCAAAGATACTTTCTGGATGTGATACTCTTCTTTGAGCAAGGTGCAAAGACGTTCGGCAAGAAAAATACCACGTGGTTGAATCCCTATTAAAACGGTATCTGAAAAATCAAGATGTTTCTCGATTAACTGACAAGCCAAACGATGGAGAATGATATTGACTTCTTTTGAAGTGAGCAATATTTTTTGACTCATAGCGAAGTGTTGTTTGGGAGGTAAAAATAGTGATTTTTATTGAGTAGTGAAAATTGTTTTGATGCTTTTAAATATTTCAACAATTAATGAATTTAATTAAAATAATCTTTCAAATAAAATTAACTTATAAAAAATTACCTAAAGGCATAAGTATACATCCTAACCTAAACAAAAAACTCCCAAGCTTTCACTTAGGAGTTTTATTTATTTATAAAATATAATTAAGAATACATTTTTACTCTCAATTCTTGTACTTTTTCATCGTCTAAATAATCATCAAAAGTCATGTAACGATCAATCACGCCTTTTGGTGTAAGCTCTACTACTCTATTTCCCACAGTTTGTGCAAACTCGTGATCATGTGTGGTGAAAATCACAGAACCTTTAAAGTTTTTAAGTGAATTATTGAATGCCGTTATCGACTCTAAGTCTAAGTGATTCGTTGGTTCGTCTAGCATCAAGACATTGGCACGTTCCATCATCATTCGAGAGAGCATACAACGTACTTTTTCTCCTCCAGACAATACACGACTGGTTTTGAGTGCTTCTTCGCCAGAAAAAATCATTTTTCCTAGAAACCCTCTAATATTTACTTCTTCTCTTTCTTCTTCGGTTTTTGCCCACTGACGCAACCAATCTACTAGTGTATAATCGTTTTCAAAAAACGAATGATTATCAACTGGCAAATAAGCTTGATTGGTGGTAACTCCCCAATCATAAGTACCAGAATCTGGTTTTTGATGCCCATTCAAAATTTCATAAAAAGCAGTTGTAGCTCGAGAATCTTTAGAAAATAAAACAATTTTATCTCCTTTTGCCATATTCAAATCGACGTTGGTAAACAACACATCACCATCGGTAGAAGCGCTTAGGTTTTGAACATTTAATATTTGGTCTCCAGCTTCGCGTTCTTGGTCAAAAATAATAGCAGGATAACGACGTGAAGAAGGTTTGATTTCAGAAATATTCAATTTTGAAATCATTTTTTTACGTGAAGTAGCTTGTTTTGACTTGGCTACATTGGCAGAAAAACGACGAATAAATTCTTCTAATTCGGCTTTCTTTTCCTCTGCTTTTTTGTTCTGTTGTGCGCGTTGTTTGGCTGCTAATTGACTTGATTCGTACCAGAAAGTATAATTTCCAGAATAATGGTTTATTTTACTGTAATCGATATCCGAAATATGCGTACAAACGGCATCTAGAAAGTGCCTGTCATGCGAAACAACAATAACGGTATTTTCATAATTGGCTAAGAAATTTTCTAACCAAGCAATAGTTTCAAAATCCAAATCATTGGTTGGCTCATCCATAATCAAGACATCTGGATTTCCAAAAAGGGCTTGTGCTAGTAAGACACGCACTTTTAGTTTTCCATCTAAATCACCCATCAAAGTGTAATGATATTCTTCAGAAATTCCTAAATTCGATAGCATTGCTGCAGCATCAGAATCGGCATTCCAACCATTCATTTCTTCAAACTGAACTTGCAACTCACCTATTCTATCAGCATTTTTATCATTATAATCCAGATACAATTCATCCATTTCCTTTTTTACGGCAAACAAGACTTTGTTTCCCATCATCACAGTTTCTAGAACAGTATGCTCATCAAACATATTGTGATTTTGGTTCAGGACAGACATTCTTTTTCCTGGCTCTAAATGAATATGTCCTGAAGTTGGGTCAATATCACCTGCAATTATTTTTAAAAAAGTAGATTTTCCAGCTCCATTTGCTCCAATAACACCATATATATTACCGTGAGTAAAAGTGGTATTCACTTCATCAAATAATATTCTTTTGCCAAATTGAACAGATAAATTATTTACTGTTAACATAGATTCTTGAGTATAAAAATTTTTTGCAAAAGTAAGCATAACTCTTTAATTTTTGAGTGTTCTGAAAGGAGATATTTCACATTCTAAATTGCTTTGTTACATTTAACGATGCATTAACAGAAATAATCAATACAACTGAATATTTTTGTTATCCAGTATTTACTATATGTATAAATTTAAAACATACTTTTCATTATCACTTTCATTGATAATTTCATTCCTTTTTTCATCTTGTAATAAAGAGTTTAAAGCTGATAATTTTACAGCTTATTTTGGTGGTGAAGTAACCAGTCCTACTGCTCCATACGTTCTATTTCTTAAGGATGCAGAGGTTATTGATAGTATAAAATTAGACAAGGACAATCGCTTTTTTATCAAATTTGATTCGCTTACACCAGGTTTATACACTTTTAAAAATGAACCTGAATATCAGTATGTTTATTTTGATAAAAATGATAGTATAATGGTTCATATCAATTCTAAAAATTTTGATGAATCAATAGTTTTTTGCGGAAGAGGAGACCAAAAAAATAATTTCCTAATGGATTTATATCTAAAAAATGAAAATGATAAGAATACTTATTTTGATATTTTTGATTATGACATTCCGAAGTTTAACAAAACTATCGATTCTACCTATAAAAAATTAACTCAATTTTATAAACATAAAAAAGAAGAGATAAAATGGAGTGATGATTTTGATCGTTTTGCCAAGGCAGCTTTAGACTTTCATTATTATTCTAAAAAAGAAATGTATCCCAACATACATAAAATTAGAAGCGGAATTGATATTTGTGATCAGTTGCCTAAAAATTATTATGATTTCAGAAAAAATATAGATTTGAATAGTTCCGAATTGACAGGTTTTTCACCTTATGTGATGTATTTATCAAATATGTTGAATAATACGGGAGCCATCAACTATCACAATCATTTCACGGAATTAGATTTAGCATTAAAAATAAATATCAACAAACTGAATATTGCTGATACCTTAATTAAAAACGAAAAAGTAAAAAACACGATATTAAACAACATTGCTTTTACCTATTTGCTTGAAGATCAAAATGTGATTAACAACCAAAAGTTTTTAGACATTTATAAAAAATATTCTACTGATAAAAGTCAGAAGAATGAAATTTTGAAAATTGGAAATGCTATTCAATTATTAAAAGAAGGCAACCTATTACCGGAAGTAAACCTAGTTGATCCTAAAGGCATTGTGTTCTCCTCAAATAGTATTGCCAAAAAGAAAACAGTAATTTTCTTTTGGACAGAAAATCTAACTTCTCATTTGATAGGAGTGCATAAAAAAATAATGGATTTAAAATCAAAACATCCCGATTATCAATTTATTGCTATTAACTTAGACAATGATCAAGACAAATGGAATGGCATATTATCAAAATATAACTTCGAAGGAATTCCAGAATATAGAGCTCATAATTTTGAAGATTTAAAATCAAAATGGGCAATAACAAAAGTACACCGAACTATTCTACTCAATGCTGATAGTACTATAAAAAATGCATTTACAAATATTTTTGATGTCAATTTTGAAAACAACTTGAAATAAGTTTGCTGAAATCATTGTGTTTGTTTTTTACTTCTTTTCTGTTCAAAATTATTTAAAATTAGACCTCAAATTAAACAGAATTACTTAATTTTGCAACTTCAAAAATTTTAAGTTTTAGACACATAGCATTATGGTAAAAGATTTATTCGAAAGAATTCAAAACAATAAAGGACCATTAGGAAAATGGGCATCACAAGCAGAAGGATATTTTGTTTTTCCAAAATTAGAAGGAGAACTTGGACCAAGAATGCAATTTCACGGAAAAAATATTTTGAATTGGAGTTTGAATGATTATTTAGGACTTGCCAATCATCCCGAAGTTAGAAAAGCAGACACTGATGCAGCAATTCAATATGGTGCAGCTTATCCTATGGGAGCACGAATGATGTCAGGTCATACAGATGCTCACGAACAATTAGAAAAAGAATTGGCAGCTTTTGTAATGAAAGAGTCTGCCTATTTATTGAACTTTGGATACCAAGGAATAATGTCTACTATTGATGCATTAGTAACTAAAAATGATATTATTGTATATGATGTTGACGCACACGCATGTATTATTGATGGTGTACGTTTGCATATGGGGAAACGTTTTACCTACCGACACAATGATGTTGAGAGTATGGAAAAAAACTTGCAACGTGCTACAAAAATGGCAGAAGAAACTGGTGGTGGAATTCTATTTATTACCGAAGGTGTTTTTGGAATGCGCGGTCAACAAGGAAAATTGAAAGAAATTGTAGCTTTAAAACAAAAATACAATTTCAGATTATTGGTTGATGATGCTCACGGATTTGGGACATTAGGAAAAACTGGTGCTGGAGCTGGAGAAGAACAAGGTGTACAAGACCAAATAGATGTTTACTTTTCGACTTTTGCAAAATCAATGGCGAGTATCGGTGCTTTTATTGCAGCTGATAAAGACATTATTGATTATTTAAAATATAATTTACGTTCTCAAATGTTTGCCAAAGCATTACCAATGATTCAAACTGTTGGCGCTTTAAAACGATTAGAATTACTAAGAAACTCATCGGAGTTAAAAGACAAACTTTGGGAAAACGTAAATGCGCTACAAAGTGGTTTAAAGGCACACGGTTTTAATATTGGCGATACGAATACTTGTGTAACTCCTGTTTATCTTGAAGGTAGTATTCCAGAAGCGATGATTATGGTAAATGATTTGAGAGAAAATTATGGTATCTTTTTATCAATTGTAGTTTATCCTGTTATTCCAAAAGGAATTATTTTATTACGTATGATTCCTACTGCATCACATAGTTTATCAGATATTGAAGAAACACTTTCAGCATTTGATGCTATTCGCGAAAAGTTAGAAAACGGTACTTATAAAGAAATTGCAGATAGAACAACTGTAGATGTTTCTTAAATAATAGTATCTTTATAATATAAAAAACCCAATCTTTCGATTGGGTTTTTTGATATAAGTAAGTAATTCTAAATTGAGTTGATAAAACGTTTATTTTACTTTATTAAGTATTGCTTTGAAAGCATCTGGGTGATTCATCGCTAAATCGGCAAGAACTTTACGGTTCAATTCGATATTATGCTTTTTCACTTTACCCATAAATTGAGAATAACTCATTCCTTCCAATCTAGCTCCAGCGTTGATACGTTGAATCCATAAAGCACGGAAATTTCTCTTATTTTGTTTTCTATCACGGTAAGCATAGCACATTGCTTTCTCCACCGCGTTTTTAGCAACTGTCCAAACGTTTTTACGACGACCAAAGAAACCTTTGGCTTGCTTCATTATCTTTTTTCTTCTTGCTCTTTTAGCAACTGAATTTACTGATCTT